>JAYWIH010000183.1:0-28348 GCA_043789005.1 Sphingobacteriales bacterium
TGAGAGGGGTGAAAAAAAGGAGCCTTTGCTCCCCTCTCAGCAGGAGAGGGGCCGGGGGTGAGGTTACCTATTTTTTCAGGTATGCCAAGTACGCCACAATGCCCAGGCGGGCCGTCCACGCGCAGGTGCGCAGCCAGTTGGTGGCCACCAGTTTCTGGATTGCGGCGGCATCGAAACCGCTGACGGCCAGTTGGTTGTGGATCGGCACGGAAACTAGGCCGGTTGCTCCCCAGATAAAAACCGTCAGCGCGGCGGCGGTGTAGTTGAGTCCGTTTTGCAGCGGATTATCAAATTTCAGCGTCAGCATCAGGCACGAACACAGCAACTCCAGCAGCATCGGCAGCAACACTATTTTTCCGGTTGTGGCCAAGTGCGCCTGGTGGAAGGCCGGAAACTGGCCGGGCGGCACTTTCTGGAAAATCGGGTAATGCACAACCTGCACGAACCAGATCAGGCCGGCCATGAATGCGGTGACAATCAGCGTGGTGGCTGGCAGGAAATCTTTCATCGGAAAGTTATTTTGTTGAAGCATCGGCCTCCGGTTATTGCCGGTGGGTTTGGGTGTTTTGAGAGATACTATTTTGATGGCGGCTTTGGGGTTAAACCTTGGCCGCGCAGCCGCATCCAACCGACAAAGCCCCGCCGAACTTGGAAGACGAAGCACTTTTGGCCAAATTTCGCCATCCCGACACTAAAAACTACGCTTTCAACCTGCTGGTTCGCAAATACCAACAGAAAGTGTACGGCCATATCCGGAAAATGGTGGTTGACCATGACGATGCCAATGATTTGACGCAGGAAACCTTTATCAAGGTATGGAACAACTTGGAAGGCTTCCGGGCTGATTCGCAGCTATTTACGTGGATTTACCGCATCGCCACCAACGAATGCCTGGGCTTTTTGAAAAAGAAACGCCGCCGTTTTTTCCTGCCCATCAATGATGTGGCCGCCGAACTGACGGGTAAACTGGATGCCGGCGCGCACATCACCGGCGATGAAATCCAGCTCAAGTTGCAGAAAGCCATCCTCAAACTGCCTGACAAGCAGCGGCTGGTGTTCAACATGAAATATTTTGATGAACTGAAATACGAGGAAATGTCCGCAATACTGGGCACGTCGGTGGGGGCATTGAAGGCTTCGTACCATTTGGCGGTGAAAAAAATAGAGGCATCCGTGAACAACGATTAAACTTTTGCCCGTGGAACCTGTCAAACCTTTCTGATAACCGCCACCTTGCATACACCATGGAAAACAAGCGCATAAAACTGGAGGAACTGGAACGCAAAACGGTATTCCAAACGCCGGAAAACTATTTTGACCGGTTGCCCTCGACAATTCAGAAAAGAATCCTGACCGAAAACGCGGCGAAGGGTTGGTTGCCCGCAACTTGGGTGCGGGTGGGCGTGTCGCTGGCCAGTGTTTTGGTGGTGGTAATGGCCGGGTTTGGGCTTTTCAAAACATACTATTCCGGTAGCCAGCCCGGTGCGAATATTTCCAAGGTTTCCGGACAGGAAATAATCGAGTATTTGCAGCAATCCAATATCTCGCCCGACGACCTGATGGATGTGGCGGTGGGGGAGCGGCTGGAACTCCGTAATTCATTGCTCCGCAACACTCCGGAAAAATCCATTCTGGAAGAAGTGGATGAGTATTCTTTTGAGGAATCCATTTGATTGTTACCCGAACAACTTGAATCACTGAAAACCAAAAACATCCATGCGAAACATTTTGAAAACCCCGGCTATTTTCCTATTCGTGTTGCTGTTGGCTGGCGCAACCCGGGCATTTGCCCAAGCCGAAGAGGAGGACGGGCCGGTTGCCGAACGCATCAAAAGTGCCAAGATAGGGCTGATTACCACGCGCCTGAACCTGACCGCCGACCAATCCAAGCAATTTTGGCCCGTGTACGAAGCCTACGAAACCGACCGGAAAAAAATCCGTGTGCAAATGCGCCGGTTGCGCGTCAACTCGGCCACTGTGACTGCCACCGATGATGAAATCCGCAAGGACTTGAAGGAATTACTGAACCTGCGCCAAAAGGAAGTGGATGCCGAAAAGGAGTACGTGGGCAGGTTCCTGAAAGTGGTTTCGCCCCGCCAAGTGGCCGAACTCTACAAGTCGGAAAAGGAATTCAATCGTATGCTGCTGCAAGAACTGCGCGAACGGCGGGCCGTGAGAAAAGGCGGCCGCTGAGAGAAAAGCGTAAAAGAAGTGGTTCGCACCCACGGTTTCAACCGTGGGTGCGGCGATGCAGACGTGTTCTTTCAGTTACGATTTTCATGCAGATTGTGCGAATATGCTACTTGAGTTTACTCTGTGTGGCTACGACTCTCCAATGCTTGTCATTAAATTTGTTCCTGTAAATTTCCAGTGCTTTTTTATAATTGTCATTAGCAGTCTTGTTTTGCCTTTTCTTTTTTGCAAGGTCTCCAAGCGAAACAAATATATCAGCAAAAATATCGTGATCTTTTTTGAAAAACCGTTTATTTATTCTCAGTGATTTATTTATTTCATCTTCTGCTTCAATGAATCTTTCTTCCTGAATACATAAAACCCCGTGGTTCAGATAAACGATTGCCGTTAAAGGATTGCTTTCTGAAAATATTTTTTCGTGAAGTTTTATTGATTTTTGAAAAAGCGAGTCCGCTATCTTGTAATTTCCTTTGGCCGTTTCAATCAATCCAAGTCCGTTAAGAGCAATTGCTGTCGTTGCACTTGAATTGAGGTTGTAATTGTTGTTTATGCGAATCACCTTCCTGTAAGTATTGCCGGCTTGTTTGTAAAGCCCCAAACAGTAGTCGGCGTATGCTGACCCGTTTAATAATTCGGTGCTTCTTGTGTAAATTAACGGGAGAAAACTTGATGCAATGGAAATTGAACTGTCAGAATGCGCTTTTGCGGCATCAAGTTCTGAAAGTGTTATTTCGAGGTCTGCTAAACCTGAAAAAACTTGCGGCAATTTTTCGTTCCGTCTGCCTAATTCCCTTGAGTAAATCTCAACGACTTCATTATATTGTTTTTCAGATGTAATGTATTCGCCAAAAATCTTGTTCAGATACGCAAGCACTTTTAAATAATTTGCGTAATAGACGCTGTTGTAGCCGAAGTTTTTTGTGGTGATTTGCATCCCATACTGCAGATATTTTTTCGCTTCATCATATTTGGCAAGAGCAATGTTGACTTGACTCAACGCAAGATTACATTCCGCAATGTTTTGCCTGTCATTCTTTGGTTGGCTTTCATAACACTGCAGACAGATTTTTAAAACCGAATCCGCCTTTGTGTATTCGCTTAGTCTGTACAAGTATATTCCATGATACAGTGTGGCCGAACAAAAATTCATTTCAGTATTTTTTGAAACGCTCATTGTTTTTGTGATAAAAAACAAGGCTTCTTGTAAGCTGTCCTGTTGTATATAGTTTTTTGCAAGATTTTTGTAGTTCGTTGACAGATCTTTTCTGTTGTCATTATTCGAACTGTCTGTCTTTAAAATGGCATTGGCTGCATTGAACAGTTTGTTTGAATATTCGAATTGCCGTTCTTCTGAAAGACAAGAAGCAAGGTTGCTGTATAATTTCGCTAATGTTTTATCAGTAGTACCGATTTTTTTTCTGTAATTGTAAATGGCCTCCACATGGAATGAATCGGCCAAGGTATATTTATTTAAAGCCTCATAGCAGAACGCAATGTTGCTCAATGACCAAGATGGTTCTTCGTTCCAGTATTTTGATTTGTGGTCACAATCTGTCAAGTATTTGTGCGCTATTTGGTAGTTTAAAAGTGCTTCGCTGAATTCTCCATTATCATATTTTCCATTCGCTTTACATATGTAGGCTTTGTAAAGATTTATGTATGTTGCGCTGATCCGGCAAAGCTCATTCTTATCAATTGTATCGCTTTTCTTATCAGTATTTTGATCTTCGTTGTCTTGTATTCCAATCCAGATTTTTCCTGACTTGTTTGATTTCAACGCAAACTCAATCGCTTCGTCGCAATCATTGTTTTCAAGCGCATTCTCATATTTTTTCTTGTACTCAAACATTAAAAGGTTGTTGACTAAATATTCGCTGTCATTATTGATTATCATCAAGACTTCACGAAAAGGTTTAAATGAAGCCGGCGTATATGTAAAAAGAGAGCTGATTGCTAAAATAATGATGGATCGTTTGAATATGCTTTTAACGCTGCCGGTAATATTTTCGGATTTTCTATTGACAATCAAATAAGTCGTCAAGCCAATGCAGATAAGTCCATTTGGAATCGGTAGAAAATAATAGAAATCCTCAAAGCGAATTCGTGTAATGAATGGTATGGCAACAATTGAAACTGCAAATGCAATTCCTGAGATAATCGGCAGAAAATATTTCCTGTCATCTCTAGAATTGAATAGCCAATAGCTACCTGCAAGGTAAAAGAATGCCAAAAGCCAAGTCGCGAGTGTGAAAAAGCCTAACCTCCCTGCAAAGTCGGGTAGCAGTTGGAAGCCAGAAAAAACCACAACGATGATGATCAGTATCTTCTCGTATCGTTTCATTTGTGTGATACCGGTTTTTTTGTTTGTTTAAAGCTCGGGAGTTGAAGGTCAGCACTGTCGCGCAAGGTTTGCGCGTTGTTTGGTTACCAAACATAGGAATAAAAAAATAGGTAATTGCATACCGATAATTGAGAAGCAATCCCCCAACCGTCGGTTACAAGTTGCTTTGCATTCACCCGTCCACACCCGAAACCCCGCAAGGCTTTGGCTTTACGGGGTTTTTATTTATCTTTCCTTTTCGCAAATCCCAAACCAAACAAAGCCCATGAAAAACACCTACCGGATAATTCACCTTTGCGCTTTTGCAAGCATACTATTTCCGCAACTTTCTGCCGCGCAGCGGGTTCGGGGCGTAACCGCCAAACACGCGATGGTGGTTTCGGCGCATCCCGAAGCCTCGCGCGTGGGCGTGGAAATCATGAAACGCGGCGGCAATGCCGTAGATGCCGCCGTGGCCGTGCAGTTTGCGCTGGCCGTGGTGTTTCCCGTTGCGGGCAACATTGGCGGCGGCGGCTTCATGGTGTACCGCAAAGCCGATGGCACCTGCCTCACGCTTGACTTTCGCGAAAAGGCTCCGGCGGCGGCCTTTGAAACCATGTACCAGGATTCAGCGGGCAATGTGGTGCAGGGCCTGAGTGTGAACGGACACCTGGCATCGGGTGTGCCGGGTGCGGTGGATGGCATGGTGGAGGCGCACAAAAAAGCCGGGACACTGCCTTGGCGCGAGTTGGTGCAACCGGCAGTGGATTTGGCCCGCAACGGTGTAATCCTGACCGAAAAGGAGGCTAACGGGCTGAACAATGCCAAGGCCAACTTTCTGAAATACAACACGCACACGCCCTACCTGACGCGTGAAAAGCCGTGGCAGCGCGGTGATACGCTGTTCCATCTGGCATTGGCTGGCACACTGGAACGCATCCGCGACCAAGGCCGTGAAGGTTTTTACGGCGGCCCCACCGCCGATATGCTTGTGCGCGAAATGCAGACCGCCAAGGGTATCATTACCCACGAAGACCTGAAAAACTACCGCTCCGCTTGGCGCGAACCCATGTTTGGCGAGTATAAGGGCTACAAAATCATTTCCATGCCGCCGCCATCGAGTGGGGGGGTGGCGCTGCTGCAACTGTTGAAAATGGTAGAGAAAGCCGACCTGCGCCAATGGGGCTGGCAGCAGCCAAATACCGTGCACTGGATGGCCGAATGCGAACGCCGCGTGTATGCCGACCGCGCCGCGCACCTCGGCGACCCGGATTTTTACAAAGTGCCCGTAGCCGATTTGCTGAAGGAAAACTATTTGCTGGAACGCCTGCAAACCATTGACTTGCAGAAAGCCACACCCTCCGCCGACATCAAGGCTGGCGCGTTTGCCCGCCACGAAAGCGACCAGACCACGCATTTTTCCATCGTGGATGCCAGCGGCAATGCCGTTTCCATCACCACCACGCTCAATGGCGGCTACGGCTCAAAAGTGGTGGTGCGGGAGGCCGGTTTTTTGCTCAACAACGAAATGGATGATTTCAGCGTGAAAGCGGGCGTGCCCAACATTTACGGCGTAATCGGCGGTGTGGCCAATGCCATCCAGCCCGGTAAACGGATGCTGTCGTCCATGACTCCGACCATTGTAGAACGCAAAGGTAAACTGTACATAGTTGTCGGCACGCCGGGCGGCTCCACCATCATCACTTCCGTGTTCCAGAACATCCTGAACGTACTCGAACACCGCATGACCATGCAGCAAGCCGTGAGTGCCAAGCGTTTCCACCACCAATGGCTGCCCGATGCCATTATTGCCGAGAAAGACGCGTTCAGCCCGGAAACGCGCCAAGCCTTGGAAGCTAAAGGCCACAAGATTACCGAAGTGGGCGGCATTGGCCGCGTGGACGCGGTTCTGATCCGCAAGAAACACAAGCTCGAAGGCGGTGCCGACCCGCGCGGCGACGATAAGGCGATGGGATATTGAACACTCTCCAAAAGAGGCGGCTTTGAGCCAGCAGGTTCGGATTGGCCGGTGCTGGCAATCAAATTCAAAATGCGTCTGATGCCGTTTGTGCCAGCCAGTTCATAGTATGCGTAGGCTTGGGCATCCAACCGGTCACCATCTTTGACTGCGAATGTCTTCGACGGCCCCAGACTCCAGTTGTCTGTCCTTGCGCTTTTGGTTTGCGTGCAAAACTGTTGGCTGGAAAACAATATCTTTTCAAAACACAAAACCTTTGCCTGTCTTGGCAAAGGTTTTGTGTTTTTGGGCTTGAACTGAACCCAACATCGTTAGCCTTGCGGCTGGGAAGCCACAGGCTTCCACCAAAAAAGCCACAAGCTATAAGCTTGCGGCAGGTCGGGGGGTATGAAGACTCTATTTAACCACATCTATTATTCCTAATCCTCCTTCAGAATTAGAGCAGCAATTCATGTTTGTTAATAGTAATTGATAAGCCAAAGCCTTTCGGTTTTCCCAATCAAGTTCGGGGTTAATAACCTCAAATCGCAAAATAGTATTATCATTTAACAAATCTTGCTTTTCATACTTTCTAACTATACTCATATCTACTATGAAAATCTTTAAAGCATCAAATGTTTGATCATCTACTTCCAATACTTCATCCTGTTGTATGGCTTTCCCTACTGTGTATACATATATATTATGAAAAAAAAGCTTCCTTCCTCTTTCTAAGGCATAAAACAGTACATCATTAGGGCAAACCACAG
This sequence comes from Sphingobacteriales bacterium, assembly GCA_043789005.1. Taxonomy (GTDB): domain Bacteria; phylum Bacteroidota; class Bacteroidia; order Cytophagales; family 172606-1; genus Xanthocytophaga. The sequence goes on from JAYWIH010000183.1 coordinate 7,241, forward strand.
TTTGGATTTCGTTTTTGTGCCGAATTCTTAGAACAATATAGCAACTGGCAGTATTTACATATTTAAGATTTTGCAATACTTTTCTTTCGGACGAAGTTATCTTATAATAACTCCTTATCACCCATAAGGCAGCAAGCAAGACGGTGATTGCGACAACTGTCATAATAAGACTGCTTCTTTTCACTATTAGGGTTGCTATTAGTTGACTATCAGGGATTTATGACCTTGAGTAAACGAGTTTCTTGTGGAAGTAGTATCTTTTTGGACATCAAAACCCGAAATTAATAGAAATCAGGCGGGTTTGAATCTCAATCCCCTTGCGGGTGTTCTCACCCGCAAGCCGAAGTCCTGAAAATAGTATCTTTCAAAATGCCCAAACCCCCGGTGCGTTTTTTCAAGCCCTGAAAGGGCGTTATCTGCAAACACCGGGCATGGCCCGGTGGAACCAAGACAGGATTCCAATAAGAAAGCCGTTCCTGAAGCAGGAACGGCTTTGCTGTTTTTTCTGAGCAGAGTCTTTAGTATCGGTATTTGTCTTTGGAATTGTCGGGTTTGGGCTTTTCCGGAGATACTATTTTCCGGCGGATTAATGCGTTATTCAATCGTTAGTGCGCATCTGTGCAAAAGGTAAACACGGGTTGGGATGTTTTTTTTAAAGAATATCCACAAGGGTTACTTTTTGCATTGGGCGTATTAATGTTAAAATCCCATCGGCCATGAAAAACATCTTTTTGCTACTGCTGCTCACGGCGGCAAATCCGTCCTGCGACAGCAAAAACGCCGAACCGAACGCAAGTACTACCGACGCTACGGAAATCCGGGCGGAGGAGGCTGGGTCGTCTGCTGCAGCGGGCGAGTTCACGGCGGCAAAACAGCAAGTCGCCGAGCCGGAAGCAACCGTCACGCAACCGCAAATCATCAGGAATGCGGATGTCCGCTTCCAAGTGGAGAAACTGGAGGTGAGTGCCGCAGCGGTGAAAAAAACCGTGGTTGCCTACAAAGGCTACATGGCATCGGCCAACGAAACGCGTACCAACTACGCGCACCAGATGGATTTTGCCATCCGCATTCCGGCGGCGCAATTTGAGGCAGCCATGCAGCAATTGCTGGCGCAATCCGTTTTTGTAGCCCGCAACAACGTGACCGCCGAAGATGTGACTGAGGAATTTGTGGACATCGAATCGCGGCTCAAAACCAAACGGCAACTGGAAGCCCGCTACCTGGATTTGTTAAAACAAGCCAAAACCATGAAGGACATTCTGGAACTAGAACGCGCCTTGCAGCAAATCCGAGAGGAAATAGAAGCCCGCGAAGGGCGTTTGAAATACTTGCGCAACCAAGTGGGTTACAGCACGATACGCCTGGAAATGTATGAGGAAGTGGCCTACGCCGCCGCCCCGGAAACCGGCTTTTGGAGTAAACTTGCGGCAAGTTTCGGCAATGGCTGGGGCATTCTGCTCGATATCCTGATTGGCGCGGTCACGCTCTGGCCCGTGTGGCTGCTGTTGGGAGTTGGTATTTGGCTGCTGCGCAAGTGGCGGCGGCGCAAAAACAACGCCGCAAAATAGTATCTTTGAAAAGCCCAAACCCCCTTGGAAAACAATTCCGGGTAACCGTAATGTATGGAACGTGTAGATTTTGAAGAACTGGGTTACGATTACGAAAAATATGTGGACACGTATAAATGTGAGCCATTTACAGGAATTGCTTATGAGTGTGCCGCCAATGGAACGCTGATTGCTGAAGTGCCATTCTGCAATGGAATAAGAGACGGGATAGCACGCTTTTGGTATCCATCGGGAAGCATAGAAAAAATCTGGAATTATAAGTTAGGCATAGGGCATGGCATTAATCAGGAATGGTTTGAAAATGGTCATATGAAAATGGAAAAAAAAATAGAGTTTGGTGTTTGTGTGTGGCGAAAAACTTGGTCTGAACAAGGGGATTTAATAGAAGAATACATACTTCCTGAAGATGATATGTTATATAAAACAGTGTTGAGGTTGAGATGCAAAGAATGATGTCTCCAAAAATGCCGCAAGTCTAATGAGGCGTAACTTGTGGCAACGATTGGCGAAGACCTGCGGCTTGCCGGTTATGTGCAGGCCAGGCCGCAAGCACAAAAAGCCCTTGCCGTCAAAGGCAGCGGTTTAGCGTTTTCAAAAGATACTATTTTGGCCGAAGCCTCCCCACAGCGGGAGGTTTTGGCTTCTCGGGGGATACTGTTTTCCAATAACCGGCTACAGGCGTTCTTTCCACCGTCTTTGCTGCGGGTGTGAGGGAAAGGGTATAGAACTGACTTATCGGTCTGTCATATCTTTGACCGATTCGGCCAATTGCGCCCAACTCACCAATCGGTTCGGTTCGGCCTCATACGCTGCCAAACGGCGGTCAATGAATGCCTTTTCTTCGGTGGAGAGTGATTCGGCAGGCAGTTCCACCGCTACAAAATCTTTGAACGTGTCGAGCAGTTCCGGCAAAAAAGCCGCTTTGTGTTCTTTTACATCCAAGGTGAGTTTCATAGAATGATGTGTTTTGTCTGTCAAAGCTACACAATAGCCACTGTTTCCGGCAATTTTATGCGCATTGTTTTATGCGTTCGCCCAACCGGTTCAGGACCATCAAGCCCGCGACGAGACCGGTGAACCTGACTGCCGATGCGCAGAGGTGGAAAGCGCGGGCGGCACCGCATATCTGCCGCGATTTGCGTGGCGACCCTACTTGGTCAGGGTGATGCGCGATTGGCGGCAAACCCCGCCCACGGGTGGATTCTGCTTGGCAATGGTCACCGTTGCGGATTGGATGTCGGGGTATTTGGCGTGGATTTTCTCAAGTACCCGGCCTGCCATGTGTTCCAGCAAGTACGAAGGCACTTCCATTTCGTCTTTCACTATTTTGTAAAGGACTTCGTAATTCACCGTCTGGCTCAGTTTGTCGCTTTGGGCAGGCTGCGACAAATCCACCGTCACGGCTACGTCCACAATGAACCGGCTGCCCACCTTGCGTTCCTCCTCGTAAAAACCGTGGTAGGCAAAAAATTCCATTCCTTCTAAAGCGACGATTCCCACGATTTCGGTGATAGGTTGTTGGTTGTCAGGAAAATGAAAATCAAATTTCCTCAAAAAAGGACGCGGCCGATGCAGACGTGTCCTTAAACTGTTCGGCGGGTTTTTTGCGTACCACAAAACTCTCCATCGGTGCCGGTGCCGGAATCGGTTCCGCTTGGATTTCCGGCTGGGTGGTCATCTCTTCCAATTTTCCGGTTTCCGAGTTGTTTTCGCTGGTAGTGACTTCCGCTTCTTCGTAAACCGCGTCAGTTATTTGGTTCCTGTCTGTTTCAGCGGTCGGATGCACGGCGGAAGGTTTGTTCTCGTAGGGCGTGGTTGCTGGCGGCTCTTGGGAAACAACGACTGGCGGCGCGGTTTCCACGGGTGCGGGTTTCTGGTCCAGCAGGTTCCTGACCTCGCGTATTTTATCGTCCAGCAGGTTGCGGTTGTTTCTTTCGGCCACGCGGTTAATCCGGTCCACGGTGTCGTTGGCGATGTTGCGGATTTCCTGAATCAGGTTTTCCTTCAACATTTCCAGTTGCCGCAAATCGTTTTCCTTGCCTTTTACCTCGGCCAGTGTGTCTTCCAGCGTCCGGCGCGAATATTTTTCCGCTTCCTGCGTCAGTTGGGCGGCTTTGGTACGTGCCTCGTTTAGCATGGCTTCCGCTTGGCTCCGCGACTCGCGCAACTGCAAATCCGCCGACCGTCCGGCTTGGTCAATCAGTTGCGTGCTGGTGTCCTCGGCGGTTTTCAGCGTCCGGTACAGCGATGTTTCCACTTCGCGCAGTTTCTGCACTTCCTTTTGCGTCACTTCCAGTTTAAACCGGTATTCACGGTTTTCCTCCAGCACCCGCTCCCATTCCTGCGAAAGCGATTGCAAAAAAGCGTTCACCTCCTCCTTGTCATAGCCGCGCAAAACCCGTTCAAATGTTTTCTGGCGTATCTCTATCGGTGTGATTTTCATGGCTTCAACCTCGGATTGGGTGGTTTGTGTGCAAAAAAAGATACTATTTTGCCCGTAAAGCTACGTTTTTCTCAAAAAAAACCCTACCGTGCGCCGCGCAACATTGCCGGGCTAATTGTTTTCCAGCGACCAGACCGATAGGCTCCGGTCATCGCTGGCCGAAACAAGCTGGTTTTGGTAACCCGTCCAGAGCAGTTTGTTAATGGAGGTGGCGTGTCCGGCGTGGCGCGCCTTGTCAATAACTTTGAGCAACCGGAACGTGGCGGCATCCCATATTTTAATTGACTTGTCCATGCTGCAAGTCGCGAACTGCTGTCCGTCAGCACGGTACACAATATGATTGATGGCAAACGTATGAGCCACCACCGACGTGTGCGGTGCGTAGCCAGCGGCGGCATCCCATACTTTAAGGCGGGCATCGCGGCCGCCACTGAGCAGCCACCGGAAATCGGGCGAGTAGTGCAACGCGAAAACCGAGTTTCCGTGCGCGGCAATGGTATGTTTGGGTTGCAGGGTTTGCCAGTCGAAAATGCGGATGGCGTGGTCGCTGTAGCCCACCGCCACCTCGCCACCCACTGGATTTACCGCCAGGCAACGCGCACTTTTGTCGGAGAGCCGGATGGTTTTGCGTACCGAAAATGTCTCCTTGTCCAAGAACACAACCGCCCCATCGCCAGTGGCTACGCCAACCGTTGACAGCCAGGTTTTGATGTCGAAAATGGCCGACGCAGTGATTTTGATTGATTTTGTTTCCTTTTTTGTGTCCAAGTCAATCATGTGCAGCCCGTCGAAGTTCTGCCCGATCCATAATTGTCCGTCTTGCGGCACATGGCACAGCGCGTAAACCGAGGCCGGCACGCGGGCAATGAGTTCGCCTTGGTCGGGCTGCTCCAGATTCCACCGAACCACCATGCCATCGCCCGCCGCCGAAAAAAACCGGTGGGGCAATGCGTCGTTTTCAAGGGCATATACGCAGTCGCGGTGGCCGGTAAACGTGTGGAGTTTGGTTACTTCCATTTTTTTTGCCAGATTCACGGGAAGCAAGGGACAGGTGGGCAATCGGCTAATCTTATTCTAAACTAAAGCACTTCCGGCGGCGAAAGGTTCTTGCAAGAGGCGCGGGGTTTGGCTCCCGCCGGATGCGGGACTTTCAGCTTTTTCAAAGATACTATTTTGCGGGCGTGCCGCATACCCGCAATTCCGGACCGGAAGGTTTGGCATTTTTCAAACATACTATTTTCGCGGCGCACGTCCTGCGCCCCCAAACCATGCCCTTGGTCAGAACAGAAACGGTAAACGGAGCCTGCGTGTGGGGCTTGTGGGAAACCACCGAAACCTTGCCGCAACTGTATGGGCTGTGGAATGCGAACGAACCCGACGCAGCTTATTTTTCGGACTTTTCGCACCAAGGGCGGCTGCGGCAAACGCTGGCTTCGCGGGTGCTGGTGCGGCATTTGGTGCAAAGCCGGGGCGGGCAATACGTGGGCATCAGTAAAAACGCGGCGGGCAAACCCTGCCTTCCGGGCAGCGGATTCCACGTTTCGGTGAGCCATACGGAAGGCTATGCGGCGGCAATACTGCACCAAAGCCGGGCGGTGGGCATTGACATTGAGCCGGTGAAGGAAAAACTCATCCGTATTGCGCCGCGCATCCTCTCGCCAAATGAGTGCCGCGATGCGGGCGGCGACCCGGAAAAAATCTGCGTTTATTGGTGCGCCAAAGAAGCCCTCTACAAGCTGTACGGCTGCCGCCAACTGTCGTTCCGTGAACATATCCGGCTGCATAACTTTGAAATGCGCGACTATGGTACATTATTTGGAGAGATACGGACGCACAGCCACTGGACGGGTTTTGCGGTTTTCTACCGGAAAGTGCATAATTTCATCATGGCATACAGCTACGAAAGTGAACACACGACCACATTTGATACGACTGCAATTGAATAGGTTTTCGGTAACCACGGCAAAATCATTGGCTGCCGCGCTGCTCGGCTGGCTGGCGGCAACGGCGGGCTTTTCGCAGGGAACCGTCCGGATCGAGAATTTCTCGCTCACCAACGCGGCCAACAACAGTCCGGTTTCGCTCAGCGATTTCAAGGGCGAAAAGGCCGTGGTGCTTGTGTTCATGAGCAATTACTGCCCGTTTGCCAAATTATACGAAGACCGGATATTGACCATGGCCGACCAGCACCGGAGCCAAGGCGTGCAGTTTTTGCTGATCAACTCCAACACCTCGCTTGACCATATCGACGATTCGGTGGAGGAGATGGCACGCCGCGCCAAGGAGAAAAACTACCGCGTGCCTTACCTTGCCGACAAGTCGCAGAAGGTGGCCGCCATGCTGAAAGCCACCAAAAACCCGGAGGTTTTTGTGCTGCAAAACACGGGTGGCGGCAATTTTACGCTCATCTACCGTGGCGCGATTGACGACAATCCGCAAGTACCTCAGGAAGTAACTGTCCATTTCCTGCGCGATGCGGTTGCGTCGGTCATCAACCGCAAAAATCTTTCCTACGCCGAAAAACGCCCCGTCGGTTGCCTGATTCAAAAAGAGTGACCGGTTCAAGTCAGTCCATAGTCCGCAAAATAGTATCTTCCAAAGATGCCAAACCTGCTTGTTGGCCTTTCTTTGCTGTTTCTCTGCACACTGTCGTCCGTGGACTATGGGCCGGTTATTCCTTTTCTCCGGATACCACGCCGAGCAGTTGTTTCACTTCCTCCACTTTGTCGGTGTCGCCGGTTTTTTCAAATGCCAGAATCAGGTTGCGGAACACGCGTTTCACAATATCCAGGTGCGTACACGGATCGTAAAAAATGTCGGTGGGCGGCAGGTTCAGTTGTTTGATGTAGCTGTCAATATCCGACCTTGAAAATACGATGCCCTTGTTGAATACATTGATGTAGAACTGCGTTTCGGCTGACTTGTAAGTGAGGATGAACAGGTTGGGCAGGTTCACGCCGAAAACCGGCATTTTCAGTTTGGTTGCCACCAGCATATAAATCACGCACAACGAAATGGGGTTGCCGCGCTTGGAATCAACCACGATGTTGACCATGCAATTGGCCGGAGAATGGAAATTTTTGGTGTTGGCGGCAAACTTCATTTTGCCGAAAAGCACGCTGTTGAGCAACTTCACTTGGTCGTGCGGGTGCAGGGTGGGCTTGAAATCGAGCCAGGCCTCGTAATAAATCTGCTCCAGATCCTTTTGCAGCCGTTCCAGCATTAAGTCGGGATATTGGTATGTGGCCACCAGCCACATTCCTTCCAGCAAGTCTTGCGCGCCGCCGTCTTTCCAACGCCTGAGCTTGTCTTTCAGCGTGTCGAGTTGCAGCGTGTGGATCAGGTCTTCGATTTTGCGCTGCACCAGCGGGTTGAAATTCGTTTCCCATTCGGCTTCCAGAAACGGAATCACCGGCCCGCCCAGCGAGATTATCTTCTGTTCGACGTGCAACTGCACCTCCTTGTCATCATCATCAAGTAGCGAAACCAAGGCCTTGATTTCGTTCGGGTTCATTGCGTCTGTGGTCATACGGTACATTAAGCGGCTTACAAGCAAAAGTGTTCATTTTGCGGGCAATTTGCAAGAAGTGTTCCCGCAAAAACGCGTCCGGGTTTTGCCGCTTGACAAATGACCGGGTTTGGTCTTTTCCGGACATACTATTTTTGGCAGGGTGGCAACTGGCTCAACGTCTGTAACTTTCGTTGTATTGCCATTGGTGTGCCAACCGCTTAATTTCGCCGCATGGAAACAATTCGCGTCAGTATTGTGGAAGATACCGCCGAAATTAGGGAAGGCGTGCAGTTTTTGCTGAACCAGACGGAGGGTTTTGTGTGTGTTTCGACGTATGGCAGCGCCGAGGAAGCCGCCAGCGGACTGCCCGTGCAAAAACCTGATGTCGTGATCATGGACATAAACCTGCCCGGCATCAGTGGCATTGAGTGCGTGCGCAAGGTAAAGCCCCACCTGCCACACACCCAGTTCATGATGTTCACGATTTATGAAGACAACGAACAGGTGTTTGAGGCCTTGGCGGCTGGCGCCAGCGGCTACCTGCTCAAAAAAACACCGCTGCCCAAGATTGCCGAAAGCCTGCGCGAACTGCACGAAGGCGGCTCGCCGATGAGTGCCAGCATTGCCCGCAAATTGGTGGCCACGTTCCAGCCCACGCCCGCCGGGCAAACGTTGACCGCCCGCGAAAGGGAGATTGTGGACTGCCTTGCCAAAGGCTTGCTGTACAAGGAGATAGCCGATAAGGCCTCGATCAGCATCAACACCGTGCGGCAGCACATCCACAACATCTACGAAAAGCTGCACGTTCAGAACCGCACCGAGGCGTTGAACAAACTCTACGGCGGCCGCTGAATCCTAAACCGCCGCCTCCGTTACACAAACCATAATAGTGGCCGGTGGAAGCTACCCCTACCGGGCGGCGCACAACCCGAGCGGCATTGGTAATGTCGGGCGGGGTTTGGTAAACAGGGGTTTCCCCGAACTTTCGTTCTATTGACGGGCGGTTGTTTTGCGGATAATTTTGTGGGGAAAATTCGCCGGCTGGCGGATTGGCCGCATCCTTCAACCCCCTAAAAACCGTTCGCCATGAAAACCCGTTTCACCGCCGCGTTTGCCATTGTTTGTTTTTGCGTCTTAGCCGTTTCGGGCTGCAAAGGCAAGGATTCTGCCGCGACTCCCAACACCTGCGAGGCCGCCTCGAAAAGGACGGAAGCCCTGTCGCCCGCCCTCCAGGCTTACGCGTCAGATCCGACACCGGCCAAATGCCAGGCCGTCAAAAAAGCTTACACGGATTTTCTGGAGGCGGCCAAAAACTGCCCGACCATCTCCAAAGCCGATGTGGATGCGGCGCAGCAAAGCATAAATACACTTTGCCAGTAGCAGGCGGGATCCATCCTTTCTGCATTGCCGGGCTTTTGCTGCAAACAGTATCTTTCCGAAAGCTGAAAGCCCCGTCTTTAGCGGGGGCCAAACCTCTGTCGGGTACAGGTGCACCGCCGGAATTGCATCCCGGATAAAGTTACCCGGCTGGTGTTACGCGCGATTTCAGCAGACTCTTCAAAAACAGCATTTTGCTGATTGCGAGAAGTCGTTTTCCGGCCATCTGTCTGAGATAACCGTGTGATATTGGATTTGCAACACCGCTTACATTAAAATAAGTATTTGCTTCTCATGATTATTTATCCTCAACCCAAGTTTTTTATGAAAACCCAGATTTTTCACTTGGCAGCCATTGTTTTTTTGGCTGTTGCCACGGTTTCTTGCAAAAAGGAAAACCCGACACCCGACCCCACCTCAGTTACTGACATAGACGGAAATACGTATGCCGTCGTGAATATATGCGGCAAGTTTTGGATGGCTGAGAATTTGAAAACAACGCGTTACACTGATGGGGCGGCCATTACCACAAACCTCACCAATGCCCAATGGGATGCAGCCACAACCGGGGCGTTTGCCATTTATGAGGGCGACGCGGCCAACAATGCCGCCTACGGCAAACTGTACAATTGGTTTGCGGCAAGCAGTGGCAAGTTGGCCCCAGCGGGCTGGCACGTAGCCACCGAAGCCGAATGGAATGCATTGGTAACCTGTTTGGGAGGCTCAGGCGAAGCGGGTGGAAAAATGAAATCGGTTTCCGCCTTATGGAATGCCCCGAATGCCGGTGCCAGCAACAGCAGTGGCTTTGGCGGCTTGCCCGCAGGATACAGAAGTTCCAATGGGCCGTATGCGTTGAAAGGGAGAGCCGCTTATTTCTGGGGGGCCGACCAGAGAAATGCAACCCAAGGCGAATATTTACTGCTGAGTGCCGATTTTGCAACAACTGCCACCAACGGGGCCACAAAACAGTTTGGCTACTCGATAAGGTGTGTGAAAGACTGAATGGCCTGATGTTACGCAGGTTTTTGGAGAACCGGCATCGCATAACTGCAACATTGGCAGATAGGGATAGAGTGATGCAACAAATGTTTGAGGTATGGAACCTGCTGAAATAGTATCTTTTTAAAACACTAAACCCCCAATCCAATGCTTTCTCTAAAACGTGCCTGGCATATTATAGGATTATGCATGGTTTTGCTGGCCGGTTCTTGCACAGACGGTGATCCGGGTCCGCAGGGGCAGCCGGTCGTTACCGCCGCAGGAACGCCGATAGGCACGGCTTCGTCGGCCACGATAGGCGCGGCGGGTGGCAAAATCGCCTCTGCCGACGGGTTGGTGACGCTGGATTTTCCGGCCGGTGCATTGGAGGCCAATACGGTCATTTCCATCCAGCCCATTACCAATACCGCCCCTTTGGGAGTGGCCGGGGTTTCGTACCGTTTCTCGCCCGACGGGCAAAAATTCAAAGCGCCGGTCAAGGTTATGTTTAAATACAACGACGGAATGCTGGCGGGCACACCCGCCGATTTGCTTTGGGTGGTGACCCAAGCCAGTGACGGCTCGTGGCAGGCCCTGCGCAAAAGCAGCGTGAATGCCGCCGCAAAAACCGTATCGGGCGAAATCAAGCACTTCAGCGACTGGGGGCTGGGCAAGTTCCTGAATATGCAATTGAACCCGGCCGCCGCATTTCTGAAACCCAAAGAGTCGATTGATCTGAAGGTTTCCGGCTTTGTGGCCAGCACCGATCCTGACGAGGAATTAACGCCATTGGTGCCTCTGGAACCCAAAGGCGGCGGCGATGACTTGGAGCCGCTGGTGCCTTTTGAAAAACGCAATTCGCTGTTCAAATTGCTGAAATGGAACCTGGCGGGCGAAGGCACACTCACCCCCAACGGATGGTCGGCCACCTACACCGCGCCCTCCAAAGTGCCTTCCCAAAATCCGGTGGCGGTAAACGTTGAACTGGAACGCTACCAGGACGGCAAGCCCGCGCAGTTGTTTGGCAAGGCGTTGCTGGTGTCTAACATCACCATTTCGGAAACGGGTGTGTTGGTGGTCAATTTCAACGGCACCGAATACAGGTTCCGGCAGACGGGCAGCCCAAGTGAGGTGGCCGCCATTGTGGTGGACGACGAGTATGTGGTATGGCAGGGAGCCGCCGCAACCGGCATTCCCAATTTCGTCTTTTACCGGTCGCTGAAATCCACGGGCAGCCACACGCACGGGTGCGAGGATGCCGCTGATGCGGTGACATACCTTGCCAGTCCGGGGGTGGCTTACACGCAAGAATGGAGCGATGACAATGGCAACAGGTATTGTGCTTCATTCAGCAGCAACATAACCGAGTTCGGAACCAAGTTCGGCGAGACTATTACGGGTGCGTTTTCAGGGAACCTGTACGATACCAGGGGTCGGCTTTTCCCCATCTCCGGTTATTTCAGCTTGGTGCGGATCAATTGACGGAGGTTGGCAAAGATGGCTTCCGGAAAATAGTATCTTTCCGGAAGCCCAAACCTCCGGGTCGTTTTCCCGGCCTTCAACCATTTCATATCTTTAACCTGCAACGCAAACGCCTATCATGAAAAACCCCTTGCTGATCCTGAAAATCGCGGTACTGCTTCTTTTCGCCGCAACAACCGCCGACATCCTCACCGACCTGAGCATCCCGCAAGCGCGGTTGGAGGAAGTGGTGATGAAAACCGCGCAGGAAGGCCTGCAAGTGCCCGAATGGAACCGGTTTTCGCTGCGCGACTTCGTGAACAAGGCCAAGGTGCTGCCCGCCGGTTCGCAGGCGGCGGCCGTGAAATCATTGGGCGTGGTGGTGAAAGCCTACATTGCATCCGAACGGTTCAAGAAGGAATGGCAGGCATACGTGGCCGGGCTGAACGTTCGCGACCCGCGTGCCAATGGCGAATACGAGCAGCTGGCAGAAGCCAAAAAGAAAGCCGCCAGCCAGCAAGCGGAGGCGGAAAAAGCGTCTGTGCAAATGGATGAGTCGCAGAAGCAGATGGCCAAAATGCTTAAGGAAAACCCGCAAATGCTTGAGGCCATGAAAAGCCAGATGAGCAAGGAGGAATGGGCGGAAATGCAAAAACACCTGGCCGGGGAAACAAAAATACCCGTTGGAAACACCGCCGGAAACAACCAGACAATAGACAAAGTGGAAGCGGAACTGCGCGAAGCCCAACTACAGTATGACAACACCAAATACCCGACGATGGTGAAAAACCGGCTGAAACGCTTCATCGAAACGGCCAACTCGGTGGACTTTGCGGCGCAAACCAAGGCCGATAAATACGGCACCAAGAAATTCGTCAATCCGGCCTACGAAAAGAAAAGCGACCTGTGGAAACAACTCTACCGCGCCGGAAAAGAACCCGCCATGGCCGCCCGTGATTTTGCCCAGCAGTGGCTTGGCGAGGTGAAATAAAACCCGTTTGCAGTCCGGGGTTTTGTATTCCGGGCTGCAAGTAGTATCCTTGGAAACATCAAAACCCGACTTGTTGAAACGGTCGGGTTTTGCCCTTTCGTGTTGCCTGTGCGGGCGGCAAAGGTCGTGCAGGCCGCGAAAACGGACGGGTTTCGGCTTTTGGAAACATACCTGCCTGTCCGGCAGGCAGGCTGTTTTGCCGCCCCCTGTTTCCGGCTACGCATGGCTGTTGCCGTCACCGTCACGCATTTGGCTCATCCTCAAAGTTATGCTTGAAACGGACGGTAGCTGTTTCATGCAAATGTCACTGCCGCCCAAGCCATCCCTCCCAAAGTCTGCCCCCTCCGGCAGCGACCGATTTTTTTGCGCCATCAGGCACGGTTTTTTTAACTCATTGCGGACAAGTACCGGAATAGTGCTATATTAACGAGCCAGTTGGTGAGCCTTCATTTCCCCGCGCCACCTTCCATGGCATCCGGCCAGCTTTTCCGTTTACCAAATTCCACTGTAAAGAGAGTCATTGCAAAACCAACCTTACGCCTTCCTTTCAGATTATGCCATTCAACTCAAGTTTCCTTGACATTTTCGGCGCGGAGAAAATCTCGTTCGACCAGATTACCAGTATCAAAGACAGCACGCCCGAAATCATTGTATGGGCGGCTCCCGTCATGTTCTTTTTCGTGGCGGTCGAAATCATCTTTTCCCACATGCAAAACCGGAAATACTACCACAAAAAAGAAACCATCGGCTCCGTTTTTGTGGGCCTCGGCAATGTGGCTGTAAGCCTGAGCATAAAACTGGCGCTGCTCTACGCGGTGGTTTGGGTTTATAACTTGGTTCCGTGGCGCATGGAAGCCAATTGGTGGACTTTCATACCGTGCTACATCATCTTTGATTTGTGCAGCTACTGGGCACACAACATATCGCACAACCAGCGGTTTTGGTGGGCCACGCACGTTACGCACCACTCCGGCGAGGACTACAACCTCAGCACTTCATTCCGCCTGAGTTGGGTGCAGTACCTGAAAATCATATTCATGCTGCCGGTGGCGTTGCTGGGTTTTCACCCGGTCATTTTCTTTGTCACCAACCAGATTGCCATCCTGTTCCAGTTCTGGGTGCATACCGAGTACATCCGCAAGATGCCGCCGCTGTTTGAGTACATTTTTGCCACGCCTTCCAACCACCGGGTACACCACGGCTCGCAGGAAAAGTACATCAATAAGAACTACGGGGCCACGTTCATTTTTTGGGACCGGATATTCGGCACGTACCAAGCCGAGGAGGAGCAGGCCGTGTACGGCATCACCAGCAACATATCCAATAAATCAAATCCGCTGCACATCAATTTCCATGAATATGCCGACATGATCCGCGATGTGCGGGCGGCCAAAGGCTGGCGGCGCAAGTTTTTCTACACATTCGGCAACCCCATAGACATCGCACGCGAAAAGCAGCGCGAAGCCGAAAAAAACCGCGTGCCCGAATACATGGATGCCGAATGATGCACAAACCGGTGCCCCCCTTGTTTTGATTATTGCGCGGAAATGGGCTTTTTTGCACCCTGAACCCGGCAGTGACTTAATCCGGAAAACCAGTTTTGATATGTGCGCCAAAAAATCAGAGATAAACTTTGCCATAGATTTGGACAAGGACAATGTTCCCGAAAAAATCAATTGGAACGCCACCGACAACCCCAACGAAGGCATCGAGGAAACCCGCGCCATCTCGTTGGCCATCTGGGACATCCACCACAAGGGCACGATGAAGATTGACCTATGGACTAAGGAAATGCCCGTACCCGAAATGAAGCAGTTCTGCATCGAGATCATTGCGGGCATTGGCGAAACGCTGATGAACGCCACCGGCGATGCCAAGATGTCGGTCGCCGTTGAGGAGCTGTGCCAGCAACTCAGCGAGCAACTGCAAGAGGAACTGCGCCAGCAGCCGCGCTGAACGGCCACGCAAAAATAGTATCCCCCGTAAAGCCCGAACCCCGCCGGACTTGGAAAGTCCGGCTACACCCGCCAAAATAGTATGTTTAAAAAACGCCAAACCTCACCCTGCCGGGTTCGAGGCTTGCGGCGGTGGATTGGTGGGTTTCGACTTGGCGGCCGCAACCGGCTTTTTCTGCGGAAACAGCAGTGAGGCGATGATGCTGATGCCCAGGATGCCCACAATCACGTACAGCGAGTGTTCGTTCTTGAAGCCGATGGCCGTCAGGTAATGGTGCGCCAGCATCTTGCCGCCGATGAAGAGCAGCAGGAACGACAGCCCCACTTTCAGGTAGTGGAACAAGTGCATGACGTTGGTCAGGAAAAAAAACATGGAACGCAAGCCCATGATGGCGAAAATATTGGAAAAATAGACGATATACGGGTCTTTGGTGACCGAGAACACCGCCGGAACCGAATCCACGGCAAAAATCAGGTCCGTGAATTCCACAATCAACACCACCAGAAACAGCGGCGTGAGCATTAGTTTACCAGCGCGGCGCACAAAAAAACGGTTGTCCACAAAATCTTGCGTCACGGCGAAATACTTGGATGCGAACCTGACCACCGGGTGTTTTTGCGGCTCAATTGAATCTTCCTTATTGCGGCTGATGAACATCCGCACACCCGTGAAAATCAGGAAAACGCCGAATACATACAGCACCCATTCGGCCCGCTGGATCAGCGTGCTGCCCAGAAAAATGAACCCGAACCGCATCACAATTGCGCCCAGAATACCCCAAAAAAGCACTTTCTTGTAGTGAATCTCTTTTACGCGGAACGACGAGAAAATGACCAGTATCACAAAGATGTTATCCACTGAAAGGGCGTATTCCACCAGATAGCCCGTAATGAACTCCAAGGCCATATTGTCCAAGTAAATCCGTTTGTTAGCCTCGAAATCGGCGTGCGGGAAACGCAAGTGTTCGGCATACTGGCTGGCCACGGCCCGCAGTTCGCTATTGTCGCCAATGCCGTGGATCAGCGTGCCGTTGTAATTCAGGAAAACGTAAAATGCCAGCGCAAACATGACCCAAACCGCACTCCACGCCGCCGCTTCCTTGAACTTGACCACGTGGCTGCGCCTGCTGAACACGCCCAAATCCAAAAGCAGCATCCCGATAATGAACGCATTGAAAGCGGCAAAAAACAGGGTTTCGTTGGCGGGCATTGGCGAAAAATGGTTGGGGCGGCAGGGTTGAAGTCTTATAAAAGTAGTGAATTTTCGTCGGTTATCACGGGTTTTATCGGTGGTTTTGGCGGTTTTGGCAATCAATCTTCAAGATAAAACATTGGTTTTCAGTGCGTTATTGATTTTGCTTGGGTATCGGTTTGGGCGGTCGGCATGGATTATTTAATTTTGCCACCATGTATAACCGCAAAAAAGTAGTGATTGTGTTGCCCGCCTACAACGCCGCCCTGACGCTGGAGCAAACCTACCGCGAAATACCCTTTGACATCGTGGACGAAGTGGTGCTCGTGGACGATGCCAGCCGCGATGCCACCATGCAAGTAGGTAAAAGCCTTGGAATCAAGCATTTAATACGCCACGAGGAAAACAAGGGCTACGGCGGCAACCAGAAAACCTGCTACCGAACCGCCCTCGAACTCGGTGCCGACATTGTGGTCATGCTGCATCCCGATTACCAATACACGCCCAAACTCATCACGGCCATGGTTTCCATTATCGGCAACGACTTGTATCCGGTGGTGTTCGGCTCGCGGATTTTGGGTAATGGCGCGTTGAAAGGCGGTATGCCCGCCTACAAATACATCGCCAACCGCTTCCTGACGTTCACCCAGAACCTGCTCATGAACCAGAAACTGTCCGAATACCATACCGGATACCGGGCTTTTTCGGCGGAAGTGCTGCGCGGCCTGAACCTTGAACGCAACTCCGATGACTTTATCTTTGACAATGAAATGATTGCGCAGATTTTTTACCAGGGCCACGAAATCGCCGAAGTCACCTGCCCTACCAAATACTTCAAGGAAGCCTCGTCCATCAACTTCTCGCGCAGCATGACTTACGGCTTGGGCGTGCTTAAAGTGTCGCTGCTCTATTTCCTGACCAAAACCGGCGTGATGAAGTGGAAACTGCTTTCATGAACCTGAAGGCCCGCGTCTGCGCCCCGCAAAATAGTATCTTTTAAAACCGCTAAACCTGCCCTTGCCGGTTGGCTTTGTACCAATCGCACAGGCCGGTGAGTGGGCATCGGCCGCAGCGCGGACTTGCCCACACGCACACCTTTTGGCCGTGCCAGTAGAAATGCTTGTGGAAGTTGAACAGCGTTTTCGGTTCGTTGGGCAGCATGGCCAGCAGTAGGCCGTGCGCCTTGTCGGGCGATATTTTGCCGCCAATCACGCCCATGCGCTGCGTCACGCGGTGTACGTGCGTATCCACGGGCAGGATGGATTTTTGGAAATTGAAAAGCAACAGCAGCGAGGCCGTTTTCAGGCCCACGCCGGGCAGTGTATAAAGCCACGCCAAGGCTTCGGCGAGGGGCATTTCGCGCAGGAAATCAATGTTGGCCGCGCCGCGTTCGGCAAATATTTGTTTCAGGATTTTCTGGATGTACGCGGCCTTTATTTCCGGGAAGCGCGACGGCTCCACGGCCCTGACAAGTTCATCAAACGGCGCGTCGCGGATGCCTTCCCAAGTGCCAAACCGCCCGAACATCTTCCAGTACGCTTTTTCCTCGTCAGCGTGCGTGGTGCGGTGCGAGAGTACCGTGGAAATCAGTTCGCGCATGGGGTCGCGGCGGCTGATGATTTCCTGCTCGCCGTACAATTGCTGGAGGCGCAGGTGCGCATCCCAGAGTTTTTCTTGGATTGATGTTGGCTCCGTAACGGGGGTTGTGCGGGATTCCATGGCTGAGTACTGGATTCAGCAGGACGCATAAAAAAGTATTCCCGGAGAATAAAAATGGTATCCCACCCAAACACCAAACCCGGGGTTTGCCTGTCACCCTTTAATGAATTTTATGATGGCCAGCACCGCACCGACAATAGTGACGAGTTGGAAAATGCCCAAACCGATGCCAATCGTGTAAATCTTGGAAGTCAAAGTGGTCTCCAATGTTAAAATCTTACCGTTCAGGTTGGTTTCCATTGCAGCCATTTTAACTTTCAGCTTGGCCAAATCCTCCTTGGTGACCAAAAGTCCTTCACGTTTCTTGGTCACGTCCAGCGTTTCGGCCTGTACCAGATTCACAACGGCTTTGGCGGCTTCATCGCCGATTTTGGCTTTGAGCAAATCATACGATTCAAATTTCAAGTCCATTTCCATGAAAATTTGGATTATGCATAAAGTTAAGGAAAAATCCGGAGGTTTGGCCTTCTGGAAAGACACTATTTTAGCGCGGCAAAATGCACCGCACGGGTCATTTGGCGGCGCGTTTGTAAAACACAAACCCGTTTTCGGCACCGATTTTCTTCAGCGTCGGGATGGTGTCAATTTCGGGAGCCATGTTGATTTTGGTGATCACGTACACATCCTTGTCAATATCGCCGCGAACCAGCCAATTGAAGTCGCGGCGGCGGGGGTTGGGCTGGTCGGGTTGGCAGGTGTAGAAAAAAACGCCGTAGCTGCGGTAGCCGTACGGATACACGTACACATCCTTGCCTTGGAAGCGTTCAAAAAAGCGCATCGCCGCCGCCTGCGAGTAGCCTTCAATGCGTCCGATGAAAAAAACCAGCGTGAGCAGCACAAAACAAGCCGTACCGATGAAAAGCGTGACCGCCCCTTTTTGCGGTTGCGAACGGTTGAAAAAGCGGATCGAAAATAGTATCGTGAAAAAGAGCAAAACCCCCGGAATCATTTCCCCGCCCGTCCAATTCACTTGCGCATCCAGGTTGGCCAGCGCAAACGGGTCGGCTTTGGCGAATGGCCTGGCCAGTTCCACGCGCCGCCCCAGCCAAGGCATGGCGATGGTGGCGATGCAGTATAGCGAGCCAATGGCAATGAGGCCGAAACGCATCCAGCCGTTGAATTTTATTTTCCCTTCCCACAGTTGGTAAATGGTCAGGGCGGCCAAGTACGTGAGCGGAAAGTAGCACAGCGACGAATAATGCACGATTTTGGACTTGACAACCGTGAACAAAATCAGCACCACCCAGAACAAAACTACCATCCACGTCTTGAAATCGCGTTGGTAATTGTGCGGCTGGGGCGTGGAGCCGAAGGCGCGGATGCAGAAAATAGAAGCCGGAAAGCAACCCACCAACAACACCGCGAAATGATAGCCCGGAAAGCCGCCGTGGCCCGCATCGGGCGTGCTGAACAGCCGGTAAGTGTACCTGATGAACTCGGTGACAAACTGCGGGCCGTGCTGCCACGTTTCCAAACCGTACCAAAGCAGCGTGGTCAGGCTTGCCATCAGCGTGAACAGCAAAAAATGCCACGCATTGATGAAGAAACGGAACCTTTGCAGCACCCAATACACAAAAAGCGTGAGGCACAGAATCAGGTAGGCCACCGGGCCTTTGGTCAGGATGCCCAGCCCGAGCAGTAAGCCGCCGCCAATCAAATAATAATATTTATGGGCGACCAGTGTTATATTGGTGAAGCCGTCCTTTTTCCAGTAAAACAGGATAATGCCCAGCAACCCGTTGAAGATGAAGAAGTTGAACCACGGATCAATGATGCCCGACTTGAAATACAAGTGCGGTAGCACCGAACCCACGTAGGCTCCCGCCCACAGCAAGCCGAACCTTGCATCGTAAAGCTTGTAGCCCACGCGGAACAGGAACACCAGCGTGACAATGCCGCAAATGGCATTCGGGAAACGCGCCGCGTATTCGCCCACGCCCCACAAGTGCATGGCCGCCGACTGGAACCAGAAAAACAGCGGCGGCTTTTCCCAGAACGGCGCAAAATCCATGTGGACGCTCAGATAATCGTTGAGCACAATCATCTCGCGCGAGATTTCGGCAAAGTTTATCTCATCCCAGTCAAACAACCGCACGCCACCCAGAAATGGCAGGAAAAACAGGGCGGCCACACCGGCCACCAACAGCGAATTGGCGAGTTTCTTGTCCAAAGTGGTAAATGGTTAGGATGCACCCGAAAGGAGGGCAGAATAGTATCTTCCAAAAACACCAAACCCGTTTCCAGAACAACCCGAGAAGGATGCGTTCTGCAAATGTTTGCGCAAAAATAAGGCAAAAGCCGCCAGTTCCTCAAACTGTCGGGGTCGGGGGGCTGGCCGCTTACCATTGCAGCAGGTTTTGCTGGTACCAACTCCGGGGATTGCGTTCAAGCAAATGGTTGAGCAGCAGATACATGGCAATGGAACTGCTCACACCCAGTAGCGACCCGAAATAGATGTCGGCAAAGAAATGCTGGCCCAGATACACCCGCGAATAGGCCGCCAAAAAAGCCAGCGCAAACCATAGCACACCCGTTTTCTTGTTCTTGCCGATCATACCCAGCAGGCAGAAAACCGCAAAAGCCGTGGTGGCGTGGCCCGACGGGAAACTGTTGGCCGAGTGGATGTCCAAGCCTTTGATCCAGTGGGGTGCGTAGGAAGTGCCCTCGAAAATGGATTTCGGGCGCAACACATCGCTGAAAATCACCCGTTTCAGGAATTGCGCCAGCAGCGAACTCAGTGCAAAACTGCCCAGAGCCATCATGGCGTAGCGGTACTTGACAAACAACAGCCCGAAAATGACTAGCACGAAAAACGCGCCATCGCCGACATTGGTGAAATACCGGAAGAAAACGTCGCTGGAATCATTATAAGAGCCGTTGATGGCCAGGAAAATGACCGTTGGCGACCACACAAGCTGGCTGATGCCGCCCGCCAGCAAAAAAACCAAGTACAGCAGGAAAAAAGGCCGGTTGGCACGGAAAACCTCTTGCATGGAACGTGAATGGCAAATGCGGAATGGAAAATGACCGGGTTTGGGCTTTTTGAAAGATACTATTTTGGGCGGCGTGTAGAGACGTTGCATTGCAACGTCTCTACGGTTTTAAACGCCAATTATGCTTGCGCCTCCACCACCGCGATGGCCACCATATTCACGATTTCACGAATGGAGCTGCCCAGTTGCAGCACGTGAACCGGCTTTTTCATGCCAATCAATATCGGGCCGATGGCTTCGTTGCCACCAATTTGCTGCAAGAGTTTGTATGAGATGTTTCCTGAGTTCAACTCGGTGAAAATCAGCGTGTTGGCTCTTTCGGTCGCCAATTCGCTAAATGGGTAGTTCTCCTCCATCAGTTGCGTGTCCAGGGCCACGTTGGCCTGCACTTCGCCGTCAATCACCAGATCCGGGTATTTCTTGCGTGCCTTCACCACCGCCGATGCCGCCTTTTCGGGCTGTTCGCCGTGGGCCGAGCCGAAATTGGAATACGAAACCACCGCCATGCGCGGCTCCACGCCGAAGAAACGCACCTTGCGGGCCGCCAAACCGATAATGTCCACCAGTTCATCATCCGTCGGGTTCACGTTCACGGTGGTATCGGCAAAGAAATAAGACTCGCCCTTGTTGTTGGTGATGATGTACATTCCCGCCACGCGGTTCACGTCCGGCTCCACGCCGATCACTTGCAAGGCCGGGCGGATGGTGCGGGCATATTCCTTGGTCAGGCCCGAAATCAGCGCGTCTGCCTCGCCGGTGTGTACCATCATGGCACCGTAATAGTTGCGGTCCAGAATCATTTTCCGCGCGTCGTAGAGCGTCATGCCCTTGCGCTGGCGTTTCTGGTAGAGAATCTGGGCAAACTGCTCCACCTTGTCTTCCGGCTCTTCGGCCACGTCAATGATCTGGCAGGTTTCAAG
>JAYWIH010000184.1:0-28272 GCA_043789005.1 Sphingobacteriales bacterium
TGGCGATGGCCGAAAAACACTGCCGCGAAAAAAAACTGTCGCCCGTGCAGTATAACATCGAAATCAAAAGCTCGACCGAGGGCGACAATGTTTTCCATCCCGCCGTGCCCGAATATTCCTTGCTGGTGCATCAGGCGATTGAAAAAAATGTTCCGCTGGAACGCGTGATCCTGCAATCGTTTGATTTCCGGGTGCTCAAATACTGGCACGAGAAATATCCTTCCGTGCGGCTGGCGGCTTTGGTGGGCAATATAAAATCGGCGGAGGAGAACCTGAAGGAAATCGGCTTCACGCCGCAAATCTACAGTCCGTATTACAAATTGCTGCTCAACAAGGGCAAAGTGGACAAGCTGCACGAACTGGGCATGAAAGTGATTCCGTGGACGGTGAACGAAATGGACGATATGCGCAAACTCAAGGATTGGGGCGTGGACGGCATCATCACCGATTATCCGAACCGGATCAAGGAGATTTGAACTGATGATCGAAGACAAAATAGTATGTTTCACAAAGGCCAAACCCGCCGGTTTTCCTGTAAGCCGATTTCCGGTTCCCTGTCTGCCGACAGGCAGACGGTCTGACACATAGTGTCTGACCTGCGTTCCGGCTTTACCAAAATAGTATCTTTCAAAAAGGCAAAACCTGCGGTTTTGGTACAAGCTGAAGCGTGTGCTACTTATTTAGCCCGACAATCATGCAGGAATCGTTTCTCAATTTCCTCTGGCAGTTCCAGTATTTCAGCAAGACCGACCTGCAAACCGTTGGTGGTCAATCGGTTCAGGTTATCAGGCCCGGTTTGCCCAACACCGATGCCGGGCCTGATTTTTCCGATGCGCGGGTAGTCATCAACCACGTGGAGTGGGCGGGCAGTGTGGAAATGCACCTGCGGTCTTCGGATTGGCGGCAGCACCGGCACCAGGAAAATGCGGCTTACGAAAACGTGGTGCTGCACGTGGTTTGGCAGCACGACCAAGCCATTTGCCACCCGGACGGCACGGAAATACCGGTGCTTTGCCTGAAGCCTTTTACCGACGTGAAACTGCTGGACAACTACCGGGAATTACTCGAAAACTTGGCTCCCGTGCCGTGCGCCCCGCAATTCGGCGCGGTCAGCGACGTTCACAAACGGCAAGCCCTGGATAAGGCGTTGATGAACCGGTTGCAGGAAAAATCAGCGGTTATCAACGAATTGTACCGGAAAAACAACCAAGATTGGGAGGAAACCACCTACCAGACACTGGCGCGCAACATGGGTTTCAAGGTTAATGCCGAGCCGATGCTGGCTTTGGCGCAGTCGCTGCCCCTGAAAATAATCCAGAAACACGCCGATTCGCTGCCGCAAATAGAAGCCATGCTGTTTGGCCAGGCGGGTTTGCTGCCCGCCAACAATGCTGATGCGTATGTGCAAACCCTGCAACGCGAATACGGGTTTTTAAAACACAAATACCAACTCGAAAGCCCGCTGACAGCCGAGCAATGGAAATTTTTGCGGTTGCGACCAGCCAATTTCCCCACGTTGCGGGTGGCGCAATTGGCGGCGTTGCTGCACCGGCGCAAAAACATTTTCTCATCGTTCCTGTCGCTGCAAAAACCGGAGGAGGCGTTTTCCCTGCTGCGCACGGTTCCGTCGGAGTATTGGCTGGAACACTACCATTTTGGCAAAGTGAGCAGGCACGAAGGGCAATTGGGCCGGGAAAGCCAGAATAACATACTGATCAACAGCATTATACCCATAATTGTGGCGTATGCCGAAGCAAGGGATGAACCCACCCACATTGAACGCGCCGTCGGTCTGCTCGAAGCAATCCCGGCGGAGAACAACAAGATTACCCGCTTGTGGGCAAACGTAGGGCTGCCCGTCAAGACCGCCTTTGATTCTCAGGCCAGCCTTGAACTGTACCACCGTTTCTGCACGCCGCGCCGTTGCCTCGCGTGCCCGGTGGGAGCCTCGCTGCTGGTTCGCAAAGGCTGAACAACATCATCTTCCGGTGGTTTTTTGTGCGTATTTTGCAGCAGTAAAAAACCGGTTTCCCTTCCTCATACTTTGAAAAAGGATTATCTTATTGTCGGGCAGGGCTTGGCGGGGTCAGTGCTGGCACTGGAACTGCTGGCGCGTGGCCAAAACGTACTGATTATCAGCGACCCGGCTGTGCCAGCGGCTTCGGCGGCGGCGGCGGGGCTGTATAACCCGATTACGGGCAGGCGCATGAGCAAGACGTGGCTGGCCGAGCCGCTTTTTGGCGAACTTGAAAAATACTATCCGGCCATGGAGCAAAACCTCGGCGGCCAATTTTTTCATTCCAAGCCCATCTACCGCCCGTTTGCCTCGCTGGAAGAACAGAACACGTGGATTGCCGAAACCGCCCGCCCCGAGATGGCGCGTTTTGCCGAAATCAGCCGCGAAGACGGAAACCTGCGCGAAGCGGTGCGCAACCCGCACGGTGGGATGGTGATACGGCATGCGGGCTATGTGGATGTGAAAACGTTTGTGCGGGCCGCCCGCGAACGGTTTCTGGAGCTGGGAATTTTGCATGAGGAAGCATTCGATCATGCGCGACTGCAAGTTTCAACTGCGGAAATCGGGTACGGGGTTTGGGCTTTTCAAAAGATACTATTTTGCGAGGGGCCACATACGGCCGCCAACCCGCTATTCAACTGGCTGCCTTTCCGCTTGGTCAAGGGCGAAGTGCTGCACGTGGCGATTGACGGTTTCCCAACGGATTATATCATCAACCAGCATCTTTTCGTTATTCCACTGCCCGATGGCACGTACCGCGTGGGGGCCACCTACGACTGGCGCAATCTGGACTGGGAAAGCAGCGAGGCGGGCCGAAGCCAATTGGTGGAGAAACTGTCCGCATTGGTGAACAAACCGTTCCGGGTGCTGGACCAGTGGGCGGGCATCCGTCCGGCCACCGCCGACCGCAGGCCGCTGCTGGGCCTGCACCCGACGCACGCCAATGTGGGGGTTTTCGGGGGCATGGGCAGCAAGGGCGTGTCGCTGATACCGTTTCTGGCACGGCATTTTACGGACTCTTTATTGTTGGGCGAACAAATCATGCCCGAAGTCAACATAAGCCGCTATATTTCGTTGTACGGGAGGGTTGCAAACCATGCGTGATTTTCTTACTTTGACCGGTCAAAAAAATGTCCGTGCCAAACCCGGCAAAGCTCCGGATCCTTGCCGGGTTTGGCGTTTTCCGACCATACTATTTCCAAAACCGTTTTCAAAGTCAAAAGCCACCTCCGCCAAAAGCCCAATGTTGTTCCCGGTTTCCATGAAAGCATTTTCCCGCATCGTTTTCTCCATAATGTTGTCGGTCGCTGTTGGCGGTTTGGCGTGTGCGCAGTCGGCACTGAATGTGTTTGGCAAGAACCGGATACAGCACAAGCAATTCACGTGGAAAATGATTTCCACGACCAATTTCGAGGTGTATTATTACCAAGAGGGAAACGAGATCGCGTATTTTGCCGCCCGCCACGCCGAAGCCGACTTCAACCGCATTGCCGATGTGCTGGGCTACACGCCGTATTCCAAGACCAAGCTTTTCATCTACAACTCCATTGCCGACTTGCAGCAGAGCAACGTGGGTCTGAATGCTGACATGGTGCTGGTGGGCGGGCAAACCAACTTCGTGAAATCGCGGGTGGAGATTCCGTACACGGGCAGCACGGTTGCATTTAAAAAGGAACTGAGTCTGGGCATCGCGCAGATATTCATTACCGAGATGATGTTTGGCGGCAGCATCAAGGACATGGTGCAGAGTTCGTATCTGCTGTCGCTGCCCGAGTGGTTCATTTCGGGGGCGGCCTCGTACGTGGCCGAAGGCTGGGGGCCCGACATGGACGACTACATCCGCGACGAGGTGGTGAACAAAAACCTGCGCCGGCCCGCCGTGTTGGCGGGCGAGGAGGCGCGGCTGATGGGCCAGTCCATCTGGAACTACATTGCCGAGCGGTACGGCAAAGCCAACATTTCCAATATCCTGAACCTGACGCGCATCATCCGCAACGAGGAAAGCAGCATTGTCAGCACGCTGGGCGTGTATCCGTACAGCAATTTCTTGAAGGAATGGCGCAATTTCTACACATCCATGAATGCGCCGCTCATCAATGCCTACACCATGCCCGCGCCGGATGTGCGCCTGCGCAAAAACAACGACAACCGGTTTTCATACAACCAAGTGAAAATCAGTCCCGACGGCAAGTTGCTGGCCTATTCCGAGATGCACCGGGGCCGGTACCGCGTGTATGTGCGCAACCTCGCCACGGGCAAGCGCAAACCGGTGATGGCGGGCGGCTACAACACGGTAAGCCAGCGGTTTGATGAGCAAGTGCCGCTCATAAGCTGGCGCAACAGCAGCCAGTTGGTGGTGGTGCACGTCAGGGAAGGCGAATATGCGGTGGGGGTTTACGAAGCCAACCGGAAATTCTTTGGCAAACCCGTCAGCCGCAAGCCGTTGAAGAACTTTGTGCAAATCAAGAACTTTGATGTTTCCGCCGATGGCAAGACCTTGGTGATGAGCGGTGTGCGCAAGGGCAGGAACGATATTTTCCTGTACGACATCGGGCGGGGGGCGGTTTCGCAAGTGACCGACGACTTGTACGACGACCTTGACCCGCATTTCACCTCCGAGTCAAAGGCATTCGTGTTCAGCTCAAACCGCACCGGCGACACACTGGAAACTGACCGGGGCAGCTCCATCGCCGACAACTTCGATTTGTTTGCCTACGACCCCGCCCAATCGGCAACGGTACTGCAACGGCTGGCAAGTACGCCGGGCAACGAAACTCAGGCAACAGTGAGCGGCGGCACCGTTTATTTCCTGAACGATTTGGCGGGTATCCGGCAATTGTACCAATACGAGGCGGCAAGCGGTACTACAAGGCAGATAACCGGATTCCGGCAAAACCTGTATGCCTACGACATTCGCAGCACCGACAGCAGCCTGGCCTATTCTACCTTGGAAAACCGCCGCCATTTTGTGGGCTATAACCGCCGTTTCGACTTCGGCTCGGCCAAGCCTTTCCTCCAGACCAAGCGCAGCGAACTGCTCGTGGACAAGGTGAACCCCGCCAAAAATAGTATCTCCGGAAAAGGCAAAACCCCTCCCGACCCGGCAACGCAGCCAGCGGCACTAGCTAAAAACGAACTGGTGCTGGAACCGGGCGAGGTGAACACGGACGATTACCAATTTGACGCAGACACCAAAAGGCAGGCGGCCAAAGGCGAGTCGCGGGGCATTGCCGCCACCGTGAACGAGGCGGCGGGCAGCAAAAAGGGAGCCATCCAGATACAAGGCCCGGCCGATTACCAAAGCCACTTCACCACCGATAATGCCATTACCTCGCTGGTCATTGACCCGCTCCGCGCACCGTCGGGGCTGGGCATCACCTTCGATGTGGCGATGAACGAGATGCTGGAAGACCACAAGATAAAGGCCGGGCTGACGGCCTTCTCGGACTTTGCGAGCAGCAATTTCTACGGCGAATACCAGTACCTGAAACGCCGGGTTGATTTTGGGGCACGCTACGACAAACGCACGTATTTCTACAACCAGAACCGCACCACTTCCGAAAACTTCACGCAGCGCTACAATTTCCACAAGGTTCAGGTATTCGCCTCTTACCCGGTCAGCGTTGCCAGCCGGTTCACGTTTGCCCCCACGCTCATCCACACGCGGTTTGTGGAAACGGGCATCAGCGTCGGCAGCCTGCTGCTGCCCATCTCGTTCAACACCTACGGCGGTTTCAAGGCCGAATACGTGTTCGACAATACCGTGACCAATGGCCTGAACATGACAAAGGGAACGCGCATCCGCGTGAAATACGAGAACTACCTGGGGATGATTGACAGCCTTTCGGCGGCGCGGAGTTTCAACAACCTCAACGTGGACATCAGGCACTACCAGGAACTGCACCGCGACATTATCCTGGCCACCCGGCTGGCGTATGGCAGGTTTGGTGGCCGCGCCCCCAAACAATACCTGCTGGGCGGCATGGACAACTGGGTTTTCAACGACCGCGAAAGCCGTCCGCAAAACGACCCGCTCACGATTGCGCAGAGCTTCGACAACCGCGACATCATGTTTCACGAATTCGCGACCAATATGCGCGGTTTCCCGCTTAACAAACTCTCCGGCAACTCATTCCTGCTGCTCAACCTTGAACTCCGCATACCCATTGTCAAGTATTTTTACCGGGGGCCCATCACTTCCAACTTCTTCAAGAACCTGCAATTCGTTGGTTTTTCGGATGTGGGCACGGCTTGGAGCGGCAGTTCGCCTTTCAGCCGCGACAACAGCCTGAACACGCGCATTGTTGCCAGTCCGCCTTTTGTGGTCAGGGTCACCGATTTCAGAAATCCCTTCCTGATCGGTTACGGAGCCGGAGCAAGAACGCTGTTGTTCGGCTACTACGTTAAGTTCGACGTGGCTTGGGGCGTGGAGAATTTCTCGGTCAATCCCAAACCGCGCTACTACCTCACACTGGGCTACGACTTCTAAGAAAAAAGCAGACGAAAGGGGGTTTCGACTTCTGGAAGGATACTATTTTGGAACGCCCAAAATTTTGCCAAACCAGCCCCGCCCGGTTGGAGGAGTATTTCCAAAAACCATCCGTTTCGTGCAATCCTTTTCTAAAAAAGGCTTCCCTGAATGGCTTGCGGCAGGGGCTGAGGCTCCGGAAGTTGCAGGTTGTGCGCGGCATTCAGCTTGCGGATCAGGTACACGGCCAACTCGGGCGACAACGTGTTGGGGTCGGGTTCGTGGATGAAAAAGTACAGCTTGCGCAATCCTTTTTCGAGCCACTGCCCAAGGCGGACCACCCAGTCGTCAATCCGTTGGTAATCAGTGGGATGCAGGGCATTGCCCACAAAGCGGATGATGGCCGTGGGCGTGGTCAGGCGCAAATGCAGCGCGTCGCGTCGCCCGGCCACATCGGTAATCACCGTTGCCACGTTGTGGTGGCGCAGCAAACCGAAAGTTTCCGCAACACCCGCTTGGTTGCCGAACCAGTCGGCGTGGCGGAACTCAACGGCCAGCGGGAGTGCGGACGAGAATTTCACGATGAAATCTGTCAGGATGCCGTGCTGCCGGGGCGAAAAACCCGGTGGCAGTTGCAGGAACGACACGCCCAGGTTTTCCCCGAATCCCAGAACCGAATCCGTGAATGCCCGGCTGGCCGCATCCGTGTTTTGCAGCAGGCTGTCGTGGCTGATTTGTTGCGGCCACTTCGGGCAAAACGAAAAACCTTGGCTCACCGATGCCTGCCAACGCCTGATGGTGGCCGCCTCGGGAATGCGGTAGTGCGTGGTGTTCAGTTCGATGGTGCTGAACTGCCGCGCGTAGAAATGCAGGTAGTCCTTTTCGCGGGCCGTGGCCGGATACCATTTGCCCAGCCACTCCTTGCACGTCCATACGGGGCATCCCACGTATATTTGCGGCCTGCCCGCGCCAGAGGCAGCCAGCACCGCCGCCGTATCGGGATGGTCGGGTGGCAGCGTGAAATCCACATGTTTGATGGCGGGCAGTTTTCCGAAATCCATGATTTTTGACGGATGGGAAGCGTGAAATCGTTGCGATTGGAAATAGTATGTTTCAAAAACACCAAACCCGACCCTTGGCTTGCTTACGGGCAGAATCAGGCTGACTTTTCAAGAAGACGGCCTTCCAATTCCCGTGAAAGTTGGTTGCAATAGTTGTGGATCCGTTCGATGGAGCGGTTAAGGATATTAATGTCGCTGACGGGTTTTTCTATGAGTTTGATGCCAAACATGATTTCTTCGCGGGTGCCGGTGACTTCCAAAAACGTGAATGGCGGCTCTATGTAATTGATTATGAAGCGTAACTGCGACAAATCTCCGGCCAGCAGGGCGTTCTCGTAATCCGTTTTCAACTGCCCCAAAAGCTTGATGTATGATTGCGTGAGCAGTTGGCGGTAGTTGTCGTTGTCGGCCGTCAGTTCCAGTATTTTCCCGTAGTTCAGCATTGGCCTGAAAGCGGAAGTGTCCGTGACGGGAGCCACAAAAGCGGGTTGCGCGGCTGGTTTTTCCGTGATGGAGCAAGTGGCATACTTGGTGATTTTGCGCAGCAGGTCGTCGGGCTGGAATGGTTTGAGGATGTAGTCGTCCATGCCCGCCCCAAAAATCCGGTCCTTTACTTCCGACAGTGGCGAGGCGGTCATGGCCAGTACCGGCACGGGGCTGTGACCGCGTATGCGCCGGGTGGTTTCAAAGCCGTCTATGCCGGGCAGTTGCAAGTCCATGAGTACCAGGTCATAGGCGTTGGCCGCAACCTTGTCCAGTGCCTTTTCACCATCCACGGCGTAGTCGTACACTATCTCCCAGCGGTCCAGAAACTTGGCCGTCACCAAGCGGTTTATCTCATTGTCTTCCACCACAAGCAGCCGCACGCCTTTGAGCGGATGCCCGCTGAATGTTTTTGCGCTGATGGTGGCCGGAATCTGGTGGACGGCCGGTTTTTTGAAGCGGAGGGTGAAATAAAAACCGGAACCGCCGCCCAACTCGCTTTTCACATAGATGATGCTGTTCTGGAGTTCCAGCAGCCGTTTGGTGATGGTCAGGCCCAGGCCGGTGCCGCCATATTTGCGGGTGGTATCGCTGCTGGCCTGCGTGAAACTCTCGAAAACAAGGTCGAGTTTGTCTTTGGCGATGCCAATGCCCGAATCCTCCACCGAAAAGTTGATTTCAAGGCTGTTTTCGGTCTGGCTGTTGAGTTCCATTTCCATCTTCACCCAGCCTGTCTCCGTAAATTTCATGGCATTGCTCAGCAGGTTGTTCAGCACCTGCGCCAGCCGAACCGGGTCGCCGAGCACGGTAAAGGGAATGTTGCCGTCAATATCGCACGTGAACAGCAGGCCCTTTTCGGCGGCACTGTACAAGTGGGTCTGCGTGATGCGCCGGATGGTGTGCCTGAAATCAAACCCGATTTCCTCGAATTCTATCTTGCCGGCCTCCAACTTATTCAAATCCAGAATGTCATTGACGAGCAGCAGCAGGTTTTCGGCCGAGAATTGCAGCACTTCCAGGTTTTCGATTTGTTGGGGTTGCGGATTGTCATGAAGCAGGTAGTGCGACATTCCGAGGATGGCGTTGATGGGCGTGCGAACCTCATGGCTCATCGTGGACAGGAACTGCTCCTTTGCCACCGATGCCTGCTCGGCCATATTCTTTGCCTTTATCAGTTCTATCTCGCGCAGTTTCCGGTCGGTTATGTCTTGGATTGTGCCCACCATCCGGGCGGGTTTGCCGTTTTCAAAAGATACTATTTTGCCGAGCAACTGGAGGTGAACCGGGCTGCCGCTCACGGCCTGTCTGGCGCGGCATTCAAACTTGAACGTATTGCTTTCGGCTGACGACTGCTCCAGCATTTCCCGCAGGGCCATGTCGTAGCCGGGCAGCATCAAGGCCATAAGCCGGTCAAATGCGAATTCCTCGCCCAAGCCAACCCCGAAAATCCGGTAGAATTCTTCTGAGACCTCTCCTTTGCGGGCGGGCAGGTCGAATTCAAAACTGCCGATCCGTGCCAGCCGCTGGGCTTCGCGCAGGGCCGATTCGCTTTTGCGCAGGTTGGTTTCGGCTACCTTGGCCGCTGTCACATCGGCAATGCGAATCAGGAGCAGGGTTTTGCCGCGCACTTTCAGCAGTGTCACGCCCACATCTCCCCAAAAGGGTTCGCCTCGCGCCGTAACCAGTTCCGGGCCGTGTACCCAACGACCCTGCCGGTGCAATGCGCGCAGGATATGCCGCTTCTCGGTTTGGCTCAGGATGTGTTTCTGGAACTGCTCCACGTTGCTGCCAATCAGTGGTGCGCTGGTGTCATCCACACCAAACAACCCGGTAGCCTTATGGTTGCAGGCGTGGATCAGGTTGGTACGCGGATCAACCAGGGCAATGGCATCGTACGAGTTTTCAAATATCGCCTCCAACTGGTGTTGTGCCACTGCCATGGATTCCTGCTGCCGCACAGTGATGCGGTTGAAATAGAACGCGAATAGTAGAGATAGCGACAGGCTGGTGATGAGCGAGGTGAAATAAATGAGATGCAGCACCTTCGGCGAGAGGGTGCGCACCGCAAACAGGGAATAATTGGTGCTTTCGAGCAGGACAATGCACGTGAGCGAGACCACCAAGCCCGCCACCAGAAAAATAAGCCGCTTGTGCAGGTTGTAAAACAGCATCATGCCCAGCAGCGCGGCGTAATAGAGCAAATGGAAGCCGCTTTCGTAGCCTAGCGTTGAGGAGGTGAAGAAGATATTGACATTGATGACCAAAAAAAGCACCGCTTTGGCCATCTGGTAGAACGCCCAGCGTTGGCGGCCCAAGTGGTTGAGCCACACACATGACATCAGGATTACGAACGTTAGGTACTCGCTGATGAAAAGCAGGGTCAGCGACAGGGCATAATACAGCACTGCCAGCAGAACGGAAAACAAGGCCGCCGTAACACTGATCTGGTTGGTGAGGATGACGCTCTTGTAATGTTTGGGCGAAAGGCTGGCCGTTGCCCCTTGGTGGGAGAAATACTCCCAAACGGTAACCGCATACATGCTCCAGATGGTTTGGGTGGCTGTTCAGGCAAGTGACTCAGGCGGATGGTAACCGATGCCGCCGCCAACAATGGAAACCGGTAAAACTGCTGTCAACGCATAATGGACTCAGTGGTGGTTTCTGCTTCGATAAAAAAACTGCCGCCCACCAAAGTCAAGCGGTTGCAACGATACCGGCAAACCCGCCATACCGTAAATATCCGTGCTATGGAAAATATTCAAAAAGGCGGGTTTGGGCATTTTCAAAGATACTGTTTTTGTAGCCTTGTTACAAAAAAATCATCTGCCCATCGGCTCTTGGCCCGGTTTGGGTGCGGTGCTTGCGCCCCATGCGCCACCGGCACGGCACTTGCTACACAAAACCTGTTCTTTGAATGGGGCAAAGGTAACCGGCGGGTGTTTTGGGCCGGAGTAAGAAAGCAACGGGAAAATGCGCTTGGCTGGACGGTTACAGGCGGATTTATGGCAGGTTGGCTCCGGGAGATACAGAACACGGGTGTGTTTCCACATTCGTATGCGAAATAAACACATTCATCGAAAAAAGCATCTTTGTAATTAAATTTATATTTAGCTTTGAGAAAGGCTGGTGCAAAACAGCATTCCATCCCGTTCATTTTTTGGCGTGGCAGCCGCACCGGGATTTTTAACCTGCGCAAGACTACCGTCCAAATCCATACTCGAAACCAAATCATGCGTCAAAACAAGACAAGCAACCGACTCGCCACCGCATGGTGTGAGGAACAAGTGATGCTGGCAAACCAGCAACGCGAGAACCAGACGGAGTCAATCATTGTTTCCGGTGCCGCGTTCTACCTGAAAACACTTTCGGGCTTGGCCGTGTGCGGCGAATTGGTAAAGACCAACGCGCAGTTGAAAGAAATAAACCGCAATAAGATCGAGATGCTGCGCCGCCGCATCAGTGAGGTTTCAGCGCGGATGGATGAGTTCAAGAATTTGCTCAACGGTCTTCAAAAACCCCTCTGAATAAACCGGCTGCCTTGCCCCCGTAACAGAAAACCTGCCTGACCTGCATAATTGAAAGCATGAAAAACCTGCCCGCACACCGGTGGGTTTTTCGTTTTCAAGACATACTATTGCTGGCTGCGTTCGGTGGCGGATGCCGAGCCGGATTTTTTCGCGGATGGCATCCGCGAAACCGTGGACACCCAAATGCGGGTTTGGCACTTTTGAAAGATACTATTTTGGCTGGATCACAGGCTGTCCGTTTCGCTGGTCGGCAGGTCGCCCGAGCCATCGAGCCGCAGCGAGTCAAGCGAGACAACCACCCGTTTGGGCACTATCGTAATGCAGCGGAACGCTTTGCCAATGGTCACTTTCGGTTTGGGGAAGTAGCCCATCGTAATGCCCAGCGACTTATCGGAATACACTTTTTCCATGTACCGGCCATACACCGGCAGCGCGGTTTTGGCACCTTCGCCCAAGTCAAGGCTGCGCCAATGGATCACCGCATCATCGCCGCCCATCCACACGCCCGTCACCAAATCCTTGCTCAGACCCATGAACCAGCCATCGGCTTGGTCTTGCGAGGTGCCGGTTTTGCCCGCCAGCTCGTTGCCCCGGAACAGATCAAACGACCACAGGTTCTGCACCGTGCCGCCCGGCTCCTCAATGCCGCCCTTGAGCATATGGATCATGAGCCACGCGGTTTCCTGGCTCAGCACCCGCTTGCGTTCGGGTGTGAACTGATGGATGATGTTGCCTTTGCTGTCTTCGATACGCATGACCAGAATCGGTTCCGAATGGATGCCTTCGTTGATAAACGTGCCGTAGGCCGCCGTCATTTCCATGATGTTCACCTCGCCCGAACCCAAGCCAATGCTGGGAACCGGCTTCACAAAACTCTTGATGCCCACCCGGTGCGCGTAATCGGCCACGGCCACGGGTGTCACTTTCTCGGTCAGTTGCGCCGTCACCGAGTTCACGGAGCGGCCCAGCGCGTGGCGCAGCGTCATTTGCCGGCCCGTAAAACTGCCCGTCGCGTTGCTGGGAGTCCACGATTTGGGCTGCCCATCCTCAATGTAGTTGAATGTTTTGCGGATATCCTGCACTTTGTCGCACGGGGCCCAGCCTTGGTCAATGGCGGCCAAATACACAAACGGCTTGAACGTGGAGCCAGGCTGCCGCTTGCTCTGCTTTACGTGGTCGAACTGGAAATGTCGGAAATCAATGCCGCCCACCCAAGCCTTGATGTAGCCCGTAAACGGATCCATGGTCATCAGGCCGGCGTGCAGGAAATGCTTGTAGTACCGGATCGAGTCCATCGGGCTCATTTCCATCTCCTTGTCACCCTTCCACGAAAAAACCGTCATCTTTTTGGGTGTGTTCATCACAATCCACACCGAGTCGGGGGTTTTGGCATATTTTTTAATCAGGTATTTGTACAAGTCCGTGCGTTTGGCATTGTTTTCTATGAAGTTCACCGCTTCCACGCCCGCATTGCTCGTCCAGGGGTTGCGGCCGCGCCAGTGGTTTTCAAACAGTTGCTGCATGATTTTTATGCGTTCGGTCACGGCTTCCTCGCCGTAACGCTGCATCCGCGAATCAATGGTGCAGTGTATTTTCAAGCCGTCGGTGTACAGGTCCAAGTCGTTTTTCTCGCACCAGTCTTCCAGAAACGTGTTGATGGCGGTGCGGAAATACGTGTTCGGGCCGTCGGTGTGCTGTGCCGCGCGGTAAGTCAGTTTGATTGGCTCCGCCGATGCTTTTTCGGCTTCGGCAGCCGACAAGTAACCGTAGCGCGCCATCTGCCCGATTACCGTGTTGCGGCGGCGAAGCGAGTTCTTGGGGTTCAGCACCGGGCTGTAATAGGTCGGGGCTTTGAGCAGCCCCACCAGCACCGCCGATTGCTGGATGTTGAGCTTGCCGGGCGTGGTGTTGAAAAACGTCTGCGCCGCCGTTTTGATGCCGTAGGCGTTGCTGCCAAAATCAACGGTGTTCAGGTACAGCGTGATGATTTCCTGCTTGGTGTAGGTGCGTTCAAGCTTTACCGAAGTCATCCACTCCTTGGTCTTGGCAATGAGGGTACTCAGGCCGGGAACTTTGGTGAGCAGCCCGCGCGAACTCTGGCGGCGGGTCTTGTACAGGTTTTTTGCCAGTTGCTGCGTCAGGGTGCTGGCTCCGCGCGCATCGCCGGTGGCGGCATCCCAGAACGCGGACAGCAAGGCCCTCAAATCAATGCCCGAATGCGTGTAAAAACGCGCATCCTCGGTGGCAACCAGCGCATTGACCATCACTGCGGGAATCTCCTTGTAGGTGACCGGATTGCGGTTTTCGCGGTAATACCGCCCGATCAGCACGCCGTCGGCGGTGTAAAGCTCGGAAGGCTTGTCCACCTTCGGATTCTGGATTTTTTCAATGCTGGGACTCTCGCCGTACAGGTTCAGGAAATTGTGTTCCACGCTCCACAGGTACAGCCGGAAAAAGATGAGCAGGCCGAAAAACCCGATCCAAGACTTTTCGAGAAGATTCTTGGGGCGGCGCAGCCATTTCAGGAACAATTCGTACAGGCGTTGCGCTGTTTGCCGGACGGTAAGCCAACTGTTTTCCACAGGAAACGGGGTTTGCGACTCCAAATATATACTATTTTCAAATATTGTCTTACGTTTGCCGCCGTACCTTGGCCGCCCTGACGTTTGTGTTTTGGCGTTGGCCGCTAATATCTCGCGCGGGTATGGATAAGGCCGGGTGCGGTGAAAATAGTATCTTTCCGAAACACTAAACATCCGGTTTTGTATACCCTTTCAAGCCAATTTTTCCGTGAACACTTATGCAAACCAGAAATTTTGCCAGTGATATTTTATTTGGCGTGGCAGTGGGTGACGCGCTGGGCGTGCCGGTTGAGTTTAAAAGCCGTGACTTCCTGAAGCAAAATCCGGTGACGGATATGGTCGGCTACGGTACGCACAACCAGCCGCCCGGCACGTGGTCGGACGACAGTTCGCTGACATTTTGCTTGGCCGAGAGCCTGTGCAGTGATTATAGTATTCGGGGATTGGCTGGCAAATTTATTGATTGGTATGATGGAAACTATTGGACAGCACATGGCGAAGTGTTTGATATTGGAATCGCCACATCACAAGCTATGTGGCGATTATCAAATATGAAAAATCGTTTCTTTTCCGATGAAAAGGACGAGCGAAGCAATGGCAACGGCTCGCTGATGCGGATTCTCCCATTGGCATTGCACATACAAGGCACACCGATTGAAAAACGATACCAGTGTGCAAAAGAAGTTTCCTCGATTACACATGCGCATATTCGTTCGGTATTGGCTTGCTTCATCTATTTGGAATTTGCCTTGCAACTGATGCAGGGTAAGAAAAAATTCGAAGCTTTTGAAAATATCAGAAACTTGGTCAATGCTTTCCTAAATACCAACGCAATCGCTTCTCAACAGGAAATTGATCGTTTTCACCGAATCTTGGGCAACCCAATTGGCGAATATGAAATCAAGCCGATTTATGAATATTCTGAAAATGAGATATTTAGTTCGGGCTATGTCTTGCACAGCCTGGAGGCCGGCTTCTGGTGCTTGCTCAACTGCAATTCCTACGAAGAAACCGTGCTCAGAGCGGTTAATATGGGCAGCGACACTGATACAACCGCCGCTATTGCCGGTGGCTTGGCCGGGCTTTTGTACGGCTTTGCCAACATTCCCGAGCAGTGGGTCAATCGATTGGCCCGAAAGGATGATATCACGGACTTGGCCGGGCGGTTGCACCGGCGATACGTTTCAAAATAGTATCTTTCCGAAAGCCCAAACCTGCCCCGCGCTGCGTTATCTGGGATTTTGAATTCCGGACACGGAGCCACCAGATTTGCCGCAAAACATTAACCTGGATAGTTTAATGATCACCTACAACCCCAAAGACTGGTTCACCTTCATTTTCCGGGTTCACAAATCGGATACTGTCCGGCAGTTGTTCCCGATGCTGGTCGCCATTTCCCTGTACGCGGCGTTGGTGGCCTATATGGAACTGGAATATTGGGACATTTCGGAGGATAACCGCATCAAAAACGTGTCTGTGATGCACAGCCTGCTGGGTTTTGTGATTTCGCTGCTGCTCGTGTTCCGCACCAATACCGCCTACGACCGTTGGTGGGAGGGCCGCAAACTGTGGGGAAATCTGGTGAACACCAGCCGCAACCTGGCCATCAAGATCAATGCCATGCTGCCCGAAGATGAAGACAGCCGGTCGTTTTTCCGGCGCACCATTCCGCTCTACGCCTCCGTTTTGTCGGTTCATTTGCGTTCGGAAGTGACGCGTCTGGCACTTGATGAACGCGAACATCCCGAACTCAAGGCCTTGGATCACGGCAAGCACGTACCCAACCAAGTAGCTTCGCTCATGACCCAGCGCGTGGCGCAACTGTATGCAGCCGGAATGTTGAAAGACGCGCAACTGATTGTGCTCACCGCTGACCTGCAAGCATTCACGGACATCGCCGGCGCGTGCGAACGCATTAAAAACACGCCCATTCCGTATTCGTACAGTGTGTTCCTGAAAAAATTCATCTTTTTTTACGTCATGACCATTCCCTTCACGTTTGTGTTCACACTCGGGTACTGGGTAATCCCGGTGGTGGCGTTTGTGTTTTACGTGCTGGCCAGCGTGGAGCTGATTGCCGAGGAAATCGAAGACCCTTTCGGGGGCGACACTAACGACCTGCCCACCGAAAAGCTCGCCGAAAACATTGGCCGGCACGTGCGCGAGCTATTATAGAACGGTAAACCCATGCACAAAACGGTTTCCATTCTGGGTTGCGGCTGGCTGGGTTTGCCGCTGGCGGAGTTGCTGCTGGCCAAAGGCTTTGCCTTAAAAGGCAGCACGACTTCCGCCGACAAACTGCCCGTGCTGGCGCAAAAGGGCATCCAGCCGTTCCTGATCAATTTGCAGCCTGGTCTTGCTCCGGAAAGGCTGGACGATTGGCGCGATTTCCTGCAAACGGACATCCTCATCATCAGCATTCCGCCCCGGACGGATGCGCACGGCCATGATTTGCACGCCCAACAGATACGCCGTTTCACGTATCCGTTGATGTTTTCCGAGGTGAAAATCATTTACGTCAGTTCCACGTCCGTGTATCCCGAAAACCGCCAGACCGCTACTGAAACATCAGCGGTAACTGAGGGCAATGCAATGGTTAAAGCCGAGAAAGTTGTGCTTGGCGAAATGGCCTTGGAAAACCGCCCGCCCCGCGCCACCGTGCTGCGGTGCGGCGGACTGATGGGCTACAACCGGATTCCGGGCAAATATGTGGCTGGCAAGACAATCACCACGGGCGATGTGCCCGTTAATTTCGTGCACCGCGACGATGTGGTGCGTATTATCCATGAAATTATCCGGCAGGAGAAATGGGGTGAGACCTACAACATTGTCGCGCCCCGGCACCCGGCGCGCCGCGAAATATACGCCCGCAATGCGCAGGAATTCGGCTACGCGCCACCGCTCTACGACGATTCGCAAACGCCCGGCTACAAGGTTGTGAGCAGCGCAAAAGTGAGTCGCGAGTTGGGCTATGAATTCCTTTTCCCCGATCCGGTCTCGTTTCCGTACGCGCCCTGAGGCTTTTGGAGAGTGCAAGTTGGAAGGATAAAAAAATAGTATCTTTTGAAAAGGCCAAACCTATCCCAGCCGGGTTTGGCCTTTTTAAAAGATACTATTTTGGCGGGCGGCCACACGGCCCAACCCTACGGTTTTTCCGGTCCGTTCAGCTTGGGAAGCGTGAAGGTAAAAGTGGTGCCTTTGTCTTTTTCGCTGCTCACGCGGATGCTGCCGTTGTTTTTTTCGAGCAGTTCCATGCACAAGATCAGGCCCAGGCCCGAACCCTTTTCGTTGGCGGTTCCCAGCGTGGTAAAGTGGTTGCCGATGCGAAACAGTTTGCCCACGGTGTCTTGGCTCATGCCGATGCCCGTATCCGTCACGGAAATCTCCACTTCGTGTGGCTTTTCGGTGGCGGAGATTTGCACTTGCCCCGATGGGTTGCTGAATTTGAGGGCATTGACGAGCAGGTTGCGCATCACCATCAGGATCATTTGGTCGTCGGCATAGGCGTAGGTACGCAGCGGAACCTTGTTTTTGATCAGGATTGATTTTTCGGCCGCCATGGAACCCACTTGGCTGATGCTTTCATTGACAAGGGCCGACAGTTCCACGGGCGTTGGCGTGTAATCGAGCCTTCCCATCTGGAATTTTGCCCAACTGAGCAGGTTTTCGAGCAGTTTTTGCAGGTTTTGCGCCGACTTGTGCAAATGCGAGAGCATGGTTCGGTTGTCTTCCTCGGTCAGGTTTGGCTCCATGAGAAACTCCGATAAGCGCACGATGTTGGCCGTGGGCCCGCGCAAGTCGTGGCTGATGATCGAGAAAAACTTGTCCTTGTTCAGGTTCAATTCGGTCAGATTGTTCTCCACTTTGGTGTGGTCTTGGCGGTCGCGAAAAAAAACGAACAGGCTCGCAAAGCCAAACAGCAGCGCAACGGCAATGGCGCTGAGGTTGAGCAAAAACGAGTTGAACTGCTGCTCGGCCAAGTCTTTGCGGTAGTTGTTGGTTTTCAGCCATTCCATTTCCCTGATTTCGGCCATAGCAGCCTTGAGTTTACTCCGGCATTGGGCATCGGCTCTGAAAAAACGGGCGGCCTTTGAATTCCTGCCGGCATTGGCCCACTTGTCAGAGGCCACTATGCCCCGAAGTTGCGCCGGGCAGTCGGTGGCCAGTTGCATCATCATCCCCACCCTGCCCTTTTGGTAGTCATCGTTGGCAACGAACTGAGCAATGCTGTCCAAGTCATTGGCAATCAGCCGGTACACATCGTCGTTGTCGGTGCTGTCGCCCGTGTAATCTTTTATCTCCGAACGCACATACATCAGCCGGTTCAGCAACGTTTCGCTCCGGTTCAGCACTTGCTGGGCGGCGTTTATGTTGGCAAGCGTTTGGCTTTGGGTGCGGTAGTTGGCGTAACTGATGCTGGCCAAGACCACAAAGGCCGTGACCGCACAGGCCAAGACAACCAGCATAATCCGGTTTTTGGCGTTTGTCTTGGCATCAAACAATTCTTTTACTGTTTCCTGTAGTTTTTTCATTATTGACCTGCTCACCTGAGAATACAAGTTTAAAATTAAGGGTGCGGATGCGCAATACGGTGGCGGAATTGAAGGAAACCTTACAAAGCACTGAAAACCAGCACTTTTGCCCGGTGTTTTCGGAAAGGAGAGGCTTTCCGGGTGCTAACTCAGATATACCCCCAGCGCATCCTCATTTTCGAGGCGGACTTCAATGTGTTCCTGCAACGTGGTGGATAGTGCGTAGCCCACAAAATCGGTGGCAACGGGAAACAGCTTGTGGCTGCGATCCACGATAACCGCCACTTGGATTTTCCTGACCGCCACCGACAGGAAAGGTTGCAGGCTGTGCGCCAGCGTACGGCCGGTGTTAAGCACATCATCAAGCAGGATAATGCTTTTGCCGGCCAGCGAATCAAGGTCGCAATCAAGGGTGACGTTACTTTGCACCAGCGTGAGTTTTTCCAGATCCACGCGTATCAGGCGCACTTGCAGCGGCGAAATCGCTTGCAATTGCGTTTGCAGCAATTGCGCAAACCGGTATCCCTTGTCGTAAATGCCCGCCAGCACAATTTCCTGCTCGTCGGCGTTGTTCTCATAAATCTCGTAGGCAATCCGCTTGATTTTCTGCAAAACCTGCGTCTGGTCGAGTATGAGTGTGGCTGCGGTGGTCATGGTTTGGCGTGGGGTTTTCTCCGGTCTGGACAAACTTACTCAAAACCCAGATACGGAGTGAGTTTTTCCAGCGTGGATTTGTCCAGCATCCTGATTGGCGACAAATCGGCGGGGGCGTTGAACCGGCCATGCTGCTGCCGGTAGGCGGCAATGACTTTGGCCAATTTTGGCGAAATGTACGGATGGGCATCGAGTGCTTCGATGGTTGCCGAGTTGACCGGCAGTTTTTTCAGCCCTTTGTTTTCAGGCAGGTACGCGAATTTCAGCAACTCGCCAACCACCGCAGAGTCCAAACCGTAAATCTCGCGCACCTGATCCAAGTTGGCAAAGCCGCCCAGCGCGTCGCGGTATTTCACAATGCGCCGCGATATGCCCGAACCGATGCCGCGCACCATTTTCAGTTCGGTGGTGTCGGCGGTGCTCAAGTCGAGACGGAAATTGCCGGAGGCCTTTTTCGGGAATTTGCTGGTAAATGGCAGCGGCGGCTCACGCGAGCCATAGGGGGTTTTGGTGTTTTCAAAGGTACTATTCCGGGCACGGTATTCCGCGTTTTCGGGCAGTTGGATGTAAGGCAGCAATTGTTGGTACAACGGTTCGGGAAAGTCGTAAATCCGCTTCAAGTCGCTTTTGGTGCGGAATTTCCCGCCTTTGCTGCGGTATTTGAGTATGCGTTCGGCCAGAAACTTGGGCAACCCCAACGACTGCCATTGCGCGGCATCAATCAGATTTGGGTCGAAGGGGAAAAGCACGCGTGTCTTATCCACTTCAAAAGCCGCCTTCCGCGCCGGGTAGCGGTTGTCGGCATAGCGGTTTTCCTCCGGCTTTTGGGCTTCCAGCACCGCCACCAAGCTGTCCAGTTGCCGGTGGTCGGCGGTGCGGTTATGTTCGGGAGCCGGAAACAGCAACGGCAGCACAAACGGCGTGGCCGCAATGAGCACCATTGCGCCGGAAAGCACCAGAAAACCGTTAGTTTCTTTCTGCGAAAAGCCCAGCGCATTGCGCAGCCAACGGTGCAGGTTTTTCATGGCGGGTACAGTCTGTGGTAAAAGGTAGGCAAAGGTAGCGGGACTTTCCAAGTCCGGCGGCAAGGGGCATACGGATTTGCGCTTTCCCGGATTGCCCGCCTGTCGGCGTACAGGCAAATCCCGGACAACCAAACCTGTGAGGTTTTTAAAACCTCACAGGTTTTTTTGCGGCGGGTTTGGGCTTTTTAGAAGATACTATTTTTGGAGGCCGCTACCCTTCAGAATTTCTCGTTTTCCTCCTCCGTTCCGGTTTCGGCCTCGGCTTTTTCACCATCGCGGTCGCGGTCATAGCTTATCTTGCCTTTTTCATCCCACTCCTTGATGGTGACTGGTTCGGTTTTGTCAAAGGCGCGTTTCGGATACCGGATTTCCTTCTTTTTAGAGCGGCTGTAACGGCTGAACTGGTAATATTCAGACCAGATGCCCACGCGGTGGTTGTGTTCGTATTTGCCTCGGGTATGGACTTGGCCGCCTTCGTAAAACGTGTAGCTCATGCCGTGTTTGTCACCGTAATGCACCGGCACATATTCCTTTATTTTCTTCCTGTCGGTGTCCCAATACGTCATTTCGGCTTCTTTGGCCCAGCCCCGGTAGTATTTTTCCTTGTTTTTGAGCTTGTAATCTTCATCGTAGCTTTCCCAGCGGCCATGCTTGCCACCCAGATAATAGAAGCCCTCGGTAATGACGTTGCCGTCGCGCACTTTCTGGTAGGGGCCGTGCAGCAGCCGCATTTCCTTTTTGTCCACACCCGGGGTTTTTACAATTGCCCGTTTGTTGGGGTCGAACCAGTCGGCTTCCTGCACATTCTGCAAGTACGGGTTGGGATCCTGATAAACCTGCACATGGTTGAAAATCTCGATTTCCGTGCCATTGTTGCCGTACGTTTTGATGAGGTTTTTCTTGGTCTTGATGCCGTAAAACTCATTTTTCGGCAGTTTCAGTTGCTTCTTGTCGTCCTTTTTCTTCTCCTTTTTTTTCTCCAGTTCGGCCAATATCACCGCTTCGGGGTCTTCGTCGCGCATCAGGCTGTCTTCACTTACTTGGGCTTGCAGCACGCCGCCAACGCCCAGCAGCAAGCAAAGCAGCACAACAAGCAGGGTTTGGGCTTTCGGAAACATACTATTTTTCAAGGGGATACATGAAATCGGCTGTGAGGCAAAAACGCAAAACCGGAGTTTTTATTTTACATTTGTCCCGGTGCGTTCCGCCGCCGGAACCGGTTGGGTGGCAGCCCGCCAGCAATGCGGTTGCAAAAAAACGGTTTCCCGGTGATTACCTATCCGCCCCGCCGGTAATTAATGCGGAACGAATGTAAGTTTACCCGACAAAAAACAATTAAACCTGCAAACCTTGGAAAAGAACGCTAAAATCTACGTTGCCGGGCACCGGGGCATGGTCGGGTCGGCCATTGTGCGCAAATTGCAGTCGCAGGGCTACGGCAACATCCTGACCCGTGTTTCATCGGAACTTGACCTGCGCAGCCAAGCGGCGGTGACCCGGTTTTTTGAAGATGAGAAGCCGGATTACGTTTTTCTAGCGGCGGCAAAAGTGGGCGGCATCCACGCCAACAACACGTACCGCGCCGATTTCATCTACGAAAACATGATGATCCAGAACAATGTGATCCACGAATCGTACCGCAACGGCGTGAAAAAACTGCTGTTTCTGGGTTCGTCTTGCATCTACCCGAAAATGGCCGCCCAGCCCCTGCGCGAGGATTACCTGCTGACCGGCGAACTCGAACCCACCAATGAGCCGTATGCCATTGCCAAGATTGCCGGCATAAAAATGTGCGATGCCTACCGCAGCCAATACGGCTGCAACTTTATTTCGGTGATGCCCACCAACCTCTACGGCCCCAACGACAATTACGACCTGCACAATTCGCACGTGCTGCCCGCCCTGATCCGCAAGTTTCACGAAGCCAAACTCAACGGCTCACCCACCGTCGAGGTGTGGGGCAGCGGTACGCCGCGCCGTGAATTCCTGCACGCCGACGACTTGGCCGATGCCTGCTTTTACCTGATGGAAACCTATAACGAACCCGGCTTGGTCAATATCGGCACGGGCGAGGATATCAGCATCAAGGAATTGGCCGAACTGGTGCAAAAAACTACCGGCTACCAAGGAACTGTAATCTGGAACACCAGCCAACCCGACGGAACGCCCCGCAAGTTGATGGACGTGGGCAAGCTGTCGGGATTTGGCTGGACGTACAAAACCCGCCTAGAAGACGGCCTGCGCCAAGTGTATGCCGAATATGCGGAAACGGCAATGGCGTGAAAACCGTAGGGGCGACCCCTGCGGCCGCCCAATGACAGCCGCCAAAATAGTATGTTTCAAAAAGCCCAAACCCGGCTTCCGGTTGAAAAATCCGCAGGAACTTACATTCTTGCGGATTTTTTTATTTCGCAAGGTATATTTGCCTGAACCGTTGGGACATAAGATGAAAAATTTTACGCGCGGACACACAAGGCGGGTTTGGGCATTGGCGGGGATACTATTTTTTCGCGTCCTGGCTGCCCAAGCACAATGCCCGCAAGCTGCCTTCACGCTGTCCGACACGGTTTGCATCGGCGAGGCGGTCAATATCACCAACACCTCCACGGGGGCGGTGCGCTACGAATGGGATTTTTGCAGCGGTGATTTTGAGAAAAACCCCACGGTGCAGGAAATCGCCACCATTCCCGGCGGCAATATCGTGACTGGCATCACCACTGTTTTCGATGGTACAAATTGGTTTGGTTTCGTTTGCAACCGCAATGCAAACCAGATTGTGCGCTTGGATTTTGGTGTCAGTCTGGAAAACACGCCCACCATCACCAATCTGGGCAACATCGGCGGTCTGTTACGGCTGCCAACGGATATTGCTTTCCAGCAGGAAAACGGCAATTGGTATGCTTTGGTGGTAAACCTCACCCTTAATAATTCACTGACTGCCAATCGG
Organism: Sphingobacteriales bacterium; assembly: GCA_043789005.1. GTDB lineage: Bacteria > Bacteroidota > Bacteroidia > Cytophagales > 172606-1 > Xanthocytophaga. The sequence continues at coordinate 23,297 of JAYWIH010000184.1, forward strand.
CTGTTACGGTTGAATTTTGGTGGTAATTTGACTAATGTTCCCTCCATTGAAGATATTCCTACTGCTTCGATTGTGCTGAACAGCCCTTTGGATATTGAGTTGGTAGAGGATGACAATGAATTGGTATGCGTTGCCGCAGACTATATTTCCAATAGAGTTGCGATTATAAAATTTGGAAGTGCCATCACAAACAATCCCCAGAATTCGGATATTATACAGACACAGCCTTTGTCGGGCAGTACAAACCTGATGGGGGTAAGTGTTATGAAATCCTGTGATCAATGGTACGGTTTTGCAATCAGTATGAATTCGAAATTGCACCGTATCGGTTTTGGCAATCGTTTGTTCAGTGTTCCATCAGTCGAGGACATAAGTGCCAACATGGGCGGCATTGTAAATTCTTCCAAGGTGAAATTACTTGCGGATAACCGGTTAAGCGGCGTAATGGCAACGCAGAGTGGGAGGTTTTACAGGATGGATTTCGAGGGCAACATCACCAACACACCCGCCCTTATTCCGTACAACATCACGCCCAATGATTATTATGATTTTGACGTGGTGAAGACTGCCTCCCGATATACAATTCTCACAACGGACTTTAGCAAGGGCAAGCTGCTCAAATTGGATTTTGCTGACGGCTGCGCCGCCAACATCGCCACCAGCCTTGAGAACACACCCGCATCCATCTCATATTCCGCCTCCGGCTTTCAAAAAATCACCCTGAAAGCCTACAATGCCAGCAATGACCTGCAACTGTTTACTGATTCAATATTTGTAAGGCCGCAGGCAACAGCGGATTTTTTCACGGCAAGCCAATGTACCGGCCAACCCGTGACATTCAGTGCCAAGCCACCCGCCCAAGGTAACCGCATCGCATCTTATTCTTGGGATTTTGGGGATGGCGTTCCGGTGGCGGGAGCTTCCGTGCAGCGCACTTTTGGCGGCGCGGCCACGTATAGCGTCACACTGGCGGCTACGGACATTTGTGGTAAAACCGTCACAAACACGCAAGCTGTTCGCATATCCCGGCCTTCCGTTGCCGATTTCACCTTTCCTGCCGCCGCGTGTTCCAACCAAACGCTGGCTTTTGCCGATGCTTCCACTGTTTTTGACGACCCCACGGTGAAATGGCAGTGGAACTTCGGCGATGGCGGCACTTCCGCTGAACGCAACCCAAGCCACACGTTCACCAAGCCCGGCACACAAACCGTAATATTGACCATTACCGGGCAAAGCGGCTGCCAAACCAATGTGGTGCGGCAGGTGGATTTAACGGAAGGAGCCAGTGTGGGTTTTTCCATCAGCCAGCTTTGTCTGGGCAGTGCGGTTCAATTGAAAGATGAAACCGTGTTTTCCGGAACCGGTGCTTTTGCCTCGCGCACGTGGGATTTTGGCGACAACAGTCCCGCTTCCGCCGAGGCCAACCCGGCGCACACGTATGCGCAACCCGGAAACTATTTGGTCAGGCTGGCGGTGCGGAATAACCTTGGCTGTACCGTCAGCAAGATGCAGACCATCACCATCCGGCAGTTGCCCAAGGCGGCTTTTGCGGCGGTGCTGGCGTGCGGTGGCGAACCGGCGCGGTTTTCGGATGCTAGCCTTGCCAACGACGGAACCCTTACGCAGTGGCAGTGGGATTTTGGCGACCCGGCCAGTGGCGCAAACAACGCCGCCACGGAGCAGAACCCGGCCCACCGCTTCGCCAATCCGGGAACCTACCAAGTGAAACTGCGCGTGACCACCGATTTTGGCTGTTCAAATGAAATCACGCAAGCCGTCACGGTGCTGGCCGCCCCTAAAGCCGCCTTTGCGACCCAAGCCGACTGCAACCGCCGCGAAGTCAGTTTCACCGACCAATCGCAACCACCGGCAGGTGGTAGCCTTGCGGGCTGGTACTGGGAGTTTGGCGACAACAGCACGCCTTCCGCCGACCGCAATCCGCGCCACACCTACGCCCAGCCCGGCTCGTATGTGGTGCGCCTCACGGTTACGGCGGCTTCGCGCTGCTCCAATACACTGCAACAGACAGTGGCGGCGGCAGGCATACGTGTAACCATTGATCCCGATACAACGGTGTGCGCGGGAACCGTTACCTTTGCCGCCCGGACAAATGCGGGTAGCGAAACCATCACGGCTTGGCAGTGGGATTTTGGGGTATTGGGCAAATTCACTTCGGCGCAGCCCACCGTCACGGTTCCGGCGGATGCCACGATTGTGGATGTCGGTCTGACCGTGAACACGGAATCGGGTTGTTCGGCTTCCGTCAGGAAAACGATTCCGGTGCGGCAGTCGCCCACGGCGCGGTTTTTCGCCGACGTGTCGGCGGGCAGTCCGCTATCGTATATCTTCTCAAACCGCTCGGCCAATGCAAGCCGCTACGAATGGGATTTTGGCGATGGCAGTCTTGTTTCCAATGAGTCTAATCCGGCGCACACCTACGCCAGTCCGGGTATTTTCAGCGTGGTGCTGAAATCTTCCGGCCTCAACGGCTGCCAGACTGCCAATGCCCAAACCATTGCCGTTGGCACAAGCGGCCGGGGCGCATTGACAGTATTCCCGAATCCGGTTGCTGCCGGTGGTAACCAAGCAGTGAGGTTGGCTTTCAGTTTGCCAGTCCGACAACCCGTGAGTCTGGAAGTCTTGGATTTGGCGGGCCGGAGCCTGCAAAAGACAACCATTGAAAACACCAACGACGACCTGAACGTGATTTTGCTTTCCGATGTGTTTCCGCAATATGCCGGTTGTGCCAAGGGAATATATCTGATAACCCTGACTTACGGGCAAACCGTGCGCGTGGGCAGACTGATGATTTTATGAATGAGCCTTCAATGGAACAGGTTTGGCCTTTTTGAAAGATACTATTATGGCCCCCAACCTGTGAAGGGAAGCAAAAACAGTATCTTTGTGGTGGAGGCACGTTTGGAAGTTTCAAAACATACTATTTTGTGGTGTGTGTGGAGATTGCGGTGCCACGTCTGCACGTTTTTAAACGCTAAACGAACGGTGCAGGTTTGGGGCTTTTAAAAGATACTATTTCTGCCGGGCGACTCAAGCGAAGACGCTGTAGCCAATTCTCGTTCCTTTACTTTTTCGTCCCATCACTCCCCTTCGGAGCTGGGGGCTGTTCTTGCCTTTTATATGCCGAAACTCATCATAGATGCCAACCGCAACCGGTTTGGCCTGAACCTGAAAGAACTGTTTGCCTACCGCGACCTTTTCCTGATCCTGGCCTACCGAGATTTGCGGGTGCGCTACGCCCAAACGTTTCTGGGCGTGCTGTGGGCGGTGCTCCAGCCGCTTGTCACGCTTGTTATTTTCACTGTTGTGTTTGGCCGGGCGGTGGGCGTGGATAAGCAGATTCCCGGCATTCCGTACGCACTGTATGCGGCTTGTGGCATGAGTGCCTGGACGTATTTCGCGTTTGTGATGAATCAGGCGGGCAACTCGATTATCGGGGCGCAGGGCATGATCCAGAAAATCTATTTCCCCCGGCTCATCATTCCGTTGTCCAAGGCCGTGGTGGGTCTGGTTGATTTCGGCATCAGTTTGGTTCTTATTCTGGCACTGATGGTTTGGTACGGTTTCGTGCCTTCAAAAGATACTGTTTTCCTGCCATTTTACATCCTGATGACTATTGTGGCGGCGTTGGCGGTGGGTATTTGGCTTAGTGCCCTGACCATCCGCTACCGCGATTTCCAGCAGATTGTTCCGTTTATGGTGCAATTCGGGCTGTATGCCACGCCCATCGCCTATCCGGCCACCATGGTGCCCGAACAATACCGATGGCTGTTTTACCTAAACCCGATGGCGGGCGTGGTGGAAGGCTTCCGTTGGAGCCTGCTCGGCACCGCCGCTCCTGACCCGCTGGCGTGGCTGTCTTTTGGGTTCGCAATCCTGTTGTTCGTAAGCGGCCTGTTCTATTTCCGCCAAGTAGAACGGATTATGGCGGATATTGTGTAGTTTTGAACTTGAACGCATCCGTTTCGGATTACCATCAGAATGCTGTAACTGCCATGAAAGCCGTCACATATCCCATCATTTACCCGGACTCAGACGGTTTGCCCATGGCCGATAATACGGAGCAATACCATTGGATTTCGTACCTGAAAGCAAATCTTGACGTTGTTTTTGTCGACCAAGAGGTGTTTGTCGCCGGTGATTTGCTTTGGTATCCGGTGGAGGGAAATCCGAAAATCCGTGTGGCCCCAGATGTGCTGGTGGCTTTTGACCGGCCCAAAGGCTACCGGGGTTCGTATATGCAATGGCTCGAAGATGGCGTTGCCCCGCAAGTGGTGTTTGAAATACTGTCGCCGGGCAACCATCCGTTGGAGATGAGCAAGAAATTGAGTTTTTACGGCCAGTATGGCGTGCAGGAATACTACGCCTACGACCCCGATTCATTTGAGTTTGCCGCTTGGGTACGGCGCGGCGACCTTTTGTGGCTGCTGGATGCCAAGGATACCGCCAACTGGATCAGCCCCCGGCTGAGCATCCGCTTCATGTCCGCACCGGATGCCAAACTGCGCGTTTTCCATCCCGACGGGCGGGAGTTCATTACCTTGGTTGAAGCGGAAGCCGAAAAAAAACAACTCCAGCAACGCGCCGAATCTGAATTCGGACGTGCCGAGCGGCTGGCGGCCAAACTGCGCGAATTGGGCATTAACCCTGAAAATGTGTGAGTATGCCGGATGCTGCCGTGAAAAGTGGTGTTCCGTAAACCGTGACAGCCATGAAAACAATTGACTATCCAATCACCTATCCCGAATCCGACGGTTTGCCCATGGCCGATAATACGGAGCAATATGAATGGATTACCCGTATCAAGGGCAACTTGGATATTATCTTTGCCAAGGACGAAAACGTGTTTGTGGCCGGCGACTTGTTGTGGTATCCGGTAGAGGGAAATCCTGGCATCCGGGTAGCCCCCGATGTGCTGGTGGCTTATGGGCGGCCCAAGGGCTACCGGGGTTCGTATA
>JAYWIH010000185.1:0-6880 GCA_043789005.1 Sphingobacteriales bacterium
ACGTACCGGCGGTCAAACTCCAGCGTGAGTTCGGGCAATATCCGGTATTGCTGCCGGTAGCCGCTCATCAGCGCAAAAGTCAGGTTGCTTTGCACAATGGCGTGGTTTTTACTGGGCATGGGTTTTCCGCGTTCGCGTTCGTAGTCCGAAATCCCTTCGGTTTCCCCTTGTTTCAATTCCGCTGTTTCCATGGTATTCAGGCTTTGGGAACAAGTTAAACATTTTTCCCGGAAGATTCACGCATACACAAACTCGCCGTGCGGGCTACGGATGGTCAGTTTTTTTTGCGCATTTTCCTCCACCCGCCCCACAATCTGCGCGTCAATATTAAATGAACCGGATAATTCTATCACCCGTTGGGCGTGGGTTTCGGGCAGGTATATTTCCATGCGGTGGCCCATGTTGAAAACCTGGTACATTTCGCGCCAATCCGTGCCGCTTTCGCGCTGGATGAGCTGGAAAAGCGGCGGCACGGCAAACAGATTATCCTTGACAATGTGCAGGTTATCTGTAAAGTGCAATACTTTGGTTTGTCCGCCGCCGCTGCAATGCACCATGCCGTGGATGTGTGGCCGCAACTCATTGAGCACCGCCAAAACCACCGGCGCGTAGGTGCGCGTGGGCGACAGCACCAGCCGGGCCGCGTCCACGTTTTCGTGCTTCGTTGAGCCGTCGGGGTCACGGTATTTCACGGCTACTTGGTCGGTGGGTTTGAGGCTGCCGGAATATACTATTTCGGCGGCTAGGCTGTTGTCGTAGCTTTCGGGATATTTTTGCGCCACGTATTTTGAAAACACGTCGTGCCGTGCCGAGGTCAGGCCGTTGCTGCCCATGCCGCCGTTGTAGGCGTTTTCGTAGGTGGCCTTGCCAAACGAGGCTAGGCCCACCACTACATCGCCCGCCCGGATGTTGGCGTTGTCAATCACCGCATCGCGGCGCATCCGCGCAAAGGCCGTGAAGCCCACATCGGCGGTGCGCACAATGTCGCCCACGTCGGCGGTTTCGCCGCCCGCCAGTTGGATGTTCATGCCAAAACGGTTCAGTTCGGCCACGTATTCGGCCGTGCCCTGGATTAGTGCGGCCACCACTTCGCCGGGAACCAGCCGTTTGTTGCGCCCAATCGTGGACGAAATCACGATGTCGCGCACTGCCCCGACGCAAATCAAATCGTCGAGGTTCATGATCAGTGCATCCTGGATAATGCCTTTCCAAACGCTCAGGTCGCCGGTTTCGCGCCAATACACGTAGGCCAGCGAAGGCTTGGTTCCGGCGGTGTCGGCGTGCATGATGTTGCAGTATTGCGCGTCGTGCCCCACGAAATCGGGCAATATCTTACAGAAAGCTTTTGGAAAAAGCCCCTTGTCCAGGTTTTTGATGGCGGCGTGTACGTCTTCCTTACCGGCGGATACGCCGCGTTGCGCATAACGGTCTTGCATACGGGCAAAAGTAAGAAAAGCCGCAAGAATGTCGTGGTTTTTTCAGAATAGTATCTTCACAAAAGCCCAAACCCCCTTGGCCGCCAACTTAACATTAATTTAACATGTAATAAATCGCCCTCCGCTTGACAAACCGAAATCTTGTATTTATCTTTCTGATCCTTAACCTTTTCGATGTTTTTCGGCTGCGTTAAAACCACAAACTTTTCTCCGTTAAAATCTATTTTTTATCCGAAAAATTACATTGTTTTGCAATTACTGGAACAACATATTTTTTTGCTTGTCGTTTCAGGACTGGGCAACCCGCTTAACTTTTTCAATTTTTCTTCATCAAGAACACGTCTGTGAATGTTTGTCCCGCCGCATGATGAAAGCTGTACTTTACGGGTGCGATGCCCGGCGAGGGGAACCGGCGTTTGCGGATGCCAAAATCCTTAAATGCTATGCTGGAATACGCGAAAGTAATTCTGGAAAAAGTGAGTTTTGACCGGCGTTTATTCGAAAAGGAACTTCGGAAAGCACTGGTAACCCTGATCAAGGAGGAAATAGAAGCCCTGAAGGCTTGGTGTTACGAAAAATTCGGGCAACTACACGCAGCCACGCTCGACGGGTGTTTTGCCCGCGCAAGGCTTGCCTGAACATTGCGTGAATCACATACTGGTTTGTACAGGAACCGCCCCGCAACCCGGGGCGGTTTTATTTTTTGCCGGGGGTTTCAGGGTTCTGAAAAATACTATTTCGGATGCTTTGGTTTCCGCCTTCCGTGGCTCGTGTCTTCACAAGCCGCCACCTGCGGAGCGTCTTGATTTCCGGCATTGGTCGCTGCAATATTTCACCTCGTCCCATACTTTCTCCCATTTTTTGCGCCACGTGAATGGGCGGCCACAGGCGGCACAGGTTTTTTGCGGCAAATCGCCTTTTTTCCTCATTTTCATCGCCAATTCTGAACACCGCACCTCCGGTATTTGTTTTCAAGGCATGGCAAAAACCGATAGTGTACTAAGCCAAGCCGACATTGACCGCATTGTGGAGATGGCTTGGGAAGACCGCACGCCTTTTGAGGCAATTGAAGCGCAATTCGGGCTGTCCGAAGCGGAAGTCATTGCGTTGATGCGCCGCGAAATGAAAGCCTCGTCGTGGCGGATGTGGCGCGCACGGGTCAGTGGCCGCGCCACCAAACACGCCCGCCTCCGCGTGGCCGAAACCGACCGCTTCCGGTGCAGCCGCCAACGCGGCATTGCGATGAACAAAATCGCCAAGCGGTGATGCCGCCAGTTGGGTGGCCGAAACAACCCCAACTCCATCCCCAACCCTTCCCTTATTGGCAAGGGAGAAAAAACGGAAGCCTTTGCTCCCCTCTCAGCAGGAGAGGGGCCGGGGGTGAGGTTGTTTGAAACCCGCCCTTCCATAATTTTTGCGATTGTGGGTTAAACCCCTACCTTGCGGGTGAGTCTGAACTTTGGTTTTCCATCCGCAAGCCCGCCGCCCCATGTCCCTTATCAGCGTATATGCACCGTTATTGGATGCGCCAAAAGCCGCGCACCTGCTGCGCCGCGCCACTTTTGGCGCAACGGCAACGCAAACCGGGCAGCTTGCCGGACTGACGGCCGAGGTTGCCGTGGAGCGGCTGCTTGCCAACCCGCCCCCACCACAACCGCCCATTGATCCGGTAACGAAGAAAACCTTCGTGGATCAGCCGTTCAGCGATGCCGACCAAGGCAAATGGCAGGGTTACGTCAAGGGTTGGTGGACGGCGCAAATGGTGAACCAGCCGGTGTCGCTCACGGAAAAAATGGCCCTCTTCTGGCAGAATCATTTTGTGGTTGCCTTCTCAGCCGTCAATGACAGCCGCTATATGTACCGCTATTTATCGCTGCTGCGCACCAACGCGCTGGGCAATTTCAAATCGCTGCTCACCGAAATTACCAAAGACCCGGCCATGCTGCGCTACCTGAACGGCAACAGCAATGTGGTGGGCAAAGCGAACGAAAACTACGCCCGCGAACTGCAGGAATTGTTTGCCATTGGCGGGGGCAATTATACCGAAGCCGATGTGCGAACCGCCGCCCGTGTGCTGACTGGCTGGCGCGACACAGGCTACCGCAACACGCAGCAAGCCGACATAAAAACCGAGTTCAGGGCCAGCCAACACGACACCACGGACAAGATTTTCTCGGCCTCGTACCAGAATGCCGTAATCAAGGGGCGCACCGGAGCCACCGCTGGCGATGCCGAACTCAACGACCTGCTGGATATGATTTTGCGGCAGCCCGAAGCGGCGCGTTTCGTGTGCCGCAAACTCTACCGTTGGTTTGTCAATTATGACATTACGCCCGACATTGAACGGAATTTCATTGAGCCGCTGGCGCAAATTTTCCGGCAGGGCAACTACGAAATCAGGCCGGTGGTGGCGGCACTGCTCAAAAGCACCCATTTTTACGACAACAACCTGCGCGGCTGCATCATCAAGTCGCCGCTGGAACTGACCGTGGGCACGCTTCGCCATTTTGCCGTGCCCGTGCCCGACATGACCCAGCAAACCGCCGCATTTTACGAGTACACCGCCAACATTGTACGCCGCACCAAGGAGCAGCAAATGGATGTGCTGGACCAGCCGACGGTTTTTGGCTACGCGCCGTATTTTGAAACGGATTATTACAAGGTCTGGATCAACTCGACCACGCTGGCCTTGCGCAGCCTGTTTACCGATACGCTGGTGAACGGAACGGCCAAGGCCGGAGGCAAATCCATCACCTTCGATTCGGTTGAACTGGTCAGGCGGCTGCCCGCTCCGGCCGATTTGGTAAAATTGATGGACGACCTGACGGCCACGCTTTTCGCCGTGGATTTGACCCGGAAGCAGAAGGATTTCCTGATAGACCAAGTGCTGGTTCCGGGTTTGCCGCGTTACGAGTGGGCCACCGAATGGAATGCCTTTGCCAGCGATGCGGGCAACACATCCAAACGCATGGCGGTAAAACTGAAACTGGACGCGCTGATGCGTTACCTGTTGCGCATGGCCGAGTACCAGACGTGCTGAGTGCCGGTTGCCACCGAAATTGCATCTTTCAAAAATAGTATCTTGCGAAAAGGCCAAACCCGCCCGGTTTTTCCAGCGGCAAACGCGAAACCGTAAACACAAAACCCCAGCCCAACCATGAAACGCCGCGATTTCCTGCAACACGCCGCCGCTTCCTTCCTGCTGCCCGTTTTGATAGACGGCTACGGCGCAAAAGCCTTCACCCGCGAATCTGCTTTCATGCAGGCGTTGGCGGGCATGGCGGCCGCCAACGACCACATTCTGGTACTGATACAGCTCAACGGCGGCAACGACGGGCTGAACACGGTGATTCCATTGGATCAATTGTCGCTGTACACCGACAAGAAGCTGCGCGGCAATATTGCCATTCCCGAAGGCAAAATCCTGAAACTCAACAACCACGCCGCCACGGGCCTGCACCCGGCCATGACCGGAATGCAGCAGTTGTTCAACGACGGCAAGTTGTCCATTATCCACAGCGTTTCGTATCCGGTTCCGAATTTCTCGCATTTCCGCGCCAGCGACATCTGGTTTACCGCCGCCGATTCGGACAAAACCCTGACAACCGGCTGGATGGGACGTTATCTGGACGACCGTTACCCGGATTATCCCGAAAAATACCCCAATGCCACCATGCCCGACCCGTTGGCGGTACAGATTGGTGCGATTTCGTCAACGGCACTTCTCGGCTTGGGGCAGCCAATGGGCATTTCGCTACAAGACCCCGACACGTTTGCGCAGCTTGTCGGCGACAAGCCAGCCATCCCACCCGACGGCCTTCCCGATACCTACGCGGGCCGGCAGGTCGGTTTTATCCGGCAGCAGCAAACCTCGTCGGTGCAATATGCCGCCCAACTGAAAACGGCAGCGGGAAAAGGCAAAAACCTGGCTACTTATCCGGCAAACAACAGTCTGGCCGCCCAACTCAAAATCGTGGCCCGGCTCATTGGCGGCGGCTTGCAAACCCGCGTCTATTACGTGACGCTGGGCGGGTTCGACACGCACGCCGCCCAAGTAGACGCAAGCAATACCACGGTGGGCAACCACGCCAACCTGCTCAAAACCCTGTCGGATGCGGTGCTGGGTTTCCAAAACGACTTGAAAGCGATGGGTATGGAAGACAAGGTGGCGGGCATGACGTTTTCGGAATTCGGGCGGCGGGCGGTTTCCAACAACAGTTTCGGCACCGATCACGGGGTGGCGGCCCCGCTGTTTGTGTTTGGCGCGGCGGTGAAAACGCAGGTAATCGGCACGAACCCGAACCTTTCAGACTTGGACAACAACAACATAAAGATGCAGCACGATTTCCGGCAGGTGTATGCCACCATGCTCGATGAGTGGCTGGGCACGGGCAATGCGGCCTCGGGCAGCCTGCTGTTCAAGAACTTCGACACCGTACCCATTTTCCGCAATGAGGCGGACAACGGCACGGCGCAGCGGTTGCGGCTTTTCCCCAATCCGGCTGACCATGAGGTGTTTGTCAAGTCAGGCGCGCTGGCGGGCGGTGTCCGATCTGTGCGCATCAACGATTTGCGCGGCTACAGTTTTTCGCTTGAATCAACGGTCGTGGATGCGCAGAAAATCCGCTTGGACACCCGCAGCCTGCCTTCCGGCCATTACATTGTCCGCGTGGAAACCAACACGGCGCAACTGACCGGCAAACTGGTAGTGGCGCACTGAAAGCGGATGTGAAAAGGGGGTTTGGGGTTTTTAGGAGATACTATTTTATAAACGGTGGCGGGACTTTGCAAGTCCCGCAGTGAGGCACGCAAACTCCCGCCCTTACGGATTGCAAATCCGGCAACTCCGCGTCCGGGATTTCAAATCCCGGACAACCGGCAAGTCCGGGCTTGCCACCAAGTCACCACCCGATTCCTCGTTCCTCGGAATGACAAAAGGGGTTTGGGCTTTCCAAAAGATACTACTTTCCCTCAACCGGATTGGCCAGCACAAAATCGCCTTTCTCAAACCGGGTGATGGGTACGTACTGGTTGTCTTGCGACTGGCGGAAGTCGTAACCCGCAAAAATGTCGCCTTTGGCGGCGGCTTTGCTGCGTAAAGCGTTTTTGAAATCCGTCCCCGACTCCTTGAGCATCCTGCCGAAAAACAGCATCAGGTCATAGCCCTGGTAGGCGTACAACGACGGAATCAGGTTGTGCTTTTCGATGTAGGTTTTCTTGAATCCGATGGCGGCCTCGCTGCGGTAGTCAATGTATTCGGGATAAATGAAGTGCACCTGGAGCCGCTCCAACTGGTCGTAGTTGAGCATTGGGAACGACAGCCAGTTGGCCTGCGTGACCACCGGAACCTGCGAAGCGGTCTTTTCCAGAAAACTGACCAGGTTGATGGCCACGTTCTGGTTGGGCGACGTGATGAAAACATGGCCCAAGCCGCCCGCCAGAGC
>JAYWIH010000186.1:0-27975 GCA_043789005.1 Sphingobacteriales bacterium
ACGATTTTTTCGGGGTGGTGTTCGGCCACTTCCTCAATGTCCATGCCGCCCTCGGTGCTGGCCATGATCACGTTGCACGAGTTGGCGCGATCCAGCAAAATGCTCAGGTAGTACTCTTTGGGTTCAGCGGCACCGGGATAATACACATCCTGCGCCACCAGTATCTTGTGGACTTTCTTGCCTTCCGGCCCGGTCTGGTGCGTGATGAGCTGCATACCCAGGATTTTCTTGGAAATTTCGCGCACGTCGTCAAAGCTCTTGCCCACTTTCACACCGCCGCCTTTGCCGCGCCCTCCGGCGTGGATCTGGGCTTTGACCACGTAAAAATTGGTGCCCGTGGAGGCGTGCAGTTGGCGGGCGGCTTCAACGGCTTCGTCGGGCGTGTTGGCCACAATGCCCTCTTGGATACGCACACCGTAGCCTTTCAGTATGTCTTTGGCTTGATACTCGTGGATGTTCATGGAACGGGAAAAATGGTTTAATTGGGTGAGGTGAATACGCTAAAAATGGTTGGGAAAGTTAAGGAATAAATAGCCGTAAATAAAAGTAACCGCCAAATTTTCGGATATTCGCGCCGCTGCCGGGAGCCGGAATCCCTGCCTCTGCCTTACGCGAAACCATGCTTCCATGCGAATGAAAATACTGTTTTGCGTGATTTTTGCGCATTTTCTGTTGTCGGTTATGCTGGCGGCCCGTGCCCAAGTGCAAACCCGCGCGGTTGCCGCCAGTGCCATCCCGAAAACCGCCATTCATCAAGGCACGGTAGTGCGGGCCTTGTCATGGACGGATAAAAACGGCGGCAATATGCTGCTGCTCACCGAAACCAACGAGATTTGGGACCGGCACCGCGAAAGCCGAACCCGCGAACTGTATGCCTACCACTACGCCAACCGCAAAACGGCCACTTACCGGTTGCTGCGCCAGATTCACGACTTTGAAAAAGATTGTGCGCTCGATATTGCGCTGGCCCACCTGCCCAACTCACTGACCGTCACGGATTTGGACAAGGATGGCTTTGCCGAAATCACTTTTCTGTACACCAACGGCTGCAAGGGCGACGTAAGCCCGGACGCGCTGAAACTGATGCTCTTGGAAAACGGCGCGAAATACGCCATCCGGGGCGAAACCACGCTTTATCAAGGCGGCAAGCCGTTGGAAGGCTACGGCAACGGCACGCCCAAAACCGTGGATGCGTCGTTTGCGCAAGCACCCAAATCGTTTCTGGCCCACGCCAACCGCCAATGGGAGAAACACTGCATCGTGGACACGGGCGGGCAGCCGGAGTAATTGCGGTTCGGGCAGAATAGTATCTTTCAAAAAGTCCAAACCCCTTTTTTGTCCTTCCGACAAAGGAGGAATCCAGCAATAATCGCGCACCAAAGCCCGGACTTGCGGGCAAGTGAAGGGCGGATTCCTCGTTCCCCGGAATGACAAGAATACTTTTCCGGTTGTCCGGAATTTGCAATCCGCCGGACTTGGAAAGTCCGGCCACATTTCAAAACAGTGTCTTTCAAAAAGGCCAAACCCGCCGGTTTTTCCGGAAGCCGACTTCCGTTTCAGGTCTGATACGCAGTGTCTGACCTGCGTTCCGGTTTTTTCCGAAAACAGTATTTTTTCAAAAGCCCAAACCTGTCCTTGTGAAAAACTCACGCCTTTTTGCCTGCCTGCAACTCATGCGCCCCGCCAACATTGTCACCGCCATGGCCGATATTCTGGCGGGTGTGGCGGTGGCGGCCAGTTTTTTGGTTTCGGCCATGAGGCAAGGCCCTGTGGTTTTGCACGGAGGCGAAAGTTTTGTCCTGAGCCTGCCTTTGCTGTTGCTTGCCACCATCGGGCTGTACGGCGGCGGCGTGGTTTTCAATGATGTATTTGATACCGAACTTGATGCCGTTGAAAGACCGGAACGCCCCATTCCCAGCGGACGGGTTTCGCTGCGGGGTGCGATTATCTTGGGTGGGGTTTTGCTTATCGCGGGGATACTATTTGCTTTTTGGGTTTCCGTGTTGAGCGGTGCGGTTGCCATCGCCATTGCTTTTTTTGCGCTACTCTATAATAAGGTAGGCAAACACAAGGCTTGGGGGCCGCTGAATATGGGTTTGTGCCGGGGTTTGAATTTGTTTCTGGGCATCAGTTCCCAAACACACTTGGGAACTTGGGACCTCTACCCTATTGGAAGTCGGGAAGGATATCCGATAGGCCAGCCCGTGTGGTCGAATTACATTGTCATCATCCCCATCCTCTACATTGCGGCCATCACATCCGTAAGCCGGGGCGAGGTGCATGGCGGCAGTAAAAAATCATTCTACGTGCCGTTTGTCTTGTATGGATTGGTGGTTTCGGCGATTCTGGGGATACTATTTTTCACGGATACACCCGTATGGCAGAGTCTGCCGTTTTTGGTTTTCTTCGTGTGGCTCATTTTCCCGCCGCTCATCCGGGCGTACCGCGATCCGCAGCCGCGCCACATCGGACTGGCGGTAAAGGCCGGGGTAATCGCCCTGATTGCGATGGATGCGGCCATTGCGGCGGCGTTTGCGGGCTGGCTCTACGGGCTGCTGGTGCTGGCGTTGCTGCCGGTTTCGCGGTGGCTGGCGCGGTACTTTGCGGTGACGTAACCTCACCCCCGGCCCCTCTCCTGCTGAGAGGGGTGAAAAAAGGGAGCCTTTGCTCCCCTCTCTGAAGGAGAGGGGCCGGGGGTGAGGTTTTTCACCTCCCTTCCGAAGCCAAGTAATTGCCAATGCCGACGATTATCGTTGAAAAAATCACGATGCCGATGCCCAGCAGTATCGTGCGCATGGTGGCTTTGCCGGTGCCTTTCCACTCCTTGAAATACAGGCCCCACAGGCTGCTGAACACGATGATAAAGGCCATGTGCAGCGTCCAGCCCGAGAAGCGGTAGTCGCCCATTTTGCTGTCGCCCATGCCGTAGAAGAAAAATTGCAGGTACCACGTCACGCCTGCCAAGGCGCAGAAAACCAAGTTGCGCGCAATGGGCGTTTTGCGGTCGGTGTAGTCGGTGTAGGTTTTGTTTTTCAGGTTGAGGTAGATGGTCCAGACGGCGTTGGTGGTCAGTCCGCCCAGCAGCAGGATTACTAGGATGGCGTTGTTCATGTACAGTTCGTCGGCCCCGTTACTGACGGCAATGGCGGCGATGGGCTGCCCGGCGGTGAGGCCGAACGAAAAGCAGGCACTCATGATGCCCGAAAACACGGCCACCGTCAAGCCTTTTCTAAGGTCAAACTCCGGCACGGCCGCTTTTTTGTCCGAGGCCGACAGTTCATTTTCCTTCATCATGCCCGCCCGGCCGCAAACCAAAATGCCGACGACGCAGACCGCCAAGCCCGCCAAAATGACCACGCCAGAGGCCGAGGCCAGCAGCTTGCCCAATTCGCCCTGCCAGATGGGCGGCACGATGGTGCCGAAAACCGCGCAGAACCCCAGGGCCACCGCCATGCCCAGCGACATACCCAAGTAGCGCATCGCCAAGCCAAACGTCAGCCCGCCGAAGCCCCACATCACGCCCCAAAAGTACACCCAGCCGCGCACCGTTGCCGGAGATTGCGCCAATACGTCGAACAAATGCGGCACGGTGAGCAGCCCGAACACCAGCGGGGCCAGCAGCCACGAAAACACCCCGCCCGCCAGCCAGTAGCTTTCCCAAGACCAGGATTGCACTTTTTTGTAGGGGATGTAAAAACTGCCCGACGCAAACCCGCCGATGGCATGAAACAGAACGCCCAAGAAAACTTCCATGTTCAGTAAAATTATTTCTTGTAAAGGTTCTATTTTAAACAAACACAACCTACCCGAACTTACCCGAACCGCGAAAATATCCCGGCTCAAAGCGATTTCCGTTCAATCAGTGAGAACGGGTTTTTGAGTTTCCCGCGCTTCTTGTCGAGCATAAGTTGGGCGGTGGTGCTGCCCATGCGCACAAAATCGGTGGAGATGACGGTGATGCCTTCGGCCAGGATTTCCTTGAGCGGCGTGTCATTGAACGAAACCACGCCGATTTCCCGGCCCAGCACAAGGTTGTTCGCCTTGGCTTTCCTGATCACTTCCACCAAATCCGACTCCTCAATCACGATGTAGGCCGTGCCCGGTTCGGGCGTTTCGTGCTGCATGGTTTCCAATATCCGGTACGGCTTGTCGTACACGATGCAGAAATATTTGAAGCCCTTGATCAATTCGGGCGGATAGTGCGCATCGCCCGGAAACACGAATGCCAGCCGCCGGTATTTGTCCAGCAAGTGCCTGCCCGACTCCAAGGCGGCAAAAATATCCCGTTCAAAATCCTGGTACACCGCCAAGTAGTTGCCTTCAATGCCCGGAAAATCCTTGTCCATCAGCACCAGTTCATCGGTCGGTATTTTCTGGAATACGGCTTTCAGGTTCACCTTGTCCACATCCTCAAAGAAATGCGGCATGATTACATAAAAATGGTATTTGCCGAGGTTCTCCTCAATGATGTTCTTGAAAAGGAAGGCGTTGTAATGGTGTACGTGCAAGTCCACCACGGCCTTGTCGCCCAAGGTTTCGAGAAACGCGTAGTAGATTATTTTTTTGTAGGCACTCAGTTTGTTCAGCACCAGCAGCACGCGCAGTTTTGTCTGGGCGATGCCGATCACAAAATAGCCTTTGCCGCGCACCGCCCCGATCACGCCGCGCTTTTTGAGTTCGTGGTAGGCCCGCTCCACGGTGTCGCGCGCCAAGTCGTGCGCCTCGCTGACCTCGTTGATGGAAGGCAGCGGCTGGTTGCGTTCCAAAATGCCCTTTTCAATGCCGTTGACAATGCAGCCGATAATCTGCTGGTACTTGGGTGTCTTGTCGCGCGGGTTGATGGTGATGAGCGTCATGGTGCAAACTTACCAAGTTATATTTCCCGTCATATTTCGCAGCCGAAAAATAGTATGTTTCAAAAGGCCTAAACCCGCCTTCATGTCTTGAATCACGGATATTCACGGATGGCACGGATGATTGTCTGAATCGCGGATACGCACGGATTACGCCGATTGCACGGATAAAAAAGGCAAATCGGCATCCGGGAAATCCGTGCCATCCGTGAATATCCGTGATTCAAGATAGAATAGTATCTTTCAAAAACACCAAACCCACCCTTTATCCAACGGAAATACAATGGCTTTTAAAATGCTTTCTTGCACTAAATAAATAATTTTTATCAACAAATCAGGTCAGGTCAGGGAAGTTGACCGGAAAAAACGGGATTCCTTTACGAAAAATCAAACCAACCGAAACCATCCGAGCCATGACCCACCAACTTTCCTACAGCCACGTAAGCTACCTCTGGGACGATGCCAAGGCCGCCCAACTTGCGGGCAATGAAGTGGATTTGTTCATTTACCGATCCAACCTGCTCGGCGCCGACCTGCGCCTGACCAACTATGCCGGCGGCAACACCTCCGTAAAAGTGACCGAAGCCGACCCGCTCACCGGCCAGCCCGTGGAAGTGATGTGGGTGAAAGGCTCGGGCGGCGACATTGGCACGCTGACCAAGGCCGGTTGCGCCAGCCTGTACGTACAGCGGCTCCATGACCTGAAAAAACGCTACCGGGGCTTGCAATTCGAGGATGAGATGGTGGAGCTTTTCAACCATTGCCTCTACAACCCCAAATCCGCCGCGCCATCCATTGACACGCCGCTTCACGGATTGCTGCCGTTCAAGCACATTGACCACCTGCATCCCGATGCCCTCATTGCCATTGCCGCCAGCAAAAACGGCGAGCAAATCATGCGCGACATCTACGGCGGCCAACTGGCCTGGGTGGACTGGCAGCGTCCGGGCTTTGACTTGGGCCTGCAACTGGAGCAGGCACTGCACGACAATCCGGGCATCCGGGGCATAATTTTGGGCGGGCACGGCCTGTTCACCTGGGGCGATACCTCGCACGAAAGCTACGTCAATACGCTGGAAGTCATTGATAAGGCATCCGTTTACTTGCAGGAAAATTATGGCAGGCGGGGGCCGGTTTTCGGCGGTTCCAAATCGGAGAGCCTGCCCAAGGAAACCCGCTTGCACAAGGCCGCCGAACTCATGCCCGTGCTGCGCGGATTGGCTTCGGCCCAAAACCGCATGATCGGGCATTTTTCGGATGATGAGCGGGTGCTGGACTTTGTAAACAGCCATGACCTGCCACGGTTGGCGCAGCAGGGAACCAGTTGCCCCGACCATTTTTTGCGCACCAAAATCCGTCCGCTGGTGCTGGCAACCCCGGCCCATTCCAATCTGGCCTCGGCGGAAACCAAACAGGAAATAGAGGCCCAATTTGAAGCGTACCGCGTTGATTACCAAGCCTATTATGACCGTTGCAAGCACCCCGACAGCCCGGCAGTGCGCGACCCGAATCCGGTGGTGATCCTGTTGCCCGGCGTGGGAATGTTCACGTTTGCCAAGGATAAGCAGACCGCCCGCGTCGCCAGCGAGTTTTATATCAACGCAATCAATGTGATGCGTGGGGCCGAAGCCATTTCCGAATACCAGGGGCTGGCCGAACAGGAAGCCTTTAACATTGAATACTGGCTGCTGGAAGAGGCGAAATTGCAGCGGATGCCCAAACCCAAGCCGCTTTCGGGCAAGGTGGCTTTTGTGACGGGCGGTACGGGCGGCATCGGCAAGGCCATTTGTGAGTTGCTGCTGCAAAACGGAGCCTGCGTGGTGGCCGCCGACCGCGACCTGCTGGAAGAAACCAGGGCAGAGCTAACCGCAAAATCCAGCAAGGATGCCGTGCGCACCGTAAGGATTGACGTGACCGATACCGCCGCCATTGAAACCGCCCTGCGCGAAACCGCCTTGGCCTTCGGTGGCGTGGATATCTTGGTCAATTGCGCCGGACTTTCCATCTCCAAATCATTGGAAGACACGACGTTGGATGATTGGGATATTTTGCAAAACGTGTTGGTGAAAGGCCAGTTTCTGCTTTCGCAGCAAGCCGTTTCGGTGATGAGAAAACAGCAGATGGGCGGCGATATCGTTAATATCGTGAGCAAAAATGCGCTGGTGGCTGGCCCCAACAATGTGGGCTACGGCACCGCCAAAGCCGCCCAATTGCACATGACGCGCCTGCTGGCCGCCGAACTGGGCAAGGACAAGATACGCGTGAACGCCGTGAACCCCGATGCGGTGCTGCGGGGCAGCAAAATATGGGCTGGCGAGTGGGCCATTGGCCGCGCCGAAGCCTACGGCATCACCGTTGAGGAACTGCCGGCTTTTTATGCCAAACGCACGCTGCTCAACGAGGAAATCACCGCCGAGGACATTGCCAAGGCGGTACTGGTATTCACGGATGGCAACCTGAAAAAATCAACTGGCAACGTGATCAATGTGGATGGCGGCGTGACGGCGGCTTTTGTGCGCTGATGGCGGCGGTAGCGTACGCTTCAGCTTGCGCACAAACCGCAGGTTTGGGCTTTTTGAAAGATACTATTTTCATCCGCAAAAAAATCGCAATACAAGGCAAGCACAATAACCGAAATCAATACCTAACCAACTGATAATCCATGAGACACACAGCCATTCAACTTGTACTGTTCTTTTTTTGCTGCCTCAGCCACGCCCAAACGGTGGGTGGCCTGACCTGCGAGCAGCGGCAAAACCCGATGGGTTTGAATACCAAGCAGCCACGCTTGGGCTGGAAAATCGCCAGCCCGGAACGGAATTTCCGGCAGTCGGCCTACCAGGTGCAAGTGGCGGTGCAAAACGATTTTTCCGATAAGAATCTGGTCTGGAATTCAGGCAAGGTGGTTTCCGATGAATCCGTTTTGCAGGAATATCAGGGCAAGCCGCTGGAACCGGGCAAAAAGTATTTTTGGAAAGTGAAAATCTGGGATGCTGGCGGCAAGGAGTCGGCGTGGAGTGAAACGGCCTCTTGGCAGACCGGCTACCAACCCGCCGACTGGAAAGCCAAGTGGATGGAGGCCGACAAGCAGCCCGACCCCAAGAAAGCGCAGCCCGCTTTCCTGTTCAGAAAAGAATTTGCGGTGAAAAAACAGGTCGCATCCGCCATGGCTTACGTTACTTCCTACGGGATTTACAAACTGCGGTTGAACGGGCAAAAAGTTGGTGATGAGGAACTTACGCCCGGCTGGACGAGCTACAACAAACGCCTCCAATACCAAGTGTATGACGTGACCAACCAACTGAAAGCGGGCAAAAACGCCTTGGGAGCCATGCTGGGCGAAGGCTGGTACAAAACCGTACTCGGCTGGTCGGACAACCGCAATTTCTACGGCGAACGGACGGCGTTGCTCTGCCAGCTCAGCATCACCTACGCCGACGGTTCGCGTCAAACGGTGGTGTCGGACGGTACGTGGAAATCAACAACCGAAGGCGCGGTCCGCAGCTCGGAAATCTACAACGGCGAGGTGTACGATGCCCGCATGGAGCAAAAAGGCTGGGATATGGTTGGGTTCAATGACAAGGGCTGGCAGAAAACCATCACCGCCAAACGTCCGTTTGCCAACCTGGTAGCGTCCGAAAGCGTTCCCGTGCGCAAAATACAGGAGATAAAACCCATTAAAATATTCAAAACGCCCGAGGGAACCTTGGTGGCCGATATGGGGCAGAACATGGTGGGCTGGATAAAACTCAAGGTGAGCGGGGCCGCCGGAACCAAGATCACGCTGCGCCACGCGGAAGTGCTCGACAAGGCGGGCAATTTCTACACGGCCAACCTGCGCACTGCCAAACAGCGCATCGAATACACGCTCAAAGGCGGCGGCGAGGAGGTTTACGAGCCGCATTTTACGTTCATGGGCTTCCGGTTCGTGGCCATTGAGGGCTTTCCGGGCCAGCCCACGCCCGACAACCTGACCGGCGTGGTAGTGCATTCGGATATGCCGCCGACGGGCAGTTTCACGTGTTCCGATTCGCTGGTAAACCAGTTGCAGCACAACATACAGTGGGGGCAGAAGGGTAATTTTGTGGACGTGCCCACCGATTGCCCGCAGCGCGACGAACGGCTCGGCTGGACGGGCGATGCGCAGGCTTTCAGCCGCACGGCCGCCTTCAACATGGATGTAGCCGCATTTTTTACCAAGTGGATGAAGGATTTGGCCGCCGACCAACTTCGTGATGGCGCGGTGCCATTTGTGATTCCCGACATACTCAACAAGTATTCCGACACTTTGGTGGGGGCTTGGAAAACGTCGGCGGGCTGGGGCGATGTGGCCCTGATCACGCCGCACACCGTGTACCAAGTGTACGGCGACAAGCGGATGCTGGAAACCCAGTATCCGAGCATGAAAGCCTACGTGGAATACATCCGCAAGGCTGCCGGGCCAAGCAACATCTGGAAAAACGGCAGCGTGTTTGGCGACTGGCTGTTTTACCGCCCGCACATCCACAGTTTTGCCGAGCCGGATGGCTACACCAACAACGACTTCATCGCCACGGCTTTCTATGCCCATTCGGCCCGGCTACTGCACGAAACCGCCCGCACCTTGGGCAAGAAGGAGGACGAGGTTTTCTACGGAAACTTGTTCGAAAGCATCAAGAAAACCTTTATTCAGGAATACGTGACCGCTTCGGGCCGCGTGGCTTCCGATTCGCAGACGGCCTACGTGCTGGCCCTGATGTTTGACCTGCTGCCCGCCGATACCCGGCCTAAAGCCGCGCAGCACTTGGTCAATGACATCAAAAGCCGCAAAAACCACCTTTCCACGGGCTTTCTCGGCACGCCGTATTTGTGTCATGTGCTGTCGCAAAATGGCTTTACCGACGTAGCCTACGACTTGCTTTTGCAGCAGTCCTACCCGTCGTGGCTGTATCCGGTGAAAATGGGCGCGACCACGATCTGGGAACGCTGGGATGCGCAGAAACCCGACAGCACGTTTCAGGACGAAGGCATGAACTCGTTCAACCATTACGCCTACGGGGCCGTCGGCGACTGGATGTACCGCGTGGTGGCGGGCCTTGAAATCGGCAAGCCCGGCTACAAGCACATCCTGATACAGCCGCAACTGCCCGCCAAAGGCCGGCTGACCCATGCCAAAGCCGTTTTCCAAAGTGCCTACGGCGAAATAGTTTCGGGCTGGGAACGCAATGCCGGACAATTGAAATTCTCGGTCACCATTCCGCCCAACACCACGGCCACCATTCGGCTGCCAAAAACAGAAGCGGATTCGGTGCGCGAATCAGGCCAGCCGCTCAGTTCCGGTTCCGTGAAAACCGACAACGGCGATACGGTGATAGAAACCGGCTCCGGGCAGTACGTGTTTGAATACGCCGAAAAGTAAAATTTCCGGTGCGGGGGTTTCGGCTTTTTGAAAGATACTATTTTCTGGCTTCCATTTTTCCAACACATAACCGCAAGACCATGATTTCGCCCGATGCAATTGACCGCAACAACGAGACACACCAAGCCCAACACGGTTTCCAGTTCGGCTACCTTTCCGAGTTTCTCAGCCGCAAAGGCATTGATTGTGAAGCGGTTGTGCGGAAAATATCGGATTTTCAGGTAGCCATTCCGAGTTGGGCGTTGGGTACGGGCGGCACGCGGTTCGGGCGGTTCCCCATCGGTGGCGAGCCGCGCAATTTGGAGGAGAAAATAGCCGACATCGGCCTGATCCACCAACTCAACCGGTCGTCCGGCTCCATTTCGCTGCACATCCCGTGGGATATCCCATCCGATTACCAGGCCGTCAAACAACTGCTTTCCGAAAACAACCTTTTCATTGATTCGGTAAACTCCAACACGTTTCAGGATCAAAAAGACCAAGCACTTTCGTACAAGTTCGGTTCATTGTGCCATACCCAAGCCGATGTGCGGCGGCAGGCTGTGGAACACAACATTCATTGCGTGGAAATCGGCCGGAAACTCGGCTCCAAGGTGCTGACCGTCTGGCTTGCCGACGGCTCGAATTTTCCGGGGCAGCAGCATTTGCGCAAAGCCTACCAGCACACAAATGACTCGCTGTCAGCCATTTGCAAATCCATGCCCGACGACTGGACAATGCTCATTGAGTACAAGCCCTACGAACCCAACTTTTATTCGATGGTGATTCCCGATTGGGGGACTTCGTATTCCCTATGCCAGAACCTGGGCAAACAGGCGCAGGTTCTAGTTGATCTGGGCCACCACCTGCCCAACACCAACATCGAGCAGATTGTGGCGAGGCTTCTGCACTTTGGGCGGCTGGGCGGCTTCCACTTCAACGGCTCCATGTACGGCGACGACGACCTGACCACCGGCAGCACCAAACCCTACCAGTTCTTCCTGATATTCAATGAGTTAGTGGATGGCATGGCCGACGCGGCCGTGAAAAACCCCGCCATTGCCTGGATGATTGATGCCAGCCACAACACCAAAGACCCCATTGAGGATTTGCTGCAATCGGTTGCGGCCATCCTGAACACCTACGCCAAAGCCCTGCTCGTGGACAGGAACGCCCTAACCCAAGCGCAAGAAGAAAACGACGTGCTGAAAGCCGAGGAAATCCTGAAAGATGCCTTTGCCACCGACACGCGGCCGTTGGTGGCCGAAGCCATGCGCCGGAAAGGCGGCGCGCTGAACCCGGTGGATGTGTTCAGAACGGAGAAAATCCGGGAAAAACGCATTGACGAACGCGGGAAACTGGCCGTGGCAACGGGCTTGTGATGTTCCAGCCCAAACCGAAATGGCGGGTTTGGCAGTTGAAAAAGATACTGTTTTCTGGCACGCAGGTCAGACACTGTGTGTCAGACCGGAAAGGGAAATCGGCTTCCAAGAGAACAAGCGGGTTTGGCGTTTTCAAAAGATACTATTTTGCCGCCCTTGCTTGCCGCAAAATAAAATAGCCGCCATCCGAACCGATGGCGGCTATTTGGTCGGGAACGTGAATTGTCCCGCTGCGTTAATCACTCTTTTCTTGGATGCGGCTCACCGCACGCTCATGGTTCGCGCAATCGTGGTTTCGATATTCACCGTCTGGCGGCGGGTTTCGTTGCCGTTCGAGATTTCAAACGTGTACGTGCCATCGCCCATGCCCGACAGGTCAAACGTGCGGTAGTAACCGTCGGTGTTGCGCAGCACATCGCTGAAAACCACTTGGTTCCGGTCATTTTTAATGCTGACGGTCATCTTTCCCGCTTGCGAACTCTTGGCTATTGCTTTGAATTTCAAGGAGTTGGGCAATTGAAACACGGCACTCTGCAGCGTTCCGGAGCCGGGTTGCGGTTCGTTGCCCGCCAGCGAGGGTTGGACTGTGGCAATCATGGCGATGGCGGCGAAGGCGAAGGCGGCTTTGCGGGTGGCGTTGCGGAAACTGTTTCCATTGGCGCGGGTGTTCATTGTTTTCATAGTTGTAATTGTGAAACGGTGAAATGAATTGATTGGGGATGAATTAATGGAAAATGAATTGACTGAAGTTTTCATAGTTGCAGTTGCATTCGTGTATTGTCTTTTCAATCGGTGTGCCAATCCGGTAAATGTGCGTCCGCTGCCCGGATTCGATGTTTTCCTCGCCAATCCGCTTTGCCATGTGTCCGATACCGGACACCGGATGTCCGTTATCGGACGGTGGGGCAGGGGTTTGGGCTTTTTCAACCATACTATTCTAAAAGCCCGTTCCGTGTTGTTTTGTGTGGTTTGATGGCTAAAGGATGCAGCCGGTAACCCGGCAGCCGGGTTTTTGTGACGGGAGGTTGGGAAAGGGGATGGAGGGTGGAAACCGTATGATTCCGTAGCCGGATATGTGCCCGATACGGTGCGGAGTTCCAGGTTTCTTGGCTTAAACCTTGACGGAACAGCATCTCAGGAAAACCCCGAACCCGAGGCCTCCCCAACCCACTCCGAAAGAGGGGGCTGAAAAACAGTATCTTTCCGAAACGCCAAACCCGACTTTTGTCTTGAATCGCGGATACGCACGGAGGTCACGGATGGCATTTTTCTTTTATCCGTGCAATCGGCGTAATCTGTGTATATCCGCGATTCAAGACAAAAACAGTATCTTTCAAAAAGGCGAAACCCGCTGCCGTGTCGCGCGGCACTTCACGCACCGGACACAAAGAAAGGCCTGTGTGCCACAGGCCTTGGTGTTGGGAATACCGCATGGGCTGTTGCCACTCGGCAAAGCCAAGCGGCTGTTATTTGGCGGTGCAACCAACGTTGCAACTGTTTGATTTTAAGCTCCGCATTCCGCATTCCCAACTCCGCATTGCCATCAGATTCCCACGTAATTGAACGGCGAAAGGGCGTTCAGTTCGTGTTTCACCGCATCGCTCACGTCCAGTTCGTCCACAAACTGCCGGATGGTTTCCTGCGTGATTTTTCCGTTGTTGCGCGTCAGTTTCTTGAGGGCTTCGTAAGGCTTGGGGTAGCCTTCGCGCCGCAAAATCGTCTGGATGCCTTCGGCCACCACGGCCCAGTTTTCCTGCAAGTCGGCGCGGATGGCCGCCTCGTTTAGTTCCAGTTTGCCTAGCCCCTTGAGCAAAGACCGGTAAGCCACCATTGAGTGCGCCATGGGCACGCCCACATTGCGCAGCACCGTGGAATCGGTCAGGTCGCGCTGGAGGCGCGAAACGGGTAGTTTGGCGGAAAGGTATTCAAAAATGGCATTGGCAAAGCCCAAATTCCCCTCCGCATTCTCAAAGTCAATCGGATTCACCTTGTGCGGCATCGCCGACGATCCGGTTTCGCCCTCCTTGATGGACTGCACAAAGTAATTCATCGAAATGTACTGCCACATATCGCGCGCCAAGTCAATGAGAATGGTGTTTATGCGTTTCAGCGCGTCGAACAGGGCGGCCGCAAAGTCGTAATGCTCTATTTGGGTGGTGTAGCGGCTGCGTTGCAACCCCAGCGTCTGGTTCACGAACTTGTCGGCAAACTTGAGCCAGTCGGTTTCGGGGTAGGCGGCGGCGTGGGCGTTGAAATTGCCGGTAGCCCCGCCAAATTTGGCGGCGTGGGGCACATTGTCCAGCGCAACGATTTGTTTTTCAAGGCGTTCGCAAAAAACTAGGATTTCCTTGCCCAGCCGGGTGGGGGAGGCGGGCTGCCCGTGCGTGCGTGCCAGCATCGGGATATCGTTCCATTCCTCGGCCAGCGCGTAAAGGGCGTGCAGGATTTCAAACAGCAGCTTCTTGGTTTCGTTCTGGATGGCTTCCTTAAGCAGCAGCGGGATGGCCGTATTGTTGATGTCTTGCGAGGTAAGCCCGAAATGCACGAATTCCTCATATCTGGACAAATCCAGCGCGGCCAGCTTGTGCTTGATGAAATACTCGACCGCTTTCACGTCGTGGTTGGTTTCCTTTTCTATCTCCTTGATGCGCCGCGCGTCGGCCTCGCTGAAATTTTGGTAGACGTTGCGCAGCATCGGGTACGCATCAGCCGGGAAACCGGCCAGTTGCGGCAGTTGCAGTTCGCACAAGGCAATGAAATACTCTATTTCCACGCGGATGCGGTAGCGCAGCAGGGCGGCTTCCGAAAAATAGGCTTGGAGCGGCGCGGTCTGGGCGGCGTAGCGGCCGTCAACCGGTGAGATGGCGTTGAGTTGGTGGGTGTCCATGCGGTTAAGGGTGTTGTGGCATTGTTGCAGGTGGGAAAGTTGCAGAGGGGCAAAGTTGGTATTAATTGGCAGAAATGCCAAAACTCCGCCGCGCCGGCTCCCGGTGTTTCAGGAGGGAGCACAGCACGGCCGTTCGTTGGGTGGCTTTCCGGTTTCAATTATTACGCGCGTATGTTTCATGTCTGCCTGGGCTGGTATTTGTGTGTGGTGGCAAGCAATTTTGCAACCGTACTATTATACTATTAATCGAAAAGAGATGCAAACGACAAAATTCGGATTTTCAACAGGTGCGGCTATTTTGTGCGCCGTGCTGTTGTGCGCGTGCAGTGCCACCCGCGACATGCAAGTGCTGGTGACGAGGCCCGCCGTCATGCAACTTCCCACGGAAATGAAAAGGCTGCTGATTGTGGACCGGTCGCGGGGCAATGCCTCAACAATTCTTGAGGGGATACTGACGGGCGAGCTGCCTGGCCGCGACGGTGAGCAGTCGAGCCAGTGCCTGTCTGGGCTGCAGCAAACGCTGAACACTTATCCGGGGCTGGCCGTGGCGCGGCACACCGAAAGGCTGTCGTCGGCCCGGGGCAACTCCGCCGGGTTTGGTACGCCCATGGACTGGACCGAAATCGGTGCCTTGGCCGTCCGCTATCAGGCGGATGCGCTGCTGGTGCTGGAGTATTTCGATACCGACTTCTCAGTGCGCGATGCAATCGGGTTTAACAGCTTGCCCGATGTGTTTGTGCGCGGCACGGCCCGGGCATCGTCCGGTTTCCGGTTATACGACCCCGTGAATCGCGCCATTCTATACGAAAAGGGCTTTGCCAACACTAAGTTTTACCAAGAGCACGCCCCCAACCGGGCCTTGGCGGTGGCCAAGCTGATCAAAGGTGCCGATGCACTTAACGAGGCAAGTTTTGTTACGGGTCGCAATTTTGGCTGGCGGTTGGTGGATCATTCAGTTTGGGAAGACCGCCTGATGTTCAAGGGCAAAGGCAATGCCGCGCGGGGCGAACGTTTTGCGTTGGCCAATGAATGGCAGCGTAGCATTGACACTTGGCTGAATGCCTACAAAAACGCCGACGATGACAAGGAAAAGGGCAAAATCGCTTACAATTTGGCTCTTGGTTATGAGGTGCTCGGCGATTTGCAGGAGGCAAAAAAGTGGATAGTGGCCGCATACATTGAACACGAGAACCGGAAAGCTTTTGATTACTCCGCGATTATAAACCGGCGTATTGAAAACGAAGGCATTCTGGAGGCGAGGCGCAACCAACCCTGAACCGGTGACGAACCGGCTCTAACAGAGGCAGGCCCGCAACCGGTTGCGGGCCTGCCTCTGTTAGACTGTCACTTCGTCCGTTCAATCGTGTAGCGTACCAGTTGTTCCAGCGACTGCCGGTTTTCTGAGTCTGGCAGGGTGCGCAGTATGTTTAGCGCGTCGTCGCGGTAGGTTTTCATCACTTCCGTAGCGTATTCAATGCCGCCGCTCTGCTTCACAAAAGCGATTACTTCCGCCACTTTTTTGGGTTTGTGGCTTTGGTTCTTGATGATGTAGATGATTTCACGTTTTTGCAGCCACGAGGCTTGGTTCAATGCATAAATCAGCGGCAGGGTCATTTTTTTCTCCTTGATGTCAATGCCCAGCGGCTTGCCCACCTCCTGCGTGCCGTAGTCAAACAAATCGTCTTTTATCTGGAAGGCAATGCCCACTTTCTCGCCAAACAGCCGCACATTGGCCACCGTTTCGGGGTCGGCATCCACTGAGGCGGCTCCCACGGCGCAGCACGAGGCAATGAGTGAGGCCGTTTTCTGGCGGATGATCTCGTAATAGACTTCCTCGGTAATGTCAAGCCGCCGCGCCTTCTCACTTTGCAGCAATTCCCCTTCTATTATTTCGCGCACCGCCAGCGATACCAGCCGCAATAATTCAAAGTCATTGTGTTCAATGGAAAGCAGCAATCCACGCGACAGCAGGTAATCGCCGACCAGCACGGCAATCTTGTTTTTCCAAAGCGCATTGACCGAAAAAAACCCGCGCCGGTAGTCCGAATCGTCCACCACATCGTCGTGTACCAGCGTGGCCGTGTGCATCAGTTCGATCAACGCCGCGCCTCGGTAAGTGGCCTCGGTGACTTGGCCGCAGGTTTTGGCGGTCAAAAACACGAACATGGGGCGCAACTGCTTGCCCTTGCGCCTGACGATGTAGTTCATGATCTGGTCGAGCAGCATCACGTTGCTTTTCATGAACGACCGGAATTTGAGTTCGAACAACTCCATTTCGGCGGCAATCGGGGCTTGTATGGTCTGGATGTCTGTCATTGGGGTGCGGCAATCTACGCAAAGCCACGGGGTTTTCAAATAAACCCGCCGGTCTGCCGGATTAACGGCTGGCTTTTTGGATTCGTTCAATGAAAATTGAAAATTTAATATCAAATGAAAGAAACTTTTCAGCCGACGTAAGCCTCGTAGGGGCAATCCTTGTGGTTGCCTTAGTCACGTACGGACACGACCGGGATGACCCGGGCCTGTGGGAAACAGGGCAAGCACAAGGGCTGCCCCTGCCAGATTTCGCCAAACTTGCGGCGGGTTCTCTTTTTTCGCGGACTTTGCGTAAGTCCCAAATAGTATGGTCAGGAAAGCCCAAACCCGCTATCCGGGCTTTCGCGGTTTTGAGAAACCGCGTGCCGGTTGCTCAAAACCGGCACCACACGCCAAAATAGTATCTCCCAAAAAGCCCAAACCCCATCCACGCCGGGCAATCCGCCGGGCCGCCGGTTTTTGCACGAAATCCGGCAAAACACTACATCAGTGCCGGATTTGCCGGGATTGGCGTTCGTGCCGTGCGGAGGTAACCATAGATTTGTCCGGCGCGAAATCCGTTGCTTTGCTGATTCCCGAACGCCCGGATTTTCGCGGAATCACGTCCAAACCTGACACGCGGCGGCAAACCCCCGCGCAACCCTTGCGAAAAACAAACCGTACTGCCCGTGCCAAGGAAATGAAAAACACCTACCTATCCTGAAAATATGCCATTAAATCCGGTTTCCGGCACACTGGGCCCCGTCCGCGCCCGGCATTTGCTGCGCCGCCTCACGTTTGGCCCCAACCAACAGCAAATTGACGCATTTGCGGGGCTGAGTGTCAACGCCGCCCTCAGCCGCCTGTTCGACAACCTTGCCGCGCCGCCGCCGCCCGTACTGCCCGAAGGCGATGCTCCCGCCGTGCCACCCAACTACGCGTGGACAAACAAGGCTCCCATGGAAGGCGAACGCGATTTCGTGTTTATGGGGGCATTCATGAACTGGTGGCTCGGCGCGATGTACCACGACAATACAGCTTTAGAAAAACTGGTGTTTTTCCTGCACACCATCATCACCAACAAAGACCAGGTGGGTGGCGGCACCCGCGATATGTACTGGCAGAATGTGTTGTTCAGGACGTATCTGGCTAACGATTTGTCCGGCACGAATCCGCGTTTCAACCGGTATCCGCAATTCATCAAAAAAGTGATTGCCGACAGCTCGATGCTGAGCTTTCTGGATGGCAAAATCAACGTGAAAGGCCGCCCGAATGAGAATTTCGCCCGCGAAATGTTTGAGCTGTTCACCATCAGCAAGGGCGAGCAGCGCGGGCCTGGCGACTACACCACTTTTACCGAAGACGATATAAAATCCGCCGCTAAAGTGCTTACCGGCTGGGCCGAAATTGACTGGGGCAAGCCCGAAGCCTTCACGCCCGACCCCGATACGGGTTTGCCCACCGGCAAGCCCCGCCAATTTGAAGGCACCGCCACCGCCCACGACAACACCGTCAAAACCTTTTCATCCGTATTCGGCGGCGCAACGGTTACGCCCGCCGCCAACCCGCCCACGCCCGCAAGCATGGCCGATGAGGTGGGCCAACTGGTGGACATGATTTATGCGCAACAGGCCGCCGCCCGCTACGTGTGCCGCCGCATCCACCGTTTTTTTGTGCATTGGCACATTACCGATGCCGTGGAAAACGAGGTTATTACGCCGATGGCCCAAACGTTCATCGGCAGCGGGTTCCGGTTGCGTCCGGTGTTGGAAGAATTGTTTGGCAGTGAATATTTCTACGAGGCCGCCACCGGCATCAACGACGACAAGCCCGGCTGCATCATCAAGTCGCCGCTGGAACTGACCATGGGCACGATGCGCTATTTCAACGTGGCGGTGGCTCCGGTCAACACGCAGGAATTGCACAACCAGATGGGCAACATCCGGGGAATCATGACTGAAATGGGCTTGCCGCTGCTCGACCCCTACGATGTGGCGGGTTATGAAGCCTACCACCAGGCTCCGGGCTACAACCGCAACTGGATCACGACCAACACGCTGGCTAAACGCTACGAGTTCATCAACAAACTCTTCAATGAGATGAACGGATGGGGCTTTTCGGTGGATTTGCTGGCGTGGGCCAACAGCCCGCAAAGCGGCATCACAAACGCCCTGGCTACGGCTCCCGTCACGGTTGGCAGCAAAACCTACGCTCTTGACCTGATCAAGCACGTGGCCGACCGGATGCTGCCCTATTCGTCGCTGGGCAATGAAATCACGCAGGAACGCTACAATTATTTTGCCGAATACCACTTGGGCGGACTGGAATTTGCCAACTGGGTTTTCAACTGGAACAACCGCAACGGCGGCTCGATGGACATCAAGGCTGATGCCACCGCCCGATTGAAGAATCTGTACAATACGGTCATGCAATCGCCGGAGTACCAGTTGTTTTAACATAGTCCACAGAGAAATCGTAGGGGCAGTCCTTACGGCTGCCCAACTGGACAGCAAAATAGTATCTTTCAGAAATGCCAAACCTGCCAGATTTCTATTGTCCTTCTGAAAGAATCCCGTGACAAATCCGGTGGTGTACGGGCGTATCTCTGTTTGTCACAAGTTCCTTACAGGAGGACGTTTTATTGAAATGGCAGACCGAAAACAGTAAACGCAGGGGTTTCGCCTTTTCAAAACATACTATTTTCATTGATTGCCGACCGTGACCTATCTTAAAAAAAAACTATGGACAGAAGATTATTCTTACGCAACGTTTCCCTGTCCGTCGGCGGACAAATCATGCTCAACGGCATTGCCATGCAAGCCCTGCGCGGGCAGCCGCAACTGAGCCAGATGGCGCAACTCAGCGGCAACGACAAGATACTGGTGCTGCTGCAACTGCACGGCGGTAACGACGGCCTGAATGCGGTGATTCCGATTCCGCAGTACAATTTGTATTACAATATGCGGCCCAACCTGGCGATTCCCGATTCGGGCGGCCGCAAATACATTAAATTGGACAGTACGCTGGCCGAGGAGCAGCAAGTGGGTTTG
The DNA here is from genome assembly GCA_043789005.1 of Sphingobacteriales bacterium. Classification (GTDB taxonomy): domain Bacteria; phylum Bacteroidota; class Bacteroidia; order Cytophagales; family 172606-1; genus Xanthocytophaga. The sequence goes on from JAYWIH010000186.1 coordinate 19,845, forward strand.
CACCCGGACATGGTGGGCATGAAGGAATTGTATGACCAGGGGCGGATGAATATTGTGCAAAATGTGGGGTACGAACACGTGAACGGCTCGCATTTCAAGAGCCGCGACATTTGGTTTGGCGGCGGCGGCGGCTACAAGGACGACATCACGGGCGGCTGGATTGGGCGTTATTTGGAATCGGAGTACGCCACGCGAAAAGGCCTGAGTTTCCCCACCGATTTTCCGAATGCCGAAATGCCCGATCCGTTGGGTCTGGAGTTTGCCAATGAGGTTTCGCTCGGTTTCCACACCGAATCCACGGTTCCGGCGGGCCTGTCCATCCCGAGTCCGGCCGATTTCTTTGATCTGGTAAAGGAACTTCCCGGCTATAACGAGGAAATCAAGGTGGATCCGCGCGGATTTCCACCCGAAGCCATTAAAAATTCACTGTACGGACAAGAGTTGCAGTGGATATTGGGCATAGAAAAGGACACCGACAAATATGCCGAACGGCTGCAAAAAACCTATCTGGCGGGCGGCGCAACCAGCGTGCAGTACCCGACGGTTTATCCGTTGGCCGCCCCAACGGGTGATTTGAAAAACCCCATTGCCGCCAACCTCAAAATCGTGGCGCGGCTGGTGGCGGGCGGCTGCAAAACCAAAGTGTACATGATCCGCATTGGCGGTTTCGACACGCACGTGAACCAAGTGACCGCCTACGACAACACATTGGGCAAGCACGCGGCGTTGATGTTCCACATCTCATCGGCCATGAAAGCCTTCCAAGAAGATTTGAAGGCGCGGGGCATCGAAGACCGCGTGCTCACCGTCACGCTCTCCGAATTTGGCCGCCGGGCGGTTTCCAACAACAACTACGGCAGCGACCACGGCACCGTTGCACCGATGTTTGTGTTTGGCAGCAAGATCAATCCGGGCGTGATTGGCAAAAATGCCGATTTGCGGCGCGTCAATGAATTTGGCGGCAACCTGCCCGATGGCAAGGAAGACGTGATTGACTACCGGATTGTGTTCAACACGGTTTTGCAGGACTGGTTTGCCGTGGACAGTAGCCGCATACCCGAGATTTTTCCGTCGTTGCAAACCACTGCCAGCCAAAGCTACGCCGACCCGGACATCTTCGACAAAGTGCCCCTTTTCGGCCAGGTCACCGCTGTGGATGAATTTGTGAACCGGCGTTTCCGGCTCAACAACTGTTTCCCGAATCCGGTGAAATCCGAAACGAATTTCTCGTTTTTCATGGACAACCCCGCCACCGTGCGGCTGGGTCTGTACGATATGCGCGGCAGCTTGGTTGAGGTGTTGCTCAACGAGCCGCGCATGGCCGGTGAACATACGGTGCCAATAAACCTGTCGCATTTGCGGGCAGGCACTTACATCTATAAGATTGATGCGGGAATGCTGAAAGGCTCGAAAAAGCTGGTGAAATCGTAGTTGGACTTTTCAAGTCCAACAGGCGGGTTTGAGCTTTTTAAAAGATACTATTTTCAGTCAATGCTTTGTCCTTCTGGAAGAATCTTGTGACAAATACGGCGGCATACAGACGTGTCTCTGTTTGCCGCAAGTTTCTCACAGAAGGACGGTAGAATTGTGAAATGTTGGACATCCGCTATTTTAGAACATTGTTTTTTGACCATTATGATGAAAAACCAGTATCGCCTACTCATCCTTCTTTGCGCGGCAATGTTATTTGCCAACGGCGTTTTTGCGCAAAAAAAACAGCGCAGCCGCGCCCAGAAAGCACCTTCGGCCATGGAAAAAGCCAAGAATATGGACAGCTTTTTCCGTTCGCAATTCTGGATCGGCATGAAGGGCGGAGCCAATTACACCAAGGCGTTGCCCACCAACCGGCACGCGGTTTTTGTGTCCACCGCGCCGATTGCAGCGGAAGGGTCTGATCCGGCCGCGGCCGCCGCGCCACTGTACGAAAAACAGTACGTGGCCTTTGAATTAAGAGAACCTTCCACGCAGATCGGCCTGATGGCGACGTATAATTTCAAGACGCACTTTTCGGCCAGTTTCCAGCCGACGTACACCAACATGAATTACGCCTACAAAACCGCCTACAAATGGGCGGGGCAGGACAACAACAACCTGGAACTGAACCAGACGCACCGCTTCAGCATGGGCTACGTGGAACTGCCGCTGCTGCTGCGTTTTGATCCGTTGCGCAAACGGCTGCGTCCGTATTTGCAGGCGGGGGCTTTCTACGGACGCTTGCTCAAAGCGGATAAGTCGGTGGACATCACCAGTTTGGACAATGCATCGGGGGCGCAAAATCCGGTTGAAAACACGGCTCCCATCATTGGGGCGCGGCGGCTGTTCATTCCGTCGCATTGGGGCTGGGTTGCGGGCGGCGGCGTGAATTACGACATCGGCAATGTGCGCCTGGGGCTGGATGCGCAGTACAAATACGGCATGAACAACGTGACCGACGTGAAAAACCGCTACACCGACAACCGACTGACCGGCATGGGCGATGTGATGGACGACATGAAACTGCGCAACCTGGCAATTTCGTTCACGGTTCTGATGCCGATGAAATTTCTGGAAACCAGCACGTATAAGGCAACCAAGCCCTGACAGTAAAACCAATCGCGTCATTTTCGGGTGTCCTTCTGGAAGAACCTTGTGACAAGTCCGGCGGCGTACGGACATGGCACTTTTTGTCACAAGTTCCTTGCAGGAGGACAAGACGGTGGTCAGGAAAACAGTATGTTTCAAAAAGCCCAAACCTGCTCGGAAAACAATCCCAGACAAACACTAATTCTATGATTCACTCATTCTATCATCCAATATTGAAAACACATTCATTCCGAGCCGTCCTTTTTCTGTCAATTCTCTGTTGCTTGGCCGCTTGCGACATTAAAAACAACAAGATAGAGCCGCAAACCAGTTTTACCAAAATCTACGACAACGGTGATTTTGAACGCGCCTACTATCCGCTCGACATCCGGCAGACGGCCGACAGCGGCTACGTGGTCATGGGCATGGCAAACGTGGAGAATTCGGATTTTCTGGCAGCTTACCTGATGAAAATCGACAAGGCCGGACAGTTCAAGTGGGAACACATTTCCGACCGGTTCGTCAATCCGGTGTCTGAATTGATTGGTTCGGGCAATAGTTGGCGGTTTTTCTGCATGGATAAAGACAACCTCGGCACGCACTTGGTGCAGTTCGATGCCACTGCGGGCATTCCGCAATCCGTCGCCGCGTTTGAAAAGCTGACGTACCCGCTGGCGGCTTCGGCGGTTCCGGGCGGCAACTTGGTGTTGTACTGGGATCGGGAGGACAAGAAAACAATGAAACTGGCGCGGCTGAACGGCAACGGCATCGGCTGGACAAAAGGCTACGACATATTCGAGGATGTTGAAAAGCAGGTGATTGAACAGGTAACGCACCGCCGCAAACCCCAGATTCCGTTCATGGCTGGAGCCACGGCGGGCGGACAACTGTATTTCAACGGGTTCAATAATTTCAAACTGACGCTCACGTTTGTCAGCCCCAACGATGGCGAGGAAACGGGCGTGCTGAACGGAACGCGCTACGAATCGTCGGTGAGCCAAGTGCTGCCGCTGCCGGGTGGCAAATTCGCCGTTTCGCGTTACAAGGAAGACGGCGAAAACGTGTATTCGCCGCTGGCCGACATTGCCGCCACCGGCACGGCCACCGCCAAGGATTTGCCGGGCAACCAACTGCCCGAACTTTCCAGATACGCCCGCGTCGCCATCCGCCGGGGCACTATTGGCGGCACCAACGTCATACTGTATGCCTCGGACACGAAAAACGGACAAATCGCGCTGTTCGCCTACGATGAAACCACCGGCAAACTGCTGGGAACCAAATACTTGGGTGCGGGCAACGCGTTTGAAATGGGCGGCATCACCTTCACGCAAGACGGCGGCATCGCCGTGGCCGGGCGCATTTTTGTGGCGGGCCGCTTCCCGCGCATCTGCGTGTTCAAACTCTCGCCATCAGAAGCACAGGCGATGATTGGCGCGGCAAAGGAGTGAGATTTCGCAAAATAGTATGTTTTGAAAAGCCAAAACCTACTGTAGGGTTCAAGCGGGGACGCTTGAACCAGTTTGGGAAAAGGGTCTATTACAAGGCAATCCTGTATATGACGAAGAAGCAATATGAAGAACGACAAAAAGAAGAATGAATAGACGGTAGAACCTATGAAAAAGAGGATAATATTAAGTCTGTTATTAGTTGTGGGAGTAATTTTTTTGTCAGTTATCCTGCTCAACAATCTTATGAAACTTCCATGTGACCCGCCGAAGCGAAGCGAGAATGTACCTAAAACCGCTATTTGGAGTGGTGGGTGCGATGGCGGTCATTGGTTTGAGCAGGTCGGACGTATTTCAGTTAATAATCGTTACAGGATACGTATTTATAATGACTATGATGGCAATCTGGAACTGGATGCCGAATTTGGTGCATCAGATATCTGTAAAAAGGTGGTTAAGGATGAAATCATTGTCAATAAAATACTCGTATACAATGGTGAACAGATTATTTTAAAAGGGAATTACTGCAACTTGAATGAGATTAAACGAGTCAACCGTAGGAACAACTTCTAACGACCCAAACCGGTGCAAGCGTCCTCGCTTGCACCGGTTTCCGTGAGGATTGGTTCAAGATGTAACCAGTTCAAGCGTCCTCGTTTGAACTTCTTTCCAATTAAAATAGTATCTTTTTAAACCGCAAAACCTGCCTGTTTGCCTATGACCTTGCAAACCGCAGGAGCGGCACAAAGTCGCCTTTATCGGCAGCCCAAATGGCTTGCAGATACGCCTTTCGGGTGTCGCCGTGCTGAACGATGTTGGCACTGCCCCATGAAAACGGCTGGCCTTTGAATAGCTTTTCATTGACGATGTCGCCCATCAATCGGCTGTGCCTGCCGTTCCCGTTCGGAAAGCAATGGATGTTCACCAATCGGTGTTTGAAACGGATGACTGTCTCGTCATTGGAAAACGTACCGTGTTCAATCCAATACCGCGTATTGTCAAGCAGATAGCGAAATTCTGTCGGGATCTGCCATTTGTCCACGCCAATGTTCTTGTTCGTTCGCCTGAACTGCCCTGCCCAACTCCAAACTTTTCCATACATCCTTCTGTGCAAATCCGTCACAAACTTTTCGGTAAGCACTTCCTCCAGTTTGAAGCGACGTGTCTGAAACATCCATTGTACGGCTTCCTCCACATTTTTTTGCTCAAATTCGTCAAGTTCGCTACGAGTGGAAATGGTGTCAATCAACAAGCCGTCCTTTTCATCCTCGTCAAGCGGAGTCTGGCCCGGAATGTATGCAAAGTCTAATCCCATAGCATTCTCGGCGTTTCGCTCTTGATTTCCGCCGCCCGCTCTTCGATCGCTTTCTCAAGGCGTGTCCGGGTGTTTTCCTGAGCTTCTAATTTCATCGTCTGGGAAGTCCGCATCACTATCTTGGTTGCCAGTTCCTTGGCTTTCCGGTCAATCAGAGCCTCCAGTGAGCCATCATTGGGCACAAAACCATACACCAATTGCATATCCAGTGCCTTGGCAGCCTCTCGCAAAGCCCTGATCGTAATAGAACCTTCTGCCTCGCGTTGCTCCATTTGCTTAACGGCCGGTTTGGAAACCTGAAGCCGCGCACCCAATTGTTGCAAAGACATACCTATGGCATTACGCACAGCCTTGATCCACCCGCTGGGGGGCATTTCCACCTTGTGCAATAGTAAAAAGGATTTGATTTTCCGGTCAAGCTGCTGCCTTTGCAGGTTTTTTTGGTTCATATTCGTAAAGCTATTGGTTTACAAATATATGTGAAAGTTAGCCAATATATTAACAAATATGGAAAAAAGTAAATGTGTTGGTTAACTTTTTTGGAAATTAAATCTCCGCCTGCCCCAAGTTCAGCAAAGCGTGACTTGAGGGAACATTAAAACCGGTTTACCACACTATTGCAAGCGTTCTCGCTTGCACCCGGTTTCCGTAGCGGTTTTGGGCGAAAAACGGCTGAAATCGCCGCGAAAAATAGTATGTTTCTAAAAGCCCAAACCTGCCTGTTCGTCACATTGCGAATCCCGGCCTCACGCGGCAATTTCCTTGAGGGCTTTCACAAACAAGTCCAATTCGTGCGTGGTGGAATACAGGTGCGGTGTTACGCGCACGCCCGAAACGCCGGGCCGGTCTATCGCTACCGTGAATATCCTGTATTGGTCAAGTAATCGCTTGGCAAGGTCGTTTGGGTTCACGCCCTTTACGCCGACGTTGGCAATGGCACAGGTACGCTCGGGTGCGTGGGGCGTGTTCAGGATGATATTCGGGTGGTTGCGCACCTTGTCCGTCCAGTAGCGTTGCAGGTAGCGCAGCCGGGCTTCTTTCCGCGCTATCCCAAGCATTTCATGGAACCGGATGGCATCCCGGATTGCCAAGTCAGTCGCCACCGGATGTGTGCCCGTGTGGTTCAGTTTGCGGATGTCGCTGTCGGCAAAACCGCTGTCGCCGAAAACAGGCCAGATACCGGCTATTTTTTCCTTGCGGACGTACAGAATCCCCGCACCCAACGGGTTTCCCAGCCATTTGTGCAGGCTGCTGCCGTAATAATCGCATTGCAGGTCGCCGATGGCAAACGCCAACTGGCCGAAGGCGTGTGCGCCGTCCACAAGCACGTCCACCCCGTGCCGGTGCGCCATCTCCGTGATTTTGCGCACCGGCAAAACCTGCCCCGTAATGTTGACCACGTGGCAGACCATCAGTAAACGGGTGCGCGGGGTGATGGCTTTTTCGTAAATGTCCACGATTTCCCCGTCCGAAGACGGGTGGTTGGGTAGCGATACCAATCGGTTTATAATTCCGTAGCGGCGGGCTTGCAGGGCAAACATATCCAGCATGGCACCGTAGTCCTGCTCGGCCATCACCGCCTCGTCGCCTGGTTTCCAGTCAATGCCCGCAATGACCGTATCCAACGATTCGGTGGTGTTGCGGGTAATGATCAGTTCCTCGGGCGAACACCCCAGCAGGCGGGCCAGTTCTTTCTGCGCCGCCTGTTTGTCGCCGGTCATGCGGGTGCGCATGTAGTAAGACGACACTTGGTTCACCTGCCGGATGTGTTGCAGGTATTGCCGCAGTACTTCATCGGAGGCCAGCGAAAAGTAGCCGTTTTCAAGGTGGATGAAATCATGCGTGACCGTGTAGCTTTTCCTGATTTCGCGCCAGAAACCTTCCTCACCGGCCAGCGCACCGGGTGCCAAGTGCGCCACACGTGCCAGCGATTCCCCAAGGTTCAGCAGCAGCAACCCCGACGAGCCGCCGAGGGTTTTCAGGAATTGGCGTTTGGAGAAGGATTTCATGGGCGGGGGCGTTGTCTGTGCCAATAAATAGAATCCTTGTGTTACACGCTGTGGTTTCTATCCATTGAGTTTCTTTGCAATCAATATTTCATAACCGAGTATTTTATCTGCATTCAATTTGGTTTTTTTCTTGGGAGAACCATTTGAATCCCACGCAAATTCGCGCCATAAAGCCAAATTCGCGGTTCCTTCATCATGCCCGCTCATTCTGTTAATTAATTGCATTCCGTGGGTAGTCACTGCGATTTCTTCTCTTAACTCACAATTGTCAATTAAGTTTTCAATGATTGTATCAGTTATCTGTTTTTCGGACGCAATTGCTAACTTTTTTATATAATCTATTTTTAGTTTCCGAGCCCGGAATTTGTCCTTACTGTCTATCTTTTTTGGTTGAATATGCGGATTGTCAACATGACTAAGCCCTCCGTTTCTTAGAAGATGTGGAACGTATCTTTGTCCAGGCTTATCCTCAATATCAAATGATGAATTAAAATGTGATATAAACATGAATGTGAATGAATCTAAGTTTTCAGGATCGAGACTGTCTGGTCTACCATCAATTGGTAAGTTATGGTAATGGTCAATAATCCAATTTTTTGCTGTCACGAAAGATGCCGCATAATCCATGGCTTTCTCCGGCCTGATAATACCTTTTTTGATTGCAGAATTCAACCAGACTGCTAAATTGTAGGTCTGTTCCTGTATTTTTAAAGCTTTAATTAGTTCTAAGTAGGTCATTATAATTAGTTTAGATTATTTTATAATTTTGTCCCATGGGACGAGTAAACACACCGCAATTA
>JAYWIH010000187.1:0-27968 GCA_043789005.1 Sphingobacteriales bacterium
CAGGATTTGAAATTTTGGGCTTTGTATTCAAAACGTATCAGGATTCGTTTATAAGTATCCAGCCAAGCGAAAACAGTCTCTATTTTTTTGCGGAAACCATAAATATATTCACTCAGGTATCGGTACTCTTGTGCTATCTTCTGGCTGTTCCGCTTGTTTCTGGGGATGTTGGCTATCATTTTGTATTTTGTTTCAATCAGTTCAATGAAAGCCTTTGTGTCAAACCCGGCATCCGCATTCAGATGTGAACTTTTCAGGTCTATCTGCGATTTTCCAAGCGTTTCGACGAGTATGTCCATGTTTTCCACCAGTCCGAAACTGTCATTGTGATTGCCGTCCATGCAATCGGAAATTGCCAGAACATGATGCTTGTTGTCGCAAATAACCAGATTGTTGGTCGTCTTGCACTTTTTGCGCCCCTGGTATTTTACGTTCTGGCCCCTTTTTTTGACGGTGTGTGGCTGCCGTCCAATTGAATGCATTCAAGGGCCGGACTGGCTTTCATTACCTGACGGGTGCTTGAAAACAGTTTCTCGAAACTCCCGTCAGATGACCATTTGTTGTAATGATAGTAAATGTTTTGCCATGTAACCAATTGATTGTCAGGCTTTAAGGTGCGCCACGAGCAGCCCGATTTGAGCACATACAAAATAGTATTGAAAACATAATGGTAGCTGACTCTCGAGCGGTTATGATTTAATTTATGGCTCAAATGAGGCAAAACATATTCAGCTATCTGAAATGTAAACTGGTAGTTTGTTCATATCTGTGTTTTTTGGCAAATATAACCAAAATTCAACTAAACAAGTCCTTAAAAATAGTATCTTTTGAAAAGCCTAAACCTACGCAATTTCCGGGCTTGGCACGGCGGCTTCCATGCTGCTAATGCCGGTCACTTCCATGGTTTGCGTGTTCACAAGTAGCTGTTCCACAGTTTGGTATCCCATTTGTTTCAGGGCTTTGGCGTAGCGGTTCAGGCATATCTCATCGTCCTGCACCGGGTCTTTTGAAATGTAGCGCATGATGAAAACCGTGGTTCCGTTTACGGCCACGCGGTCGGGCGGGGTTAGGTTCAGCGTATGCCGGGACAATATTTCGCGCACGGACTTGGTCTGGGCTTTTGGCGAAAAGTGGGGTTTCAGCATTTCGTGGGATACTATTTCCAGCACGTCTTTTTCCAAGGCAGCGCGTTCGGTTTCGCCCAAGGTTCCTTCGGCTGCCAGCTTGTCCAGGCACGTTTCCACGTGGCCGGTGTTTTCCAGTTGGCGCAGGGCTTCGCACAAAAGCAGGGCGTTGTCCCGTTCCTTCTCAAAGGTTTCCAAGTCAAACATCCGCGAAGCCATACGCCGCAGGCGGGCTTTTTTCTGCCAGTCGGTTGTCTTGTCGTTGGTTATCGTAAATGTTTCATTACCGGATGTGTGCTGTTTATGCACCGGCTGCAAAGTACCCTGATGAATAATGTAATGCGGGCATTGCGGTTCCCACAGGTTTTTCCCCGCCAAATAATCGTACAGCAGCATACTCACATTGACGCGGTCTTTGTTCTTGGTAAAATCACTATTTTTGCCCAGCAGGTAAAGCCGGTCGGTGGGGCGCGTGAGGGCCACATAAAGCAGGTTCATGCCTTCCACAAACTGCTTTTCGCTGTCTTCCACATATTGCTTCCGCAGCGGTGTGTGGTTCAGTTCCTGTTTGGGCGTAACCGGCACAGAACGCACTTTCAGGTTTTTCAGGAAATCCGACTGGCTGGATAACCGGCTCTCATCCAGACTCATCCACCAGATGTCCTTATTGCCCGGCATCAGCGACCAGTCGGCAAAGGGCACAACCACCACCGGATATTCCAAACCCTTGGACTTGTGTACCGACGTGACCGTGACCGCATTCACGCCGCGCGGCGTGCTAATGCATAGGCTTTCCTTCTTGCGTTCCCAATAAGCCATGAAGTCAGCAAGGTGGTTGCTTTGGTTCACGGAAAAATCCAGTAACACATCCAAAAAGCGGAACACATAGGCCGGTTGTCCCGGCGCATCCATCAGGTTGAACGTTTGTGCCAAAGCCGAACCCAACTCATACAAGCCCAATTGTTGCAGCCGGAACGGTTTCAGCAGGAAACCTTTGGTTTCGATATGCCGGAACATCGGGATCAATGTCCAGTTGTCCTTGATTTTCTGCCACTCATCGGGGCTGAGTTGCGGCATTTCGCCCAACACGTGTTCATAAAACAAATGCAACGCCTTATAGCGCAGCAACCCGTCGTCGGGCGTGTGCAGGGCGGCCATGAAAGCGGTCAGCAACGCCACTGACGATGACGATTGCAGCAGCAGCGAATCCTGCGAAATCACATTTATACCGTTGAATTTCAGGAAGTTGGCGATTTTTTTGGAGTTGGCATTGCCCCGGCACAGCACCGCCACATCGCCATGTCCATACCCGGTTTCCACCGCATCGCTTATGATTTGCCGCACCGCTTCAAACGTCTGCCGTTCATACGGTTTCAGTCCGTCTTCGCTGTCTTCGTCGTCGCGCGGACTGTCAATGAACCGGATTTCAACGTGGCCGCCTGTTTTGGCGGTTAGCGGCACGGCTTGGGCAGCCGACAGGCCGTACACATCGCCCAGAAGGTTCCTGTCTTCATGGTGCTTGTCGGCCAGCAGCCGGAAAATCTCATTGTTGAACTCCACAATCTCGCTGGTGCTGCGGTAGTTCGTGGCCAGCGTTTCCAAGGCCAGCGTGTGGTTCAGGGTTTCGTAGCGCAGACCCAGAATGTCGGCGTGGCGGTGGCGGCTGGCCAACATATCGAAACACTTGTTGGACAGGTGTACAATCTGCTGCATATCGCCGCCGCGCCAACCGTAAATGGCCTGTTTGGCATCGCCGACCACCATGCTGAAATAGCCTTTGGCCAAGCCGTTCTCCACCAGCGGCAGCAAATTATTCCACTGCAAACCCGAGGTGTCCTGAAACTCGTCAATCAGCAGGTGATTGTACTTTTCCCCGAGACGTTCGTAGATGAACGGTACGGGTTCCTTGAGTATGATGTTGACCAAAGCCTTGTTGAAATCACCGATCAGGACTTGGTTCTTGTCGTTTTTGATGAATTGCAACTCGCGGCTGATTTCGTGGATCACCGACAGCTTGTAGAAGTGCTGCAAGATGTTTTCGAGCATCAGCCACTCGCCCTTTTGGTTTTCCATGGCGGCAATGGCACCGCTCAACGCTGGGCGTATCTCATTGATGGCCTTGCACTTGTCGGATTTTGCCCCCCGGCTTGCCCATTCCTCGGCCTCTATTATTGCCCGCAAAGAGACCGAAACAAACTTGTCCTTGTAGTCAACTTGGCGTTCCGCTCCGATGGCGTGTTTCTGGAAATAACCCCAGATTCCGTTTTTTCCTCCCGCAAGGTGCTTGCTGTCCAAGCCATACGTCCCGACCAGATCAAGGCAGGTTTGGGCAACGCCAGAGATACTATTTTTCAAAGATTCCTGTTCGTCCGAGATTTGCTTGCGGGCCTCACGGAAATCGGCCAAGTCCAAATGCTTGATGCTTTCCATGGCCTCTGCAATGCGTTCGCCGGTCAGTTGCCTGCCGAAAGCGGCCAGGTTGGCGGGCAAGCCATTCCAGTTGTTGCCGTCGTCGGTGATTTCAATGGCATACGCCTCGATGATTTCCGAGAGCAGCAGTTCCTGTTCGCCACCAATCCGGTTCAGCACCCGGTCTACGGCGTTGGCAACCATCTCGTCGGCTTCCATGGTCACCTCGTAGTTGAACGGGATTTCGAGTTCCTCGGTGAATGCCCCCACAAGTTTGCCCACAAAACTGTCAATCGTGCTCACGGCGAAGTCCGTGTAGTCGTGCAGGATATTGGAAAACGTGCGGCCCGCCCGCCTGCGCAGCACTTTTTCGGTCAGCAGTTCCAAGCGGCCCAGGTTCAGTTCGGCCAGCACCGATTCCAATAGTTGGCGGTTGCCGGGCCGCTTGTTTTCGGGCAAGGTAGTCTCATCAGCAAAGCCGCGCAAGGCTCCCAGAATGCGTTCCTTCATCTCATTGGCCGCATCGTTGGTAAAGGTCACGGCCAGGATGTTGCGGAAATAAAACGGGTCGTCGGTTTGCAGAGCCAGCTTCAGGTATTCCTTGGTCAGGGTGTAGGTCTTGCCCGACCCGGCCGAGGAACTGTATATCTTGAACGGTTTGGTCATTGTCATAAAATCGGCAGTCCACGGTCAACAGTCCGCCGGAAAAGGCGGAGTTTCGCAATTTTCAAAGATACTATTTTTGCGGGGATGCGCGGCGGGGATGTTTGCCGCAACCGCCCGGCTTTGCGTGCCAGTTACCTTGCGGGGGCCAAAACAAAATAGTATCTTTCAAAACACCCAAACCCGCCCCAGAACAATGCCGCAAAGCCATCCCGCCGCCACGGTTATGAAAGCCATCCCCCTTGTTTTCGCTTTCCTGTTGTTTTCAACCGCGCTTGCCCAGCCGCCCACCGCGAAGCAACTGAAGCGCAAAAACTACCAAGAGATTTTTCCCGCACCTCACCGGAATGCCTTTAATTTTTCACCCGGTGTCCGTGTGGAGTTCATTGAGCAGATGCCCATGTACCCCGATGGATTGCAGGGACTGGTGGATTTTGTCGCCCAAAAGACGCGCTACGTGCTGAACGGCAGGACGGTGCTGAAATTCCTGATTGACGTGGATGGCAAAGTCAAAAACGTGGAGGTGTTGGAAACCAGCCACGAGCCGACGGCCAAGGAGATAGCGAGGATACTGGAAAAGACCGACAACTGGCAGCCCGCCCTCGTGAACGGTGCGCCCAAGGCATTTGCCGTGCAAATGCCCTTCCACTGGAAAACCAAACAGGAATTTGCCTGGTGAGGTTTGGCTGTTTCCGGCGATACTATTTTTTCGCGCAGACTGCCGACCATAGTTTGTCAGCAATTTTCCTACCCGATCCTGATTTTAGCCTTCTGCGTTATTTTCCAGCTTGTGCCCATGCGCTGGAGTTTGCCGGGTTCCAGCGTGGTTATTTGCTGGTCGGCCACCGGCTCCACTTCGGTGAGCACGCACGCCGGTTGCAGGAAGAAACGCTTGTTCTGCAAGGCCGCCTCCTGCGCCGCCGGGCTTTGGGTGGTGCGGAACGTGGCGTTTTCCGCATCCATCACGTGTATTTCGTACAGCGAATCGGCTTGCGGGCTGGCAGTGAGCTTTGCGCCCTCAAACTCCTCAAACAAGCCCACCGAACGGGCAAAAAGAATTGCGGACGTTGGAATGTGGATTTGGGAATCGGCTATTTCCGGTCGGGCTCCGGTGTTTTCGGGAATACCTGCCTGTCCCGCCACGGCGGATGAACCGGCAGACAGGTTATTTTTCTGGATGGGAATTTCGGGTTCCAAAACCAAAAACACGCCATCCGCAATGTTTTCATCGGCGTTTGCTGGCGTTGCGGATGGCGTTTCCACGGGGTTTGCGGTTTGGCTTTCGGCTTGAACGGGAGTGGTAAATCCGAACCCATGGATCAATTTGTCAACCGTTTGTGCGGAAATGTGAACCGCGTTTCCCTGCATTGCCAAGCTGCGTTTCTTGAACGGTGTGACCTCGCCGCCGCTGCGAATTTCGCGGTACAGCTCCGCAAAGTCGTTCAGTTCGGCTTCCAGCTTTGGGCCGTCCATGCCCGCCATTTCGGCTTGCTTGCGCAACAGCCTGACCGTCAGGCTGGAAAGCGGCTGGCTGGCGGGCAACGCTTCCAAAGCCCACTCATTGATGAGGGTTTTGAAGTTTTCCAAGATACTATTTTGGATACCGTTTTGGGCGGCACTGTCCGGCTCAGGGTGTGTTGCGGCGGCTTGGAAATCGCTTTGCGATACGGTTTGGATTACCTCCACAGGTTTCCGGCTGAGGGCTTCCATAATTTCCGAAACCGACTGGAAACGCCCGGCCGGGTCGGGTTGCACGCATTGGTCAATCACCGCCTTGTAAACCGGATTCGTAATTTTCTGCAAGTCAATGACTTGCGGCGGCTCGCCGGTCAGCAGCGCGTACAGCACGCAGCCGATGGCGTAAACGTCGGCCCGCCCGTCCACGGCTTGCTGGTCGCCGCGCTGTTCGGGAGCCATGTAGCCGGTGGTGCCAATGTCCGTCACGCCCAAGTCAGGGTACGACGGGTGCTTGGCAAAACCAAAGTCAATGATTTTGGCAATCCAATGCTGCGTATCCACCAGGATATTCATCGGTTTCAGGTCGCGGTGTACCATCTGGTGGGCGTGGATGTGCTGCAAGCCCGCCAAAATGCCGGCGAGGATTTCCGGCTGTTTTTTTTCCGGAACCTGCCGGTTGTCCATCAGATGCTGCAACGAATGGCCGTTGATGCGTTCCATGACGTAATACGGCCCGTGTTCGTTCTCATCGGAATACAGGATGTTGATGATGTTGCGGTGATATGGCAAAATGGTGCCAAGGTTAATCTCGCGCATGAAATACTCGCGGCTCTTGGCATCGGCGCGGCGGCTGGCTTTCAGGCGTTTGATCACCACATCGCGGCCGCTGACGGCTTGCGTGGCAAAAAACAATTCGCCCATCGCGCCTTGTTCGGGCACGGGCCGCATCTTCACGAACTTGTCGAAACCGCGTCCGTACAAGGCCAGGTTTTGCGTCTGCTCGGTAGTCAGGTTTTCGGGCGGGGCAAAACGCGGGGACGCTGGCGCACCGGCTACTGTGAACGATGAGCCGCTGCCGCTCGCCAGAATAGTATCTTTTCCGGAGGCCAAACCCCCGTCTGTTTCACCCGCCACCGTAAAACCCGATTGCGCCGACGAATGATCAACGGCAACCAATTGGCTGCCAGTGTCTTGCTTTTGTCCGGTTGCGTGGCCCAACGTGAGCCATTCGCGGATGTCCTCGTTTTTTTCGCCCAGCAACGCCAGCGGTGCATCCGGCGCGATTTCGGTTCCGGCCTTGGCAAAAATGTGCAGCAGCGTGCCGGGCAAATATGCCTTGACCGGATAATCGGTGCTTCCCGACCGGATTTCG
Organism: Sphingobacteriales bacterium; assembly: GCA_043789005.1. Classification (GTDB taxonomy): domain Bacteria; phylum Bacteroidota; class Bacteroidia; order Cytophagales; family 172606-1; genus Xanthocytophaga. The sequence continues at coordinate 7,027 of JAYWIH010000187.1, forward strand.
ACCATCATCTCCCCGAATTGCACTTCCTCGCCGATTTCCTTTTCCCACCACGTCACAATGCCGCCGGTAAAGGGAAGTTCGGGGGATTTCACCAGAATCGCCATGTCATGTAGAAATATAGAAATACAGATTTGGGCAAACAGCCCGCCCGTGATGCCTCTCATCTTGTCTGCCGGACGGGTTTTGAGTTTTCAAAAGATACTATTTTTTCTCCCTCTCCTTCGGAGAGGGCCGGGGTGAGGCCCTTCACCGGCCCGCCACGTAGAAAATATCCAAATCCTGGTTCAGTTTCAGCACCGTTTTGGCGCGGACGGCTTGCTCGGTTCCGTTGGTGCGGCGGTAGCGGTAATCAGTGGCAAAAGTCACCGTCGCGTATTCGCCGTCATCGCTGATTTCATACGCGAATGTGCTCCAGTCCACCCGGTTCTCGTCTTCGGGTGTACGCCGCCAGTATTCCTCGGCCAACCCGCGCACCTCACTGACCGGCAGGTTGCGGCGTTGGAAATACCGCTCTAGGTTGCCTTCGTAAAACGGCTCGACAAGGTTGAAATTGTGGCTTTCCAAGGCGCGGTAGTATTCCGTGACGCGGGTTTTCAGGGTTTCCTCCTTGAAAACCTCCTTGCCTGCCGTCACGCCTTTCCACCACTGGTTAATTTCGTAGCCCGCATACAGCAGCAGCGCGGTGATAATCAGGAAACTGATGAGCGAGGTGCGGAGGCAACCCGAACCCTGCCGTTTTTGCGGCGCGGCGGGCGGTTTCGCGTACACGCGCGGCGGCTGGCGTTTCAGGGCTTCCTGCTTCAGCGCCTCTTCGCGCCGCTGCAATTCCTGTTCCTTTTCCAGCAACTCACGTTGCCGCTTTTCAAGGGCCGGGTCGGGAGTTTGGGGTTTTGGGGGGATACTATTTTCCGGAATGTTTTTGCGGATGCCCGGATCGGAGGTGACGATGCGGCTGGCATTGTCGTCAATCAAGTCCGATATTTCTCCCGCATCGGCAAACCGTTCATCAGGGTCTTTTTTCAGGCATTTGTTGATGATGTCGCGCCAATATGGTTTTTGGATCAGGAAAACCTCCTCCTTGGCCGTGCTGCCCGTGAACATTTCCAGCAATATGAGTCCGAAAGCGTACAAATCGGCCCGGCCGTCCACACCCGACGGGTCGGTTTGCTGCTCGGGTGATGCATATTTCTTGGTTCCCACAAAGGTGGCCCCGCCAATGTCGGTGTAGTGGTCGGCGGCGGCCAAGCCGAAGTCAATCAGCTTCACATTGTCGCCCCGGTTGGTCACCAGCACATTGTCGGGCTTGAGGTCGCGGTGGTAGATTTGCTTTTTGTGGGCGTATTCCAAGGCTTCCAGCAGTTGGCAGGCGATTTTGCGCACCAGTTTTTCGTCCTTGATTCCACCCGCCGGAATGCGCTGCGTGAGCGGCTTGCCGTCCACGTATTCCATGAAAAAAAACGGCCCTTCGGCATCCTCGCCGCGCCCCAGCATATCCACAATATGTTCGTGCTGCAAGGCGCGGCCATAGTTGTACTCCTTGAAAAACAGGTCTTTATACGCCGGATTGCTGCGGTGTTCGGGTGGCAGCCGCTTCACTACCACCCATTGGCGGTCGTAGCGGGCTTTTTGCACGAGACTCATGGAACCCTGCTCGCCGAGTGGCTCAAGGTCGGTGAAGTTGGGGGCGAAACTGATGCCCGAACGGCTACTTTCGAGGTTGATTTGTGAAGCGTTCGGCGGCGGGTTTCCAGTGATGAAACTAGAGCCTTCCGGCTCGCCAAGCGTGACGGCCTCCGGCAAAACAGTATCTTTGGAAATGATGAAACCCGACTGCAGTTCAGGCAGGTTGTCCGGCTCCGAGGCGTTTCCGGCGGGCATCGCCGCTTGCAGCATCCGTTCCAGTTCGCCGGGGTCAATGCCGTACTCGTCAGCTTTGGCCAGCAGGAATTGCTTTTCGGGAGCGGTGATTTTGCCGTCGCTGACAATTTCGTCAATCAATAACTGGAGTTTTTCGCGGCTCATGGTTTTATGTCGGCGGCAGTAGCACACGCTTCAGCTTGTGCGAAAACCGCAGGTTTAGCATTTTTGAAAGATACTATTTTGCAAAGGCAACTCCCCGGTTTGCATAAATCCAGTGCCACGGAACAAAGCGCATTTCCGGCAAAATAGTATGCCCGGAAATGGCAAAACCCGCTTTCAAAAACAAAACCTCCGAGTTTCAATGAACTTGGAGGTTCGTCAGTCTTGGCGGAATCCCGGACTTTTACCTGAGCCTGCCGGATGGAATCCCGTTCAGGAAACCTTGGGTCTGAACACGAAGTGCTTGCAAAACAAATAGTTGAAAATGGCCGAAACACCCGTGCTGGCAACCAAAGCGGGCAGTTTGGATAGCAGGCCCAAGCCGAACGAAGCCGGAAACTCATCCACGTGGAAGCGTTTCATGGTGGTGTATGTCAAAATGTTCATGCCCATGCCCAAGCCGTAGGAGGCAACGAATTTCACATAGCTGCCGCCGATGAGCAGCAGTTTTTCTTTCGGCGTAATTTCGTCGTGCAGGTGGTTGTGGTAGCCGTTGTCCTTGAAAACCCAGCGCGAATTAAGGAAAAACGCCGACGTTACGCCCACCACATTGCCCGCCGCCTTGGCCCACGTATCCGTTTCCACGTGCATGATCTTATAGCCTTCGCCCAGCACAATGAGAACCAGAAAATAAACGCTCCAGTCAAGGATAGTGTTGAACACGCCAACCATGCCAAAACGAACGAAACGGAATCTGAGCAAGCGTGACATTCAGGAGGTCGGGTTGGGTGTGACGGTTGGGGGCAAGTTGTAAAAGTACGGAAACCGGGGCAAAGTGCCAACGTTTGCAGGGTTGAAAGACCTCACCCCCGGCCCCTCTCCTGCTGAGCGGGGAGTAAAGGCTCCCTTTTTTTCACCCCTCTCAGCAGGAGAGGGGCCGGGGGTGAGGTCTTTTCAGCGGCTGTAGTTGTAGTTGGGAGCCTCGCGCACCACCTGGATGTCGTGCGGGTGGCTTTCACGTACGCCCGCCGCCGTTATTTTTACGAATTTGGCTTCTTTCAATGCTTCCACGTTGGCCGCGCCGCAGTAGCCCATGCCCGCCCGCAAGCCGCCCACCATCTGGTAGATCACCTCGGAAGCCGAGCCTTTGAACGGAACCCGGCCCACGATTCCTTCGGGAACCAGTTTGCGGATGTCGTCTTCGGTGTCTTGGAAATAGCGGTCTTTCGAGCCGTCTTCCATGGCTTCCAGCGAACCCATGCCCCGGTAAGTCTTGAACCGGCGGCCTTCGTAAAGCACCACCTCGCCGGGAGCCTCTTCGGTGCCGGCCAGCATGGAGCCGATCATGATGCTGCTGGCCCCGCCCGCAATGGCCTTGACAATATCGCCCGAGAAACGCACGCCGCCATCGGCAATGATGGGCACACCCGAACCCAAAATGGCCTTGGCCGACTCGTACACGGCGGACAACTGCGGCACGCCGATACCGGCAATGATGCGCGTGGTGCAGATGCTGCCCGGCCCCACGCCCACTTTCACGGCATCGGCTCCGGCATCGGCCAAGGCTTTGGCCCCGTCGCCAGTGGCCACGTTGCCCACAATCACCTCCAGGTTCGGGAACTTGGCTTTCACGTCTTTCAGGGCCTGGATTACCCCGCGCGAGTGGCCGTGGGCGGTGTCAATGCTGACCACATCCACGCCCGATTTTATCAGGGCCGCCACGCGTTCGAGCAAATCGGGGGTGACCCCGACGGCCGCCCCGGCACGCAACCGCCCGAACATATCCTTGCAGGCGTTGGGGTGGCTTTTGCGCTTGAGAATGTCCTTGTAGGTGATCAGGCCCTTGAGCCTGAAATCGCGGTCCACAATCGGCAGCTTCTCAATCTTGTATTCCTTGAGCATTTCCTCGGCTTCGGCCAGACTTATACCTTCGGGGGCGGTAATCAGGTTGGTTTTGGTCATGACCTCGACCACGGGCCGCTGCATGGCTTTTTCAAAACGCAAGTCGCGGTTGGTGAGTATGCCCACCAGCACGCCCTGCGCATTGATGACCGGTATGCCGCCAATCTTGAAATCACGCATGATGCGGTGGGCATCCATCAGCTTGGCATCCTCGCTGAGCGTGATCGGGTCAAGGATCATGCCGCTTTCCGAACGCTTGACGCGCCGCACCTGCTCGGCCTGCTCGTCAATGGTCATGTTCTTGTGGATGAACCCGATACCACCCTCCTGCGCCATGGCAATGGCCATCGCCGATTCGGTGACCGTATCCATGGCCGCCGACACAATCGGGATGTTGAGCCGGATGTTGCGGGTGAGTTGGGTGGTTACGTCGGTTTCGCGCGGGAGTATTTCGGAGTAGCCGGGTAGCAGCAGCACGTCATCGTAGGTGAGTGCTTCGAACAGGAACTTGGAGGGGTCTAAGGACATGGCAAATAACGGGTAGGTTACGGGTGGTTATTTGCCGAGCAAAATTAGGGTATATTTCCTGATAAAAAAATGGCGGCACACACACAATCGCATAAACAACAATGGATTCCGCAACAAATCCCGGTTGCTGGCAAGCAGGGCGGGGTTTGGGGTTTTTGAAAGATACTATTTTGCCACGCCGGTTTTTTTGTCATTCCGGCAAAGAGAGGAATCGGGCGGTTGTGCATGAACTTTGGCAGAGTTCAGAACTCTGCCAAAGTTGCGGGCAAGTGCAGGCCGGATTTTTAGTGCTTCGGAATGGCAAAGCGGGTTTGGCGTTTGAAAAACATACTATTTTCCGGTATACCACAAGAAAGAAAACTCACCGCCCGCACACGGTGCGGTAATCGCATCGGGTGCAGGTTTTTACGTTGGCGGTGCGTTCAAAGGGTTGTTCGGCATCAAGCAATTGGTGGATGAGCTTGCCCAGGTAATCTTCCGAATGCCGGACAAACGAATCCAGCGTGCCTTCGCCAATGTCCAGGTGTTCTTCGAGCAAGCCTTCTTTCTGGTTGCGGAACGAGAATATTCCGGCCACGAGTTGGTGCTGGTCGGCGGCTAAGTGCTTGTCGGCCAACCGGATGCCTCCGTCCTGCATCAACTTTTTGGCAACAATGTATTTGTAAAGCCACAACTGCCGGATGTTGCCGCCTTCCGGCTTGTGGAGCAGCAAATCCTCCTGCTCCGGCCCGGTCGATTTGAGCTGCTTTTTTTCAATCTTGCCCGTTTTGTAATCAATGATGCGGATTTGGCTGCCAATCCGATCCACGCGGTCAATTTTGCCCGTGAGCCGCACATGGACGGCTTCGCCGCGCACAAACGTTTGGTAATCGGCATACAATTCCTTTTCCAAACCTAGGATTTCCATCGGAAAAGGGCCGCTTTCAATCTGTCCGGCAAAGAAATTCCCGATCATCCGCACGGCGACTTTGTACAGCAAGTGGTTCTGTCCGCTTTCCAGATTATAATCGGGATAGGCGTTGACAAACTCGGTGCGCACCCGGTCGGGCAGTTGCGGAATCCATTTTTCCAAGTCGTCTTTGGTGGTGGGTTGCTGGCTGTCGGCCAGTTCGCGGTCAATGCCTTCCAGCGTGCGGTGTACCAGATCGCCAAACTGACCGCGATCCAGGCTTTCGCCCGTTTCGTCTTCGGGGCGTAGGTTCAGCACTTGCGAAAGATAGTATTTCATGGAACACTCCACGAACGTGTTCAAGTGCGATGGGTACAATCCTCTGGACATTTTTTCCAGCATTTTTTCGCGGATTTCCTCGGTTTTTTTCACTTCAAACGCGGGCAGAACGGTTGCCGAGTCGCGTTCGGCCACTTGCACATCGTGGTAGTGCAGTTTGATGTTCGGGTTGTAGCGCACCAGTTCATGCTCAATCTGCTGGATGAAGCGGCTACGCTCGCCTTTGCCGCCGTACGTATCGGAAGGCAAAACGTAGAGCAAATACACGCTGGACGGACGCTGGATGAGGCGGTAGAAATGGTAGCTCATCACGGCTTCCTGCGTGCGATAGGTGGGCAGGCCAAACTGGAAATTGGCATCAAACGGAATCAGCGACTGCTGTTTCTTGCCCTGTGGCAGCACCTTTTCGTTGGCCGAAAGCAAAATCACCGTTTCAAAATCGAGCGTGCGGGTTTCGAGCATACCCATGATTTGCAGGTTGCTGACGGGTTCGCCACTGAACGGAATCTTGGTTTGGCGGAACAACTCGTTGAGGAACAGCCGGAAAGACCGCAGCGAAAGCGTTTCGGCTTGCGCCGCCGCCCGTTCGCGCATGATGTCGTCGAGACGCTGGATCAGTTGCCGGAACAAGTACAGGTATTCCATTTCCAGCGCGTCCTTACGGTCTTGGTACACTTGGCGCAAATGGTCAATCAGCGCGTAAAAACAACCCAGTGCTGCCTGCGCATCGCCTTGCCACGGCGTAAAAAGCGTTTCGAACAGCGGATGCCCGCCGCTGATGAGGATGATCTCGTCGGGTGTGAGGAAAACCTTGTTGTTGAACGATATTTCGTGCAGCACATTGTTGATCAGGCTTCGGTTTTGCTCGCCGCTTTCGTTCACTTGCTTGCGGTGTACGTAATCATACTGCCGGATAAACGGGTGCGTCAGTATCCGGGTCACGTAGCGGTGGTTGAATTTCAGGGTTGCCCGCCCGTCGCGCTTTTCAAGCAGGTGCAGGTGTTGCAGATCAAACAGTGATTCGATAAGGGTGTACAGGCCCGAGTTTTTCAAGGCCAAGCCCATGGTCACATTAAAATCCTTGACTTCGGCGGGCAGCGACTGCAACAGCGGCAGTAGCAGGTTTTCGTCGGGCAGCACAATGGCCGTCACGTTCTCGTCCACGTCCGGCTCCGAAAATTCCAGCGCAACTTGGCCGTTTTTCTTGGTTTTCTGCCGTTCCAGCAATTGTTGGCGGTAAATCTGCATCGCCACTTTGGCCTGCATACTCGCATTGGCCACGCCGATGATGTGGATGTCTTTGGGTTGGCTTTGCAGGTTGTTGGTCTGCCAGTTCCACGCGCCGAGTTTGTTGTCGTCGCGGTAGTGGCGCAGCGTATCGCCGGCCTTCACATTCAGGTTGGCATCCATGTAGTAATCGTCGGTGTCCCACAGGATTTCGCCTTTGCCGCGCTTGACCAACTGCGACAAAATCTGCTCCTCCGAACGGCTCAACGCATTGAAACCGATGAACACGTATTTCACAACCGCCTCGTTATCAAGCAGCAAATCCATGTTTTCAGCAATGCGCCGGTACATCATTCCCCGGTAGCCTTTGCCTTGCCCGGCCAGCTTTTGTTTGAGGCGCAGGTAAATGTCCTGTAAGTTGTCCCACAGTTTGAAATAGGTTTTCAGGGTCGCCGTCGGCGATTGGGGCACGCCGTTGCCGGGCATATCGGGCTGCCAGCGTTCAAGCGTTTTGGCTTCGGACAGGTAATCGAAAAGTTCGCCTGTTTCCACCATATATTGGTCAATGTGATCAAAATCCTGCAGCAGCGTGTGTGCCCACGACGTGAATTTGTCGAATTGGATGCGGGGGTCGGTTTCGCGGCACGTGTCGAACAGCAGCCACAGCAACTGGATCGGATCCACGAGTTCGGCATCGGCAGCCTGTGCAATGAAATCGTCGATGGGCACAATCGCCGGCGACCAGAACGGCTGATCGGTTTGCATGGCCAATGCGCGTTTGAAAAAATAGCAAGCCCGGTTGGTGGGCAGCACCACCGTGATACGCTCCAAGTCAGACGGGTATTTTGCGAAAATATGCGCCGCCGATTGTTGCAAGAATGTCTGTTCCATGAATATGTTTCTTTCCTTTCAAGAAAGGGGTTTGCCTGTTTTTGAAGATACTATTTTGCGCGGGTGTCGCCGGTCAAAATTAAGCCTTTGCCCATACACAATGGCGGATTTGCGGAATTAATTCACCGGCCATCGGTCGGCGGGCATTCTTATGCGTAGATTTGAAACCTGACCGACACCCAAATCCCATTCCGCCATGCGCGACATTTCCGCCAAGCAGGTTTCCCTCCGAACCGCCACCGCCACGGGCACGGTGCTGTGCGGCCCCGCCACCTTGGAACTGGCAAAAGCCGGCAAACTGCCCAAAGGCAACCTTTTTGATATTGCCAAGGCCGCCGGAATGCTGGCCGCCAAAAACACGCACAACCTGATTCCGCATTGCCACCCGGTTTCCATTGACGGCTTGGAAATCAGCTACGGTTATCTGGATGGAAACAACAATACCGAAAATAGTATCTTTCAAGAAGGCCAAACCCCACCGGCCCAATGCGGCATTGTGATCCGTTGCGAAGGCAAGTCCATCGGGCGGACGGGCATTGAAATGGAAGTGCTGACCGCAGTGTCGGTGGCCGCCCTGACCATTTACGACTTGCTCAAACCACTGGACGACAGCACGTTGGAGATTACCTCAATCAAGTTGCTGAAGAAGACGGGCGGCAAATCGGACAACAAGAAATACGCCGCCAAAAACCCCGTGGCGGCGGTACTGGTCTGCTCCGACTCCACGGCGGCCGGGCTGCGCGACGATGTTTCAGGTGTGCGGATACGGGAAATCCTGACCGGCTTGGGCGTGCAAACGGTTGACTACCAGATTGTTCCCGACAATCTGGAATTGATTCGCGAGAAAATCGCGGATTGGGTTGCCCGCGATATTCCGTTCATTTTCACCACGGGCGGCACCGGCCTCGGCCCGCGCGACTGCACGGTGGAAGCCGTACGCAGCCTACTGAACCGCGAGGCTCCGGGCGTTGCCGAAGCCATGCGCGTACACGGCCAGATGCGCACAGCCACTGCCATGCTTTCGAGGGCGGTGGCGGGCGTGGCCGGCAAGTCATTGATTGTCACCCTGCCGGGCAGTGCCAAAGGCGCACAGGAATCGTTGGAAGCCATCCTGCCCGCCGCCTTCCATGCCCGCGACATGATTGATGGCGGCGGGCATTAGCCAGCCGGGTTTGGCCCCCGCTAAAGACGGGGCTTTCAGCTTTTTGAAAGATACTGTTTTTGTGAACCCCGACCGAAAATCGGCGACGGCGGTGAACGGCCTGAATCTCCCCTTGAATTTGGAGATTTTTGGATTTGGAGATTTATGGCAATGCCATTATATTTGACTGACCGGCATAATCCATTGACCAGCATAGTTCACGGCAATGCGCAAACTGGTGCACGCGTCTCCGCAAGTTGGTGTACGCGTGAAACGAACAGAACCGCCATTTCCGGGAAAGCCGTATTTTCCCAAACGCACCCGTTACACCTGCAAACTCCCAACATTTGAATTTGCACCATGCACAACACCCCGATCCACCTCCTGCTTGCCGATGACGACCTTGACGACCGCATCTTTTTTGAAGAGGCGTTGGAAGAAATACCAGTTGTGACGCAACTCACAACCGCGCACGACGGAGTGCATCTGATGCAACTGCTGGCAGCAAAAGAAACGCTTCCCCATGTGCTTTACCTCGACTTGAATATGCCACGCAAAAATGGCTTCGAATGTTTGGCGGAAATAAAACGGGATGCAAAACTGAACCAGATTCCCGTAATCATATTCTCGACTTCGTTTGACAAAGAAGCGGCGGATTTGCTGTACGAACACGGCGCGCATTACTGCATACGCAAGCCCCCGGAATTTGAAAACCTGAAAAACATGATTCTAAAATCGCTTGAGTTGATTTCGAAATTGAAAAACGAACGGCCCTCCAGGGATGAATTTCTGCTTAAAGTAATTTGAAATCTGCCATGACAAACCGAAACAGAAGCCTTCGTGTGGTGTTCATCGCCACCATTGCCGTGGTGTTCATTCTTTCCATTGTTTCCTACACAAAAACCAGTTCACTCATTGAATCGGCAGCTTCGGTAAACAATGCCACACAAGTAACGCTGGAACTTGAAAAAGTCATTGGCGCGTTAAAAGATGCCGAAGCGGGGCATCGGGGCTACCTGCTCACCCACGACACAACATTCCTCGAATCTTTTACCAAGGGTTTAAAAGAGTATCCCCGAAATATCGAAACGGTAAGGCAACTTGCCATTGACAATCCCGAACAACAGGAAAGCCTGGCAGCGGTTAGGATTCTTGCCCGACACCGCGAAGCGTATATGCGTGAAATGCTGGCGGCTGATAAGTTGCGCGCACCATCAACCGCACAGCTTTTAACGGGCAAATCAATCATGAACAGCCTGCGCACCGCAGTGAATGGCATGATTGAAAGGCAAAGCGACTTGATGCGACAACGTTCAAGCAAACTTGCCAACCAGACCATGATTGCACCCGCCTTGCTTTTTGCCCTGGGTCTGCTCGCTTTGGTAATACTTACTTATTCATACTGGCGGCTGAACAAATCAATGGTGCTGGCAGAACGGCTGAAAGCGGAAACCATACAGCAAGCCGTTGACATTGGAAAATTAAAAGCGAAAGAAGAAAGCGAGCAAAGGTTTCGTGACATGGTGGAACAAGCCCCGGTTGCCATCTGTGTTTTGAAAGGGGAGGATTTTGTGGTGGAGGTGGCAAATGAAAAACAACTGCAGGTTTGGGACAAAACCGCTGAACAGGTAATGAATCTGCCGGTATTCACGGCCATACCCGAAAGCAAAGGGCAGGGCTTTGAAGCGTTGCTTGCAGGAGTGATTGCCACGGGCAAGCCTTATATCGCCAACGAAATGCCGGCCTCACGTGTCCGCAATGGCGAAACGGAAAACCTGTATTTCAACCTTACGTGCGAACCCATACAGGAGAGAGATAAAATACCCGGCATAATTTCTATCGCAACGGATGTTACCGAACTGGTGAATGCAAGGAAGTCGGTGGAAGAAACCGCCGCCAAGTTCAATGCCTTGGCCGACAACATACCCAACCTTGCGTGGATGGCCACCGCCGATGGCTGGATTTACTGGTACAATAAAAAATGGTACAATTACACGGGCACCACCCCCGAACAGATGGAGGGTTGGGGTTGGCAGTCGGTGCATGACCCCGCCCGGCTTCCGTCGGTGATGGAAAAATGGCAAGGAGCCATCGCAAGCGGAGATTCCTTTGAAATGGTATTCCCCTTGAAAGGGGCCGATGGTGCGTACCGGCAGTTTCTCACCCGTGTTGCTCCCATCAGAGACAACACGGGCGTGATCAAACAATGGTTTGGAACCAATACGGACATTACCGAACAATTGAAAATACAGGAACAGCTAAAAATAACCGAAGAGCGTTATGCTACCACCATCAGTGCCTCCGGATTAGGATTATGGGATTTTGATGTGGCGGGTAAAAAGGTGATTGCTGAAGGCAATATGGCACAGTTGTATTGGTTGCCGTCCAACGAAGCATACACTATTGACGCGGCTTTTGCCATTTTGCATCCCGGAGACCGGGAGGAGCAGGAAAGGCTTTATCAGAGCGTACTTGACGGAAGTGTTGATAGCTTTTTTACCACTGAATTCCGGAATATACATCCAGACACCAATGCCATACGCTGGTTAAGGGCGAAAGGGAAAGCATTTTGCAATAACCAAGGGGTGGTGTATCGCATGGCGGGCACTACTGCTGACATAACCGCACAAAAGGAGGCACAAGATTTATTGAAGGAAAGTGAAAACCGCTACCGGTCATTGATTGACAACATTCCAATGATGTCTTTCATCGTTGACCCGAACCCGGAAGCCACCGTCAGCTATTGGAACAAAATATGGCTGGATTACACAGGGCAAACGCATGAGGAAGCCTTGGGCAGGGCATGGGATGGCATCATTTATCCTGACGACGTGCAAGGCGTGCTTGATGTGTATGTTCCCGCTTTTGAAAAACGACAGCCTTATTTTATTCCCGCAATAAGGGTCAAGCGACATGATGGAATATACAGGTGGCATTTATTCAGAGGCAATCCGCGCTATTCGCCCAACGGTGAGTTTTTGGGATACGTTGGCGTTGGTTTTGACATACACGAACAAAAATTGACACAGGATGCCTTGATGGAAAGTGAAGAACGCTTCAGGATTTTCAGCAACAACATCCAAAACCTGGCATGGATTGCCGAAGGCGACGGCAACATTTTCTGGTACAATCAGCGTTGGTTGGATTACACGGGGCTTAGCTTGGAAGAAATGCAAGGTTGGGGATGGCAAAAAGTGCATCATCCCGACCATGTGGAAAGCGTTACGGAGATTTCCAAAAAACTGTGGGTTACCAACGAACCCTTTGAACTCATATTTCCCCTCCGGCGTGCCGATGGCGAATACCGTTGGTTCCTTACCCGCGGCGTACCCATAACTGACGAACACGGGAAAATTCATCGCTGGATAGGCACCAACACCGATATTGATGACAAAATCAGGATTGAAAGCCAATCAAAGGAACGCGAAGAAAAATTCCGTCCGCTTGTGCAAACCCTGCCGCAGTTGGTTTGGGTTACCGATACAAATGGAATGCGGGATTTTGCCTCTTTCCGCTGGCAAGAATACACCGGCGTTGAACCCGGAGGCGAAACCGAATGGAAAGCCATTGTACACCCCGATGACTATGACAACATAAACAACGCGTGGGCGCACAGTTTGTCGACCGGCACGGTTTACAGGCATGACGTGCGCCTTAAAAGCAAGGAAGGCCAATACCGCTGGCACACAGTAGTGGGAGAACCGGTGCGGGACGAGGAAAATGAAATAGTAAAATGGGTGGGTGCATTTACCGATGTGCATAGCGAAAAAACCTTTTCCAATGCATTGGAAAAACAAGTGAGCCAACGCACCGCCGAATTGGAGATAAAGAATGCACAACTCGAAGCCCTCAACAAAGAACTCCAGACATTTGCCTATATCTCCAGCCACGATTTGCAAGAACCATTACGTAAAATCCAAACCTTTTCCACGCGCATCGTGGAAAAGGAACATGAAAACCTATCCGAGCGTGGCAGGGACTACCTTGGGCGTATGCAAAGTGCGGCCTTGAGAATGCAAACGCTCATACAGGATTTGCTTGCCTATTCGCGAACAACCACCGAAGAACGTGCATTCGTAAACACGGACTTGAATAAAATCCTGGAGGAGGTAAAGGAAGATTTGAGTGAGGAAATCAAATTGAAAAACGCAACCATTGATGCGCATGAATTAGGCGATGCCCATATCATTCCGTTTCAGTTCCGCCAGCTCATGCAAAACCTGATGAGCAATTCCTTGAAATTTTCAACATCCCAGGCAACGCCGCGCATAACCGTGAGAAGCAGGATTGCCGAAGGCATGAACCTCAATAACCAAGAACTTTCACCCGATAAGAGATATTGCCACATCTCTTTGACCGACAACGGAATCGGATTTGAAAAGCAATACAATGAAAAGATATTCGAGGTGTTCCAACGCCTGCACGGCAGAGCCGAGTACCACGGCACAGGCATCGGGCTATCCATTGTAAAGAAAATCGTGGAAAACCATAACGGCATCATCACTGCAGATGGTGAACCAAACAAAGGCGCGACCTTTGACATCTATATCCCCGCGCTGTGAGCAAGCAATTTGACTTTCAGCCGCCTCTGCAAGCAACCGCGCCTGCCACGCCGCCTGCCACGCCGCCTGCCACGCCCGCGACATGATTGGCGGCGGGCATTAATGCCGGGTTTGGGGTTTTCAAAAGATACTGTTTTGCGGCTCCGCATTGCCTTGGGAAGTTGCGGCAATGCCGCTATATTTGGCTGGTTGCCGCAACCCGTGATTAGTGGGATTACGCCAATCGGCGAGTTATGGGCAACCCTAAAACGACACCCTGCGCGACATTGAAAATAATTTAACGACCTTGCATTTATGGACAAGACAACACAAAATCATTGGGACACAGTTTATAAAACCAAAGACCCAAACCAAGTTAGTTGGACACAAGAAATTCCAAAAACTTCTTTGGACTTTATACATTCTTTCGGTTTGACAAAGACCGCAAAAATTATAGACATCGGTGGTGGCGACAGTAAACTTGTGGATTATTTACTTGACGAAGGTTTTGAAAATATTACAGTGCTTGACATTTCAGCACTAGCCCTTGACAAAGCAAAAAAACGTTTGGGCCACAAAGCAGAAAAAATAAATTGGATTGTTAGCGACATCACAGAATTTCAGCCAGACACAACTTTTGACATTTGGCACGACAGGGCAACTTTTCATTTTCTAACAACCAGCGACCAAGTTGCAAAATATATGGACACAGCAAGAAATTCTGTTTCAGGCTTTTTGACAATTGGAACATTTTCCGACAACGGACCAGAAAAATGTAGCGGACTACAAATTAAACAATACAGCGAAGAAAAATTAACAGCAGAACTTCAAAACGGTTTTGACAAAATAAAGTGTGTAACAGAAGACCATACAACGCCTTTTGACATAACACAAAACTTTCTATTTTGCAGTTTCAAGCGACACCAAAATTGACAGAACGAGGAGAAGAGTGTGTACATAACAGGGGGTTTGGCGTTATTGGGGCGGACGGAATAACAATCAACTTTTGTAATTCTATGGGGCTTTTGCGTAAAAAATCCGCCACCTTCGCCAAGCCCTGCCCGTTGGCGGCCACCTTGTTTCGGAGAGGACTAAAGATTGCAGCCTTTAAAAACACCAAACCCCGGCTTTTATGCAAGCCGGGGTTTGGTGTTTTTAAAACATACTATTTTTACGCCACTCCCTGAAGATTACAGGCCCGAAAAGTCAAACGTGTCCAAGTACGAGGTCGTGAACTTGCCGCTGCGGAAGCCTTCGTCGTCCATGAGGCGGATGTGGAACGGAATGGTGGTCTTGATGCCTTCAATCACGAATTCCTGCAAGGCGCGTTTCATGCGCACAATGGCTTCCTCGCGGCTTTGGGCAGTCACAATCAGCTTGGCAATCATGGAATCGTAGTTGGGCGGTATCGTGTAGCCCGCATACACGTGGCTATCCACGCGCACACCGTGGCCGCCGGGCAGGTGCAGGTTCACGATCTTGCCCGGACACGGACGGAAATTATTGGCCGGGTCTTCGGCATTGATGCGGCATTCCATGGCAAACAGGCCGGGTTCGTAGTTTTTGCCCGAAATCGGTACGCCCGCCGCCACCTTAATCTGCTCCTTGATCAGGTCAAAATCCGTCACTTCCTCCGTAATCGGATGCTCGACCTGAATGCGGGTGTTCATCTCCATGAAATAAAACTTGCCGTGTTTGTCCACCAGAAACTCAATCGTGCCCGCTCCCTCGTAGCGAATTGCCGACGCGCCCTTGATGGCGGCCTCGCCCATGGTGCGGCGCATCTCGGGCGAGATGATGGGCGAAGGCGTTTCCTCCACCAATTTCTGGTGCCGCCGCTGGATCGAGCAGTCGCGTTCAGACAGGTGGCAGACTTTGCCGTATTGGTCGCCCACAATCTGGATTTCAATGTGGCGCGGCTCTTCCAGGTATTTTTCCATGTACAGCCCGTCGTTGCCAAACGAGGCTCCGGCTTCCATCTTGGCATCGTTCCACGCCTTTTCAAAATCCTCTTCGCCGCGCACAATGCGCATTCCCTTGCCGCCGCCGCCCGCCGTTGCCTTCACAATCACCGGGTAGCCGATTTCCAAGGCCAGCGGTTTTGCTTCCTCTATCGAATCGATTATTCCGTCTGATCCGGGAATGGTGGGCACACCCGCCGCCTTCATGGTAGCCTTGGCCGACGACTTGTCGCCCATGGATTCGATCATTTCGGGCGCGGGCCCGATGAATTTGATGTTGTATTCTTGGCAGATGCGCGAAAAGTCGGCGTTTTCCGACAAAAATCCGTAGCCCGGATGAATCGCATCGGCATTGGTGATTTCGGCGGCGGCGATGATGTTGGGGATGCTCAGGTATGATTGGCGGCTGGGCGGCGGGCCAATGCACACGGCCTCGTCGGCAAACTTCACGTGCAGGCTTTCCTTGTCGGCAGTTGAATAGACGGCAACCGTCTTGATGCCCATTTCGCGGCACGTACGGATGACACGCAGGGCTATTTCGCCCCGGTTGGCAATGAGTATTTTCTTGAACATGGTTTTCTGAATTCAGAATGAGGAATAAAGAATTCAGAGGAGAAATGTTCAGGTTTTTCAGTTTTGACAGATACTATTTTCCAAGATGTCCTTTTGGCATCCATCCTGAAGGTTTTCAGGATATAAATGCAATTGACTGTATCAAACTGTGTCTCTGAATTCCGAATTCCGAATTGATTTAGTTGGGCTCGACAATGAAAAGCGGCTGGTCGTATTCCACGGGCGTTGCGTTTTCCACGAGTACTTTCACAATCCTGCCCGACACTTCGCTCTCGATTTCGTTGAACAGCTTCATGGCTTCGATGATGCACACGACCTGACCTTTTTTCATGTCGTCGCCCACTTCCACGAACAGCGGCGATTCGGGGCTGGCCGACCGGTAGAAAGTGCCGATCATGGGCGAGCGGACAATCACCGTGCTGTCGCTTTTCGCGCTTTCGACAACGGCCGGCGGGGTTTGGGCGGCGGCAACCGGAACGGCAGCAACTACTGGAGGCACGGCCACGGCTTGCACCACTGGCGCGGCAGCCGCATTGCGCTTCACGTTGAGCTTCAAGCCTTCCGTCTCTATGTTCACCTCATCCAAACCCGAGTGGGCGATGAAGTCAATCAGGTCCTGTATTTCTTTTGCTTTCATAAGTCCAATCCAGATTTTTAAGTGCGGAGTTTTACGGATCAAAGGTTTCGCGTTTTCAAAACATACTATTTTGCTCCCCTTCGGGAATCGGGGGCTTTTTTACTTTGTGCCGTCGTAGGCCCATTTCAGGTAAGCCGCGCCCCACGTGAAGCCGCCGCCAAACGCCGCAAAGATAATGTTGTCGCCTTTTTTCAGCAGGTGTTCGTAATCCCAGAGTGCCAGCGGCAGCGTGCCGTCGGTGGTGTTGCCATACTTGTGGATGTTGATCATCACCTTGTCTTCACTGATGCCCATGCGCTGCGCCGTGGCATCAATGATGCGCCGGTTGGCTTGGTGCGGACACAGCCAGGCCACATCGGCACTCGTCAGGTGGTTGCGTTCCATCACTTCGGCAGCCACGTTAGACATATTGGTCACGGCGAACTTGAAAACCGCCGCGCCTTCCTGATGGATGTAATGCTCGCGGTTGGTCACGGTTTCGATGCTGGGCGGGCGGCGGCTGCCCCCGGCTTTCTGCACCAAATATTCCACACCCGAACCGTCCGATTTCAGCACGAAATCCTGCAATCCGTAGCCGGGTTCTTCGGTGGGTTCCAGCAGGATGGCTCCGGCTCCGTCGCCAAAGATGATGCACGTGCTGCGGTCCTGGTAATCCACAATGGACGACATTTTGTCCGAACCCACCACAATCACTTTCTTGCAACGTCCCGTTTCGATGAATTGCGCGGCGGTAGACATGGAAAACAGGAATCCCGAACAGGCGGCCTGCACATCGTAACTGAAGGCGTTTTTGGCTCCCACCATGTCGGCAATCAGGTTGGCCGTGGCCGGAAACACGAAGTCGGGCGTGGTGGTGCAGCAGATAATCAGTTCAATGTCGAGCGGGTCGGTGTTGGTCTTTTGCAATAGTCCCTCAATGGCTTTGGCCCCCATGTGCGAGCTGCCCAAACCCTCGCCCTTCAGTATCCTTCTTTCCTTGATGCCCGTGCGGCTGGTTATCCATTCGTCGTTGGTATCCACGATGGTTTCAAGTTCGGCGTTGGTCAGCACATACTCGGGTACGTAGCCATGAACGCCGGTGATGGCAGCTTTGATTGCAGTCATTCTAATGGGATGGAAGTTAAGGTTCAGGATTTGGAGACCAAGGAAGAAGGGTTTTTCTGGCAATCCAGCCAAACACCCGACCCGGCCCGCGTCCTGAATGAAAAACCCATTCATGCTGTCCGCTTTGCCGAACCGCCTGAATGGGTCATGGTTGTTTGTTATTCAGTGCCTGTTTTATCTTCTGCACCACGTTGGTTTCGACCATTTTCTTGGCCAGCAGAACCATGTTCTTCACCGCCAACGGCGACGATACCCCGTGCCCGATAATCACATTGCCGTTCACACCCAGTATCGGGCTGCCGCCCACGGCTTCGTAATTGTACTGGTCCATGAACGTGTCGCGTACGCCGCGCTGGTGGAACACATCGTAAAACGATTCGGCCATTTTTAGGATTATGTTGCCCGTAAAGCCATCACACACAATCACATCCGCTTTGTCGGTATGCAAGTCGCGCCCTTCCAGATTGCCTACGAAATTGATTTTTGTGTTGGCTTTCATCAGTTGGTGGGCGGCCTGTGCCAGCAGGTTTCCTTTTTGCTCTTCCTCCCCGATATTCATCAGGCCCACGCGCGGCCGGTCAATGCCCAGCACTGATTTGGCATACACATACCCCAACTCACCAAACTGTTCCAGCATTTCGGGCTTGCAGTCGGCATTGGCTCCCACATCGAGAATCACGCCTTGGCTGCCATCTTTTTTCGGGTAATAACTGGCAATGGTGGGCCTCAGTACGCCTTCCATCTGCTTTACGCTGAACATGGCTCCCACCATCATGGCTCCGGTGTTGCCCGCGCCGCAAAACGCATCCACCTTGCCCTCTTTCAGCAATTGAAAGCCGACGGAAATGCTGGAGTGGGGCTTTTGCGCTAAAGCCCTGGTTGGATGCTCGGCCATCCCGACCACATCGGGGGCGTGCATAATCTCTACGGCGAATGTGGAAAAAGCAGGCACATGGATCAGTGGCTCAAGCACCTCCCGGTTGCCCACCAAAACCAGTTGCACGTTGGCGGGCAGCGTGTCTCCCGCCATCGATACGCCCTCTACAATGGATTCGGGGGCAAAATCGCCACCCATTGCGTCTATCGCAATTCTCATGTAGATTTCAGTGAGTTAGTGAAAAAATGAAAGGCAGACGGCGGCAAGGCAAAAGATACCGGATGCGGAACCGTCCTTTTCGCCTTCCCGCCGTCTGCCAGTTGAATCATATTCCAACAATACGACAAATACTTATCTCAAGCAATGGACGTGTAGTTTTCAATGACCACTTTGCCATTGTAGTACAAATCGCCGCTCACTACATACGCATGGTGGCGCATATGCGGTGTCTCGGTGGCTTGGCAGATGGAGATGGTCTTGGGCGTTGCCACGTGGTGCGTGCGACGCTTGTCGCGGCGGGTTCTGGAGATTTTCCGTTTGGGGTGTGCCATTGTGTTGGGTTTTAAGTTTTATGCCTGGATGGTAAAATGCTGCCTGTAAAATAGTATCTTTTCAAATGCCCAAACCCCCGGATTTCATTCCGGATCCGGTTTTGAACCGACATTCCTCTAATTGTCGCTCAGCTTCTTCAATGCCGCCCACCTCGGGTCAACATCGGCTTCCTCGTTTTCGGTTTCGGAAAGCTCGGCCTTGGAACTGTAAATCAGCAGCCCCTCTTCGTTCTCCTCATACGTCTGACCTTCGTATCTGGGATGTATTTTCTTCATCGGAATTGCCAGAACAATGAATTCATACACGTACTGCGCCACATTAATCGTGGTTACGTCGCGACTGATGATTTCAATTTCATCCGTCAGTTCCTGATCTTGCCCGCCAAATTTCAGGATGTGCTTCTGCTCGATATGCAACGGATAGTTAAAGGCATCCAGCGAACGGTCGCAAATGACCTCGATATTGCCGGTGATGATGAAATCCAGTTGCATCATCCGTTCGGACTTGTCGAGTTGCAGATGCACCTTGAACTTTCCTTTTTCCACCGGGCTGTTTTCAAACAGGGCGAAAAAATCGTCACCTCCGTCTAAATCAAAGTCGTAACGCTTGTTTTTGAGGCCGATGATGCCAATATCAAATGCTTTCGGGTCTTTCACGATGCACCTCCCAAAAATTTAGAACCGCAAAGATAAGCACATATTTCCGATTCGGAATATGTTTTTGCAAGATTTTGTTCCTTCCGCTGGTACGTGTCAAATCCCCGTTTTTCGGTCGGGCGTATTGTTTCGTTCCGTTTTCCGCCGCATTCGCCGGGCAGCCGCGTTACTTTTGCGCGTCTGGCAGCACTAACGGTTAATTGCCGCCAGTGTTCGGTTCTACTTTCCATCATCTTTTAAAAACACCCGCAGGTTTCGCCCATGAAAAAGATACTATTTTGCTTGTGCCTGGCCGTGAGCCAGTTGCATTTGTGCGCGGCCCAAACCAAGTTTCATCTTGGCCTGACCAGCGCATTCAACGGCACGTTTGTGCTGGACAAAGGACTCTCGGAAGATCCGCGTTACAATGCGCAGCAAACGTACAATTTCGCTCCCATCGGGGTGACGGCGGGAGCGGATTTTGGCCGGGGATTCGGCCTGCAGCTCGAATCGATTTTTTCGCGGCAGGGACAGGTTTTCGAAATCATCAATGTGGCCCAGCAAGTTATCGGCGAGCGACGCATTGATTTGGAATACGTGCATTTGCCGCTGCTGCTGCGCACGTTTGGTTCGGGCGGTGCCCGCACGCGGTTCAATTTCATGTTTGGGCCGCAACTCTCGATTCTGACGCGCGGACAGGAAGTGTATGCGCAGTACCAAGCCGGCACGCTGCAACTGCCCGCCGGTGCGCAGGCGCCCAACGACCCGGCCACCGGCCAGCCCGTGGCAACCAGCCCCGATGGCACGTACAACTATCCGGCTACGGTGCAGACACTTTTCAGCACGGAGGCCAAAAACAGTATTGAGAAATTCCGCGAAACCGACCTGCAACTTGCCTTGGGCATGGGCATTGACATAGACCTCGGCTCGAACCTGTACCTGTCCACGCAGGTGCGCGGCAATTACGGCTTTGTGGATATGCGCAACGGCGATTTCATCCAGGCGTTGCAGAGCAAGACGGCGCAGCAGGTTGCCAGCGACTTATCGGGCAGGCGGGCCAATTTGCTGGTGGGCATCCAGCTTGGCTTGCACTGGATGTTTGGCGGCAACCATTCGTCGTCGGGCA
>JAYWIH010000188.1:0-27637 GCA_043789005.1 Sphingobacteriales bacterium
ACGGGGTTTTGCCTTTTGAAAAGATACTGTTTTCCATGTCTGATGCCGTATTGAAAAAATGCATAACTTGTTGATTATCAAATTGCAACAAGTCTATTATTGTGCCGGTTCTTATTGCGCCAGCCTTTATATTTTCACCAGCCGTTCGGCGGCGCGTTCCAGTGTCTGTTCGGTTTTGGCAAAGCAGAAACGCAGCAGTTTACCATCCGTCTTGTCTTGGTAGAAAACCGAAAGCGGCACGGCGGCCACGCCGATTTCCTTGGTCAGGCGGATGGCGTAGTCGTAATCCGGCTCATCGGTCAGGTGCGCATACGAGGCCAGCGCAAAATAGCTGCCCGCGCAAGGCCGGAACGCAAAGCGGGTTTGGCGCATCAGATTCAGGAAGAAATCGCGTTTCTGCTGGTAGAAACCGGGCAGTTGCGCATAGTGTCCGGGTTGCCGCAGGTATTCGGCCAGCGCGTATTGCAGCGGCGTGAACGACGAGAAAGTCAGGTACTGGTGTACCTTGCGAAACTCTTTGGTCAGTGCTTCCGGTGCAATGCAGTAGCCCAGTTTCCAGCCGGTTACGTGGTAGGTCTTGCCAAACGAGGAGATCACAAAAGTCCGGTCGCGCAGGTCGGGTTCGCGCAGCACGCTGTGGTGCGGCTCGCCGTCAAAAATGATGTGTTCATACACCTCGTCGCTGATCAGGAAAATATCCGTATCGCGCAGCAACCCGGCGATTTGCCGGATGTCGGATTGCCGCAGAATCGTGCCGGTCGGGTTGTGCGGCGTGTTAATCATCAAGGCGCGGGTGCGAGGCGATATCTTTGATTTAAGCAGGTCAAAATCCATCGAAAAGTCGCCCGGTTTGAGCGGGATGCTCACCGGAATGCCGCCGTTGAGTTCAATGGCGGGCACATAACTGTCGTAGCACGGCTCAACCACCAGCACCTCGTCGCCGGGGCGCACCACGGCACTGATGGCGGCAAACAACGCCTCGGTGCCGCCCGAAGTCACGGTGATTTCCGTTTCCGGATCGGGCGTATGGCCATACAGCCGTTCGGTTTTAGCGGCAATCTGTTCGCGCAGGGCCATCAGGCCGGGCATGGGGGCATACTGGTTGTGGCCGTCGCGCATGGCTTGCGCCACCAACCCGACCAATTCCGGGGAACACGGAAAATCGGGAAAGCCCTGGCCCAAGTTTATGGCGTTGTGCTGCTGCGCCAATTGCGACATGACGGCAAAAACCGTGGTGCCGACATTGGGCAGTTTGGACTGGATGGCCGCCAATGGCGTTTTTGTGTTTGCGGGCATGGAAAGTGTTTTTGCAAAAATAGTATCTTTTCGGAAGCCCGAACCGGCCTGACGCATAAAAAAGGATTTGCCGGAAACGGATTGCCTTGCCAGGCTCCGGGCCGGAACGGGGTTTCGCGTTTTTGAAACATACTATTTCCGCGCCGCACGGATTTGCGCCGGGAAAAATCTATACTTGCACAAATGAACCATTTCCAAACCCCACAACCATGTCACTGAAAACCCAGATAGATGCCGACATCAAGCAGGCTATGCTTGCCAAGGAAAAAGACACATTAACGGCCTTGCGTTCCATTAAATCATTGATTTTGCTGGAGGAAACCAAAGATGGCAGCCACGGCGAAGTGAAGCCGGAAGACGAACTGAAACTGCTGACCAAAGCCGCCAAGCAACGCCGCGAATCGGCGGAGATATTCCAGCAGCAAAACCGCGAGGACTTGGCCACCAAGGAGTTGGCCGAATTGTCCATCATTGAACGCTACCTGCCCAAGCAGCTTTCAGCCGGTGAACTGGAAGCCAAGGTCAAGGAAATCATCAGCCGCACGGGTGCGGCCAGCCCCGCCGACATGGGCAAGGTGATGGGAGCCGCCACCAAGGAACTGGCCGGCCAAGCCGACGGCCGCGCGGTGTCGGAGATGGTGAAGCAACTGCTGGCCAAGTAAAAAGTGTTTTGATGGGGTTGAACCAGTATGTGCCGCGGTTTTGTGCTTTCAGGGATGCTGTTTTATTCTAACCGGGCATGGAACCGACTGAAACACAATTTTAAAAGGACATTTATCTTTCATCGCAAGACAAATGTCCATATATTCACCTTACCATTTAATGTACCAACCCGGTGACTGTTTTCCACATTTGCCGGACACCGCAAAAAAAGTGCAACCATGTTTAAAACAACCAGCCAATCAGTCGTTCTTGAATCTTTTCCTGAATACCAGACAACCATTGCCAATGACTATGCATTGGTCTCCGTTGCAACGGCAGGTATTCCGGCAGAAGTGTTCAAAAGGGTTGCCAACTTGCCTGGCTTAGACCCGGCCTATCTGGCAATCTTGCTCAATGTATCTGTAAAGACAGTTCAGCGGCACATGAAGGAGGACAAGAAACTTTCGCCCACGCAAGGTGAACACCTGCTCAGAATCATTGATTTGTTCCGGCAAGGGGAAGAAATATTCGGCAGCTTACCCGCATTTGAACGATGGATAACCAAACCCGCCTATGGATTGGGTGGGAAAGTGCCACTTGGATTGCTGCAAACCATTGTCGGAATCGAATTGATAGAAGACGAACTTACGCGGATTGCCTACGGCGATCTGGCCTGATTATCTGACCTGTTTCATGTTTGTTTACCGTATCTCGCACGTAAAGTATGCTGGTTCCCTCACTGCGTCAGGATTTCCGGCAAGGTGGAACTCAAAAAGGATTTTTGTTCTGTACACAGCCCAAAGCCGGGCCTTGGCCTGCTTGGAAAACGTTGTACATCGGAGTAGTGAAGGCTTGAACGACCTGTTCCGCACGTTGGTTGTTGAAATCCCGGATACGTTGCCCATAGTGGATGTGGATACCAGCAAATTACCCCCGGATTGGAAAGACATTATCCAGTATCCTGCTTGTCAGGCGTATGGCGATGATTGGGTGCGTTCCGGGGTTTCAGCTATCCTGCGGGTTCCCTCAGTTATCATTCCCAATGAGTCCAATTACATTATCTCCATTCATCACCCGGATTTTCCGCAAATTAAATTGGCAACCGTGGAAGATTTCATTTTTGATCCCCGCATCAAGCAGGATGACGTTTGAGAAACACACGGCAACGAAAGCTGATCCCTGCCATTTCATTCAGGAATTTGATTGGGCTTTGTCGTTGCAGGTCGGGATTTTACCTTTTCAAAAGATACTATTTCCAAATCACTTGAAAAACAGGTACGCCAGCAAAATCCCGGCAACCACGCCCACAAAGTCGGCAATCAGTCCGGCGGCTATGGCGTAGCGCACTTTCTTGATGCCCACCGAGCCGAAATACATGGCCACGATGTAGAAAGTGGTATCGGCCGAGCCGTTGAAAATGCACGCCAGCCGCCCCACGAACGAATCCGCGCCGTGCGTTTTCATGGTTTCAATCATCAGGCCGCGCGCGCCGCTGCCACTGAACGGCTTCATCAACGCCACGGGTAGGGCGGGCACAAAATCGGTGTTCATGCCCAACGCGGCAAACAGATTTCCCAGCGCACCAACCACGTACCCGAGTGCGCCCGAATTGCGCAACACGCTGATGGCCACCAGCATTCCCACCAGGTAGGGCAGTATTTTGAGCGAAATGCCGAATCCGTCCACGGCTCCCTCAATGAACGCGTCGAACACATTGATACGCTTGCGGATGCCGCCCGCAATGAAAGCCGTGATGATGATGAACAGAATCAGCGGCCCGGCCACCTTGGAAAACAGTTCCAGTTGCGCCTTGTCCAAGCCCGACAGATACCAGAGCAGCAGCCCGACCATGCCAGTGATTCCGAGCAACCACGCCAGCACCACCGGCTGCAACAGGTTGATTTTCTGAAAGGTAGCCACCGAAAGCATCCCGATAAATGTGGTGACGTACGTACCGATCAGGCACGGAATGAACACGTCCGACGGGTTTGCGGCCCCAAGCAAGGCCCGTTGCGCCATGATGGATAGCGGAATCAGCACCGGCCCGGCCGTGTGCAGCACCAGAAACATGATTTGGGCGTTGGAGGCGGTTTCCTTGTCGGGATTCAGTTCCTGCAAACTCTGCATCGCTTTCAGTCCGAAGGGCGTGGCGGCATTGTCCAGACCCAGCATATTGGCCGAAAAGTTGATCATCATCTGTCCGCTGGCTGGGTGGTTGGCAGGCACTTCGGGAAACAGCCGAGTGAAAAACGGCCCGATGATGCGCGATAGCAGCCGGATGGCCCCCGCCTTTTCGCCGATGTTGAGGATGCCCAGAAAAAACGTCATGATGCCCGCCAACGGCAGGGCTATTTTCATGATGGCGCTTTCCGCCGTGTCAAACGTGCCGTCAATGATGGTCTTGAAAACTTCGGTATCGCCCAGAAAAATGAACTTGAACAGCGCGACGGCGAAAGCGATGAGAAAAAAAGCTATCCAGACGTAGTTTAAAGCCATGCGGGGTAGGTTTGGGGTTTTTGGAAGATACTATTTCAGTCAACAGTCCACAGCATAAAATTCGGCGTAAGCGTCCGTTTGCGCGGTTCCGTGAAGATACGGGTATGGCGCGTGAAGACACGCGCCACGGAACCATTTACTCCCCTCCCTCACGGGGAGGGGCTGGGGGTGGGGTTTTCTTCAAGTCGTGCAGGAAACCATTCACCACCGCGTAACGGATCACGCCGTTTTCGGAAAGCAGGAAATTGGCCGCTTTCCCCTCCCCCACTTCCGGGTCAAATGTTTCCGTGGGCGAAACAGTATGGATGGGAAAGGCCAAGCCCGCCCGTTTTTGCGGCACCGAATCCTTGGTTCGCACGGCAAGGTAGCCTTGTTCCAGCAAATGCCAAACGTCCAGTTTCGCCAGTTCGCTGGCCGTCAGCGGTTTGCCGGGATACAGTTTGTCTTCCACCAATTGCAGGTTTTGGGCATCCAATTCCTGGTAGCCATAGAAAACCGACAAATCGCCCCAATCGTCAATCTGGCCTTTATGGTAAAAACTGGCGGTTGTGCCCACATTTTTTTCGGCGCGGTTGATGCCGATGTCAATTGTAAACCCGCCCGCCTGCACGTTGCGGATCAGCAAATCGAACAGGTATTTTTCGTTGTGCGGAATGGCGTGATATCCGTCCAGCTTTTCATTGGCAAACGACTGGCTGGCAATCTGTTGGAAGGCATCGAGCAGCAGCGTGAAGTTGAGCTTGCGGATGAATTGCTTCTCCGGGTCGTTGGCATAGCCGCCCGACTCCACGAGAATCGTGCTGGTTCCCCACCGCTGCATATTCTCGCCGAAGGCACGCGGCTCAAAGTCATCGGGCCAGCGCCCCACCTGTCCCGGAATCAGTTGCTGCAAGTGGCGGTTCAGTTGCGCGATTATTTGCATGGCGTTGCGCCGCGTGTCGTTCACGGTTTGCCTGTCGTCAATGGGCGGGGCGAGCAGCGAAATTGTGGCCGGAAGCCGGGTTTTGCCCGCCGTGTAGCGGATATCCTGGTCGTGCAGGTTGAAGCCGAAAGCGGGTTTCAGTTCGTGTTGCAAGCGTTTGAGCAATTGGCTTTCGGGGCATTGCAGGCGCAGCGCATCGCGGTTCATGTCAATGCCCTGCGCGGTGCGCCTTTCAAAAACCTTCGCGCCATCGGGGTTCAGCATCGGTACGAAAAACAAAGTCAGGTGGCGCAAAATAGTATCCCTGAAAACGTTCAAACCGTCGTTTTTGCCTTCCAAGAACCGGAAAATATCAAACATGGCCATGGTGGCGGTGGCCTCATCGCCGTGCATCTGCGACCAGAGCAGGACGTTGGTTTTGCCCGTTCCGGCTTTGACCATGAAGATATTGCGGCCTTGGAACGACTTGCCGACGGTTGTGACTTCAAAACGCGCATCATTACGCAGCCGGTCAATGATTTTCACCAAGTCTTGGTGCTTGAAACGGCGGTGCGTGATGGTTTTTTCAACGTAATCCGAATGGCGGTCGAATAACTGTCGGTGAAACTCCGGGTTGGTCATGGTGTGCTGGGAAAAGGCAGGTAGGGCAAACGCAAAAAGGCACAGGCATAAGGAAAGGGCGGTACGGCACGGACGCGCTACGCAAGGCATACCTGTTATTTTTCCGCAAGTCAAACAAAAATACGGGAAATCGCGTTTTGTGCATACCATTTACAACGTATGTGCTATTTGTTATGGAAATAATTATATTTTCTATAATAAATCGCTACATTTGTTTAACTGAACAGCCTGTTTAACCTTCCAATCGCTTGGCTTCTGCACCAAGCACCAAAAAAAATGAACGACCTCTACACTTACCGGTTGCGCGGCCAATGCGAAACGTGGCTGCGCGACAACCTGCCCGGCTTGTTCGAGGTGTATTATGCGCGTCTGAAGCGGATTTTTGCCACGCCCGGCCAAGAAACGCCGGTTGCCGAAGACGACTGCCTCATCTCGCACGTCAAACTGTCGGTCGGGCCGTGGCAAAGCGTGTGTTTCCACTTCAAGGAGCCGGGCGAAATCATATTTCCGCTGGAAAAGCATACCTTGGCGCACTTGCGCAACCAAGGCCACCGCGTGCTCACGGTGCGCTGCCCCGAGGATTTCAAGCTGTGGATCCAGACGTACTTGCCGCTTGAACTGCCCGGCGACCAGGCATCCAGCCCTTATCTGGTGCGATCCGCGTGAGGTTTGGGCCTTTTGAAAGATACTATTTTCCTGAAAGCCAAGATTAGCGGCTGCCCTAATGCAAACCCGCCGGATGGGGAAAATCCGGCGGGTTTTATTTTATCTTTTTCTCTGTCTGAATCACTAAGGACACAGTAATCAGCCGATGGCTTGTTGCAAGTCCCCGAGCAAATCCTCAATGTCTTCAATGCCCACACTCAACCGGATCAGCGTGTCTGTCAGGCCCGATTGCAGGCGGTCTTCGCGCGGGATGCTGGCGTGCGTCATCGTGGCCGGATGCGTGACCAGGCTTTCCACACCGCCCAGCGACTCGGCCAAAGAGAAAACTTGGAAACTGGACATCACGCGCATGGATTCGTCCATGTCGTCGCCTTTGAGCGTGAACGAGACCATGCCGCCGAAATCGCGCATTTGGCTCTTGGCCGGATGCGTGGAGAAGCCCGGATAGTTCACGGTTTCCACTTTGGGGTGTTTAAGCAGGTATTCGGCCACGGCGCGGCCATTTTCGCAGTGGCGCTGCATCCGCACGTGCAGGGTTTTGATGCCGCGCAGCACCAGAAAGCAATCTTGCGGGCCGGGAACCGCCCCGCTCGCGTTCTGGATGAAAGCCAATCGCTGGGCGATTTCATAATCGTTCAGAATCAATGCGCCCATCACCGTATCCGAATGGCCGCCCAAGTATTTGGTCACCGAGTGCATGACAATATCGGCTCCTAAATCGAGCGGGTTTTGCAGGTAAGGCGACGCGAATGTATTGTCCACGACCAGCGCAATGCCGTGTTTTTTGGCAAGCACGCCCGCCGCCTGAATGTCAATCAGGCGCATGAGCGGGTTGGTAGGCGTTTCGAGCCAGAGCATTTTGGTGTTGGCATTGATGTGCCGCTCCACATCAGCCATGTCCTGCATGGGCACAAAATGGAATTTCAGCCCGAAATTCTGGAATATCTTGGTAAAAAGCCGGTATGTGCCGCCGTACATATCGTTGGTGGCAATGATCTCGTCACCCGGCTTGAAGAGTTTCAGGATTGCGTCCGTCGCCGCCAAGCCCGAGGCGTAGCACAAGCCGTGCCGTCCGTTTTCCAAGGCCGCCAATGCTCCTTGCAGGGCATCGCGGGTGGGGTTTTGGGTGCGGGCGTATTCGTAGCCCTTGTGCTTGCCGGGTGCTTCCTGCACATACGTCGAGGTCTGGTATATCGGAGTCATGATGGCTCCGGTAGTCGGGTCGGGCGATACGCCGGCGTGGATGGCTTTGGTTGCGAATTTCATGGGCTGGCAGCCAAACGGCTGATTGTTAAATGGTTGGTTGGCTCAAAAACAAAGCTACGGGCATTTGCCGCCAAAACAAAGAACCCGCCGGATTTGCCGACGGGTTCTTTGTTTCTGACCAACCGGAAACGGGAGGTTTGGGCTTCTTGAAAGATACTATTTTGGCGGCCACAAGGGCCGACCCTACTGTTGCATGGCAAAACGGATGGGAATGGCATAGCGCACCGAAACGCTGCGTCCATTCTGGCGGCCCGGATTCCAATTGGGCATTTTACTGACCACGCGGACGGCTTCGGCATCGCAGTATTCCTCAATTCCTTTCAATATTTTCACATCCGTCACCGCTCCATCGCGGCTGATGACAAAACTCACGTATACCACGCCCGACACGCAGGCGGAAGCTGGAAAACGCAGGTGGCGCGACAGGAACTGGGCCAGGGCCGCATCGCCGCCCGGAAAGGCGGGCATTTGTTCGGCGGTCAGAAAAATGGTCTCGGCGGCGGGTTCGGGAGTTATTGTCTCACCCGAACCACCGTCCTTATCCGAAAACCCGAGCGGGGAATTCTCACCCGCAAAATCACCTTCCTGCGTGACGCTGCCAATGGCACGCCCGTCCAGTTCGTCCAGTCGGGTGGGCCTGTCCTTTTCATTGGCCTTCTCGATTTTTCCCGGTGTAAGCTCCACGAACGCAACGGTGGCTACCAACTTGGCTTTGGGAGGCTTGGGGAGTTTCACCTCGGGTTGCGCTATTTCCGTCACTTTGTACGGCTCATCAAAATTGAAGCCATGACACGTATTGTAAGGAATGATTTCTACTTCCGGCGCGTGGCCAAACAAATGCGAAAGCAGCAGGAACACGGCGACAAAAATGCCCGTGCCCATAAAGGCGGCGCGGCGCAGATGGTTCTCGTACGATTGGCGCAACTGGTACGCGCCGTAGTGTTTGTTGCGGTTTTCAAACACCAGGTCATTGAGAGAAAGGGCAATAGCGTGTTGCTTTTCCATGGTTGACGGAAAGTTAGGGTGGAGAAATAACCTTGGCAACGCGCTGCTGATACATGGATGCAACCGGTGGCGGTTTTCCATAAAAATCCTCCCCTGATTTCCGTCTGGAAGATGTTTTTTTATTGTGGGGGTTTGGGCTTTCCGGAACATACTGTTTTGCAGGCGGTTAACCGGGCGGCCACACCGATACCCAAACGCGTGATTACGGGGAGAGAGGCCGGCCGCAAGGGCCGCCCCTACGAGTCAAACCAATCCTTGTACATCACATAATTGTTGGCCGTGCGCAGGAAAATTTCCGCCTGTTCGGCACTCACTTTCTTGATGAATTTGGCCGGGTTGCCCGCGTAGATGCTGCCTGCTTCAATAATGGTGTTTTGCAACACGATGGCTCCGGCAGCCACGATGGAATTGCGCCCCACCACCGCGCCGTCCATGACAATGGCCCCCATGCCGATGAGTACTTCGTCCTCAATGGTGCAGCCATGCACAATGGCATTGTGGGCCACGGAAACGTGGTTTCCAATCACGGTGGCGTGTTTCTGGTACGTGCAGTGGATCACCGCGCCATCCTGGATGTTGGTGTGGTGGCCGATGGTGATTGAATGCACATCGCCGCGCACCACGGCGTTGAACCACACGCTGCAATACTCGCCCATGACTACCTGGCCGACAATGGTGGCGTTGGGAGCCAGAAAACAATGCTCGCCGATTTGCGGCGCAACGCCCCGCACGGGCAGAATGAGTGGCATGGCGTGAAAGGTTGAATGGTTGGTTGCCAGATGGCTTCAAAGTGAGGCCAAGATTGCAAAAAACCATCCATCCTTGCAACCGTCCAAGACACTGTTTGTATTTAATCTAAATAAGCATTAGCTTTGAAACATCAAAAAACAGTATGTTTCCATGTGCAAAAACCTCGTTGCCTCCGCAAAACCCGAATGGACCGAAGTATTCCGTACCGGTGGCGGTTGCGTGTACCAATCGGACGCGGAAAAGGTGCTTTTTGTCGAATTCGGCGGCAAGATAGCCCGGTATGACATCCGGTGTCTGAACCGCCTGAAAAAAGCGGTTGCCAATATAAACTTGGAACAAATGGCCACCGACGTGTCGCGCACTTCCGATGTGGAGATTATTTCTCTTTGCGCTTGCGAACACTGTTACATACTCAATATCGGCCAGATAGTTGCCCTCCGCGAACTGCTGGAAGGTGCGTTTGTGATGTTCGAACTCAACAGCATCATCCAGGAACGGTTGTATTCACTGCCCGTTTATTCGTGAAACTACAGAAAACACGCCTTGAAAGCCGCCCCCTTTTCCGGGAGGCGGCTTTTTTTATTCCAATTAAGACTGCTTATAAATTCGCTGGAAAAGGACGTTTGATTTGGAAACGCGAACGGCACGGGCGTACTTTTAGTTGTTGATAAAAATAGTATCTTCCATAAGACCCAAACTCCTACCGATATGAAAGACCTGATGCGATTGAAAAGCCTGCTCGCCCTTGACATTGAATTGGTGCTGAACGCGCAGATAAAAATGGAAGCCTACAATTCGTCGGTTTATCTGGCACTGGCCTCGTGGTGCGACCGCAACGGCTTCGACAACAGTGCCGACCACTTTTACAAGCAATCGGAAGATGAGCGGATGCACATGATGCGGTTTTTCAAATACGTGGCCGACATGGGCGGCACGGCCGTTTCGCCAGCGGTAGACAATATCCCGCAGGAGTTCGAGTCGTTCCGCGATACGTTTGAGGCGGCCCTGGAACTGGAAATCAAAACCACGCAGGCCATCAACAACATTGCCGACCGCTGCTACCGGGAAAAGGATTTTGTGACGATGGAGTTCCTGAACTGGTTCCACAAGGAGCAGCGCGAAGAGGAATATGTGGCGCGCCGCTGCCTGGAACTGTTTGAGGTGATTGGCGAGGAAGGAACCGGCCGCTGGGAAATTGACCAGCAAGTACCCAAGGTCGCGTACGACAGCGAAGCCTGAAAAATAACAACATCCTGCAAAAAGCCCCCGCCCGCACAAGGCAGGGGCTTTTTTTGTGACGCGCATTTCATTGAATTGTTTTTAACAGGATTATATAGAATTGCAATAAAGAGATGCGCTTCAGAAGTTTCATTCAACACCATTTTTATTCAACCCATATTTGATACCGATATTATTGAAGAAATTTCCGAGCATTTCCCACTTTCCTGTACAAAAAACTCCCAAGTTTATTTTCTTTGAACTTGACACGGCCTCCCCGCATTCAAAACATAAATCTATTCGGGCAAAAGCCATATCCTTATCGTTGTAAAAAACAAGTGAGTGGCGGGGTGTAAAAACACACATAGAAAGGTTTCTGTACAGTGGCTTTCGCCGATATGAGTAATTATAAAGCAGATTAGTTAGTGTATCTATCTGTGCTTGTGAGAACTCAATATTGTCTTTTATGAAAGGAAATTCCTTATTTTCCATAGAATCAGACTGAAGATACAACCCTTGAATGGAGTCGAATTGCACTTGTTCTCGCTTGTATCCTGCAACAGTCTTGCGTTTAGATTGTTCATTTTTATAGTAATTCTGCACAACCAAGGGTAATCCTTCATTTTCACCTGTGTTTTCGTACGAAATCAATGTAATGCGACGCGCTTTGTTGAATGGATACAACTCTCGGCGGGCTTGCACAGGAATATGCCCTGTGTATTTGCACTCCATTGCGAGCCAATTCAAGCTGTTTGATTTGGCAGTGATCGGAGGTTCTGATTCTCCAGAAATAACAGGTTCAGAAACCTTGTCGGGGTCAATAGTTGAAATCTTAGTTTGCACGGAATCTTTCTGTGCTAAAACAATACTTTGTTGATGTGATTGCTTTGGTTGACAAGAAAATAGTAGCCAGCCAAACACCAAAACCCACTCACTATTTGTCCATTTCAACATCTTTCCCATATATTTCTTGGGTTTGTGTTTGAACAAAGTCCCGGAACCACAAGCCCGAATCCTTCACAATCCGCTCCTGCGTGGCAAAATCCACGTGGACAAGGCCGAAGCGCGGGCGGTAGCCTTCGGCCCACTCGAAATTGTCCAGGAATGTCCACGCAAAATAGCCTTCCACGGGCACACCTTCGGCTTTGGCACGCAGCACCTGCGCAATGTGGTCTTGCAAATATTGCGTGCGCCGGGCATCGTGGACGCGGCCGTTCTGTACCGTATCGGTGAATGCGGCCCCGTTTTCGGTGACCATCAGTTTTTTGATTTGCGGATACGCGGCAAATTTCTTCAGCATTTCATAAATGCACTCCGGGTACACTTCCCAACCCATGAGGGTGGGTTCCTTGCCCCGGTTGGCGGCTTTCACCAAGTCGGCGTTCATAAAGGGCATCCACCACGAATGTTTGGCTACCTCGCGGGTGTAGTTCTGCACGCCGATGAAATCAAAATCAAATGGCAGCAGCTTTTCATCGTCCGGCCGGAAATGTTTCTCAACATCTTTCAAAAACGGCAAATCCTTGACCGGGTAGCCCAAGCCCAACGCCGGTTCTATGTACAACCGGTTCAGCAACGCATCCGCACGGTGGGCCGCTGCCCAGTCGCGCGGCGATTCGCTAAACGGTGTGACGTACGAGCACGAGAATGTGCTACCCACCCGCGCCTGCGGTGCATGGAGCCTGACCATGCGGCCGCCTTCGGCCTGGCAGAGGGCGGCATGGTGCATGGCGGGGATGAAATTCCTGAGCCAACGCCGACCCGGCGCGTGGATGCCTAGGAAATAACCCGCCCCGGTAAACACCATCGGCTCGTTCATCACCATCCAGTTCGTCACCCGGTCGCTGAAATGTTTAAGGCACGTTTCCGCATAATCGCTGAACCAGCCCACCACGTCGCGGTTGGTCCAGCCGCCCTTGCGTTCCAATTCATGCGGCAAATCCCAGTGGTAAAGCGTCACCCACGGCTCAATGCCGCGTTGCAGGCAAGCGTCAATCAGGCGGTTGTAGAAATCAATCCCCTGCGGATTCACTTGGCCCGCACCATGCGGCATGATGCGCGACCATGCCAGCGAAAACCGGAAATGCCGGATGCCCAGCGATTGCAGCAAATCCAAGTCGGCTTCGTAGCGGTGGTAGAAATCGCAGGCCGTGTTGGCGGTCTGGTTCAGGTAGGTGTTGCCCTTCTTGTTGGCAAACACATCCCAAACGGAAAGCCCTTTGCCATCTTCCTTGTACGCCCCCTCAATCTGGTGGGCGGCCACGGCCACGCCCCAGTGGAAATCGGTAGTGTTGTTCAAGTGCGGCGTATGCTCGTTTGGCGGGTTTTGTGTTTTCAAAGGATACTATTTTTACTGTCGGCTAAACACGGCCACGTTGGCAATAATCCGGTCAATGACCTGTTCGGTCACGTCGGGGTAATTTACCGCCACGGTTTTGCCGCTGGCAATCCAGTCGGCGATTTTGGGCAGGTGTTTCCTTTTCAGGCTTTTGATTTTGGGCACGCCCATTTTTTCCAAGGCTGCCGCGTTGCAATGCTGCTCATATTGGTTTTTCATGGGTATCACCAGCACTTTCTTTTGCAAAAACAGTGCCTCGGCGGGCGTTTCAAACCCGGCCCCGCACAAGATGCCCGTGCACGAAGCCATGCTTGCCACAAACGCATCGTTGCTGACCGGCCGGATGCTCACATTCTTGACTGTCAGCGGCTTGGGGTTGTGCTTGGAAAAAACCTCCCAACGCGCATCGTCCAGTTGGGTGAGCATTTCAATCAGGTGTTCGTCGTCGTACGAAGGCAGGTAAACCGTGTAGTGCCCTTGGTCGGTGGGTGCGAGCTGCCGGATTTGCTGGCGGATGACGGGCGTGGAAATGGTTTGGTCATACGCCTCGAAATGGAAGCCATAGGCCATGCTGGTGGGCGCGTAGGTTTGCAGCACCAACCTGCCCACCGGGTCGCTGTGGTCGGGCGGCGGCGCACCCGCCGACAATACCGCCGCTTGGTGGCTCAGGCCGATGCAGGTTTTTTTGCGCAACCGACAAGCCCACGCCGATACCGGCTCAAAATCATTGAGTATCAGGTCGTATTCATGCACGGGCACGCTGCGGATTTCGCGGATGAAACGCTTGGATTTGGCTTGCTTGAAAGTTTTGTACAAGTCCACCCCGCCTTTCTTGCCGAATACAAACGACAATCCGCTCAGCTTGTATTTTATCTCGTAGGGCAGCGACACATCGGCTTGCGTGCCGCTGACGAGCAAGTCCACTTCGCCTTTTTGCTGCAAGATCGGGATGATGTCTCTGGCACGGCTGATGTGGCCATTGCCGGTTCCTTGGATGGCGTACAGTATTTTCACGGCGTTACGGATTGGTGGAGCCTTGCTTTCGGCATTGACGCGGGAAGTACAAGAAAAAATGCCTTACGGAAAAGAATATTTTGCTTTCCAAAGGTAAATCATGGCCAAACCCGAAAAACCGCACCGCCACACCCCGCAGGCAGCAGAGGTGCGTGCAAGGTGTGGCGGTGACCCCAAAAAATGCGTGGCATCCGGGCTTCAAGCCAGCGTCTTGGCCGCGCGGGGATGGCGCAGGGCGGTATTGGTGAAATAGACCCGGTACAGGAACAGCCGTTCCTGAAAAAATTGGCGGATGGCGTGCAGCAGTTTCATGCGGGGCGGGGATTAACTTGACACGAATGTACTGTCTGATTGTGAACTGGCGGTTTCCCCAACGTGAAGTTTGTGTTAACAAAATCCGCCGCACGCCGGAAGAAAGGGAATGACCCCGAGCGGCCCAACTCCGAAAACAGTATCTTCCGGAAAGCCCAAACCCGGATTTGGGAAACAAAGACTGGCGCGAGGTTCTTATACTGGCGCGGGATTCCTATCCCGTGCCGCCCATGTTCCGAGATTCCTATCTCGGCAACTGAGGTGAATGTTCGGCCCCGGCAGATGGGAATCTGCCCGCATGGGCGGCACGAGGTAAGAACCTCGCGCCAGCCCATAAACCCGCGCCAGTAACCCCCATAAAACAGTATCTTTTGGAAAGGCCAAACCCCAAGCCCCCTCCCGCCTTGTCAAACATCCCTTGGCATTGCCAAAAAGCCCTTTTTTGGGCGGCGAACCAATGGGCGGGCTATGTTTGCCCGGTAATCCATCACCAAACCCAAAGTTTACCGACATGGAGACAATCCGGAACATGAATACCGTTTTTCACATCATCGGCGGTTTCACGGCCTTGTCGGCGGGTCTGGTGCCGATGCTGGCCAAAAAGGGCGGCAGAGTGCATATCATCGCGGGCCGCATATTCTTCTGGGCCATGATGCTGGTGTCGTTTTCGGCGGTAACGGCGTTTTTCATCAAGCCTTTCAGCGAAGGCCGCCTGTTTCTGATGTTTGTCGGCATCTTCAGTTTCTACCTCACCTACACCGGTGTGCGCATTGTGCGGCACAAAAAGCTGATGGAAAAAATACCGTTGGGCGAGTGGCTCGTGAATGGCACCGCCGCCTTGTCGGGACTTATAATGCTCGGCCTGAGTGGCTGGTTCCTGTACGGGGCAATTGCAAATATGCCGGGCGGCAACGTGTTTTTCGGCATCATGTACGCGGTTTTCGGCGTATTCATGTTGCGCATCGCTTGGACCGACTTCCGGTTTCACCGCCAGTACGGACAAGCCGAGCCGGTCAGGATGGCATGGTTTTTCACGCATATGCAGCGCATACTCGGGGCCTACATCGGCGCGGTGACGGCTTTTTTCGTGGTCAATGTGCATTTTCTGCCGCCGCTGCTGGTGTGGCTGGCTCCCGGTCTGATCGGTGGCATCGGCATTGCGCGGTGGGTGGCACACTACCGCAAGAAACTCGGCATTGCGAAAGTGCAAACCGTGAGAATGGATTGAAAAAGGAAGCCCCCAGCCCCACCCCGAAGGAGTAAAAAAATAGTATCTTTTGTAAAAGCCAAACACCCCCGGTCAAAAGCCCCCTCCCTGTCCGTCCGGCAGGAGGGTTTCGGAGGGGGTTGGGGGAGGCCGCTGGGGGTGGGGTTTTACACCTCCGCTTTCGCCAACGCCTCGCGGTAGGTTTTCAGCACCCGTTCGCGGGCAAACTCGTGGTTGACCATGGGTGCCGGATAACTGGGCGTGCCAAATTCGGGAACCCAGCTTTTGATGTATTCGCGTGCCTTGTCGAACTTTTCGGTTTGAAGCGTCGGGTTGAAGACGCGGAAATACGGGGCCGCGTCGGTGCCGCTGCCCGCCGCCCACTGCCAGCCGCCATTGTTGCTCGCCAGTTCGTAATCCAGCAGTTTCCCGGCAAAATAGGCATCGCCCCAACGCCAGTCTATGAGCAAATGCTTGATGAGGAAACTGGCCGCAATCATCCGCACGCGGTTGTGCATGAAGCCCGTGGCGTTGAGCTGGCGCATTCCCGCATCCACAATCGGGTAGCCGGTGCGGCCTTCGCACCAGCGTTTAAACTCACTGGCATCGTTGCGCCATTGGATGCGGTCATACGCACCCTTGAACGCGTGTTTCTCCACGTGCGGAAAGTTGGCCAGAATCATCATGTAAAACTCGCGCCATATCAGTTCATTGAGCCACGTTTCGCTCCGTTGGCGGGCTTTATCCACCAACTGCCGCACACTGACCGTGCCGAAACGCAGGTGCAGGCCCAACCGCGTGGTGCCTTGCACCGACGGGTAATCGCGTTGTTGGGCGTATTTTTCCAAGATTGCCTCGCTCACTTCGGAAGATGGCAGCGGGATTTCGGATGGCGTGAAATTCATTTGCGCCAGCGTCGGCACCGGTTCCGCTTCGGTGCGGTGCAGGTTGCCGAAGTACGTGGCGCATTCGCGCGGCTGCAAATCGGCATCGGTCAGTTGGCTTTTCCATTTCTTGCTGTACGGCGTAAAAACCGTGTACGGTGTGCCGCCGCCGCTCACCACTTCCTGCTTCTCGAAAATCACTTGGTCTTTGAAAGTCCTGAACACAATTCCTTGCTTTTCAAGCAGTTGCCGCACCGATTCGTCGCGACTGAGGGCGTAGTTCTCATAGTCGTGGTTGGTAAGAACTTCGGCTATTTCGTATTCAGTCAATAATTGCTTCCAAATGTCCAGCGGTTTGCCGTAGCGGGCCAGCAGCGTGCCACCGGCAGCTTCGAGTTTGCCGCGCATGGCCAGGATGGTCTGGTGGATGAACGTGACGCGGGCATCGGCGCGGTCTTCAAGGATGTCCAGAATGTCGCTATCGTAAATGAATAGCGGCAGCACCGGATGTCCGCTTTGCAGCGCGGCCGAGAACCCGGCATTGTCTTCCAAACGCAAATCGCGCCGGAACCAAAAGATGGTGATGGGCATACACTAATGGATGAGTTGAATGGCTAATGGCTGCTTTTCCGGCGTAAAAACCTACTCCACACGGTTGGCAGCCCAACCGGATAAGCCCGAAAACCGGCGGATTGTTCATTTGACTCATGGAAAATCGCGGCAATACGTGCAGGCAGGTTTGGCACTTTTAAAAGATACTATTTTCGGGGCGGATCTTCGGCAAAGTCCATGTTTTCAACCACCGCGCAGTTTGGAAACCCGTTTGGGACTTCGCCAGTAATCCGGCTATTTTTGAAATATTTTCCCCGGGCTGTAACTTTTGGCCCGGCAGCCGGTCTTACCCATGACGAGGCGGAATGAACTTGCTCCCGGATGATTTCAACGCACGAATATAACCACGCGGTAAAGGAATATGCCAAAAGCATATTCCGGTTCCTCCATAAATCGCTCAAAGACCAAGCGGCGGCAAACGACCTTGTGCAGGATTGCTATTTGAAACTGTGGCAGAACCGCGACAAAGTGAATCCGCTGAAAATAAAACCCTGGCTGTTTTCGGTGGCCCACCGCGCCATGCTTGATTATTTGCAAGAATGCAGCCGGAAAGTGCGGCTGGATGCGGAGATTCAGGCACCACCGGTGTTCCAGAACACGCAGTTCGACATCCAAACGGTACTGGACCGTGCCTTGGGCGAACTGCCACCGCTTCAGAAATCAATTATTCTGCTCCGTGATCTGGAAGGATACGAATACCGCGAAATAGGCGAAATGCTGGCACTCAGCGAATCGCAGGTGAAGGTGTACCTGTTCAGGGCGCGCCAGAAAGTGAAAAGCCACATCAAGCAACTGGCGCACGTGCTATGAAACCAACTCCGGAAGAAATGCCCGAAAACAGCCTTGACCTGCTTCTTTTCCAGTATGTGGAAGGCGAGCTGGACGCGGAGCAGACCCAGCAACTGGAGCGGCGGCTGACCGCCGATGCCGCCCTGCGTGAAGAGCTGGATTTGTGGCGCGAATCGTTTGTGCGGGCGGATTTCCAGGATACAACCGAACTGGAAAAAACCCTGCTGGCGGGAAAACACACGCATGGGCTGCGATTTAACCTTAGCAATTGTGTGCTGTTGCTATTGCTGGCGGCAATGCTGCTTGTACCCGCACCGGCTACCAAGGAAAACCCGGCCCAACCTGTTGCTACACAGGCCGGAACACCGATTGCATTTGAACTTGGAAACAAGTTGGCTCCCGAAATAAGCGAAGCCGGGCCCAAAAAGCCGGGTGCAGTAATTGAGCGGCTGTCCCGGCAAAACACGCTTCCAATTTTAGCCGAACCGGATATTTCGGAAACGCAAGAAAACAATCAGGCTAAGATTGAAACCATTGCGTTGCCGCCGCTGAAACCGCGCCTGGTACCGGAAACGGAAACCCTTGCCACCCAAACGCCCAATTGGACGGACAAACTGGCGCGGGTGAAACTGAAAGGATTTGTGGCACCCAAAAAACAGACCGGCCAGCAACGGCGGCAAATCATCCGCATGAAGGAAAAAGCATTGCAACAACGGCAAGCCAACGAGTTTCTGAAAGGTAATGTCCCCTACGTAGTCCCACTCAAAACCGATAACTTCTAAGCCCATGATGCGTATAATTTTAAAATCCAGCCTCGTCTGGGCCGGTATCCTATTGCCTTTTGCCAGCCGCGCACAGGATGTACCTCTGGGAGCCTTGCCCATGCAGTTCAACAGTTCGTTTGCCGGAGAAGCCGAAAGCCCAAGGCTGAATGCGAACACCAGATTCGACGGTTCGGGTACCACCTTCGGTCGTCTCCTTACCATTTCCAACTCT
Organism: Sphingobacteriales bacterium; assembly: GCA_043789005.1. Lineage (GTDB taxonomy): Bacteria > Bacteroidota > Bacteroidia > Cytophagales > 172606-1 > Xanthocytophaga. The sequence continues at coordinate 19,035 of JAYWIH010000188.1, forward strand.
TACGACCAGTTTGTGCCGGCACTTCGCAGTGGTGTGGGGGTTTCTTCGTATTATTCCAAACAAGATAAAACGTTTTCTTTTTCAGGACAAACTTCATCTTTTGAGGGTTACAATTACGGCTTTGCGGTGGCGGTGGCTCCCAAATTTTCCTTGAAAGGCAAGTACACCATTTCGCCTTCCTTGGATTTTTCTTACAGTTCTTTCCGCTCTTCGTATGACAATTACTGGCCAACATTCACCAACGAACGCCAAAACGCAAGCGGTTTCAGCATTCAAAGTAGGGTAGCCATTCTGTTCAACACACAGAAGTGGTATGCGGGCTATTCCGTTGATTTATTTCAATACGGCGAGACACATTACAGCATTCCCGTTACCTTTCCAAATGCAGGCAGGCAGTTCAACTCCTACTGGCAGTTCGGCTACACGTTCCAGCGCAGTTCGGAGTCCAAGTTTTCCTTCACGCCGCAGCTTTTGTTCCGAACCGGCTATGATACGCCTTCATACGGCAACCAATTCCTGTATTTCAGGTTTACGGCTTTCAACCTCAATTTCCGCTACCAAAAAGTAATCTGGGGAATTAGCAACGCAGGTTTCCACGTGGGCTGGCAAACCAAGCCGCTGCGGATCATGCTCAGCAGCAGGTTTGAGAACGGAGATTTTTCAGGCAGGTCGTATATCGGCAATCTTTCGTTCCGCTACGTTTTCAAGGGAAAGGAATGAATGCCGCTGGCGCGGGGCTGGTTTTTGTGGCTGCGATGAAAGCAAGCAGGTTTGGCACTTTCAGGAGGTACTATTTTCTGTCAGCCCGATTGTCATTTCGACGAAGGAGAAATCGGGCTTTGACTTGCCCGCAAATCCGGGCTTGCGTGTGCGATTCACGTCCGATTCCTCCTTCGTCGGAATGACAGAAACAGGTTCGGCGTTTTCAAAACATACTATTTTCCGCTCACTTCGGCTGGCAGTTTTCGCAGGAATACGTAGTCCGCCCACCGACTTTACTGGTGTGCAGCCCGCCGCCGCAACGCGGACAGTACCGATGCCGGTTGGTATCGGCGTGCGGCGATTTATCCCATTCGCGGGCGTGGATGAGGAAGGATTCGGGGAAACGGTTGTACACCGCCTCATGCGCGATGGCGGTTTCCAGCACCAGCCGGATGGCAGTATGGATGGCATTCACCTCAGCATCAGTCAGTTCTGCCGCCAGTTTTTCGGGATGGATTCGGGCTTGAAACAGCACTTCGTCCACGATCCAGTTGCCCAGTCCGGCCACCGTGGCTTGGTCGAGCAGCACCGGTTTGATGAGGGCTTTTTTGCGGCGCAGGGTTTGGCCCAGTTCAGGGATACTGATTTCCAAGCCGTCTTTCCCAATCTTTTTATCCGCCAAAAACGCCTCCACATCATCCACTAACCCGATTCGCTCAAATTTGCGCGGGCACAGGAAACCCAGCCGGAAACCGCCCGCCAACGAAAACACAATGCGGGCAAAACGCGGCGTGGCTTCGGTATGGTGGAAATACGCGAGACTGCCACTCATGCCGAAGTGCATCCAAAGGGCGTAGGGCGCGTTGAGCAGCACAAACAGGTTTTTGCCGGTGCGCCGCGTGCCCGTAAACTGCCTGCCCCTGAGTTTTTCAACCAGCGTGTCATAATCGGTGGTGAGCAGCTTGGTGTCTTCCACGTAAATATCGGTAACAGTCTGGTGCAGGGCGGTTTGTTCCAAGTAGCGGCGATAGGTCTCCACTTCGGGCAGTTCGGGCATGGCAATGATGAATGAATGTTGAATGATGGAATGAGAGAATGCGGATTCGGGAATCGGGATTGTGGCGTGTTGTAGAGACGTTGCACCGCAACGTCTTTGTTTCAATTCCTAATAGCGGTGTTGCCAATATTGATATTGCATCCGCAGACAGTGCCGAAGTTGCAATGCAACGTCTCTACGTTCCCGACGCAAAACACAATCAATTGGCCGAACCGGATGCCGTATTGGGAGATATGGCAGAACCGGCGGATTGCGGGTTGGCATCCAGCACGGCTGGCATCGCGCCCGATTTGTGGAGGTAGAAACTTGATTTTCCGGGATACAGAATCGCCTGCGCAATGTTTACGCGGCTCAGGCAGTGGTTGGATGCGTAATTGCTCAGGATCACGATGCCGCTGTGGTCACGGCGGTTGCGCATGACGTACGTTTTGAAGCCGTGCCACCAGCCCGCGTGGAATACCAGCGGCTCGCCACCGGCAGCGTAGTGCGTACGCCAGCCGTAGCCGTAGTTAAAATGCGTTTTCAGGTCGGGGTGCTTGGGCGTGAACGCCTCTTCTAGGGTGCAGGCTTGCAGCAGTTTGTCGGTGTACAAGGCCAGATCCCAGCGGAACAAATCGCCCACGGTTGAATATACGCCCTTATCGCCGGTCACGCCTTCCAGGTACATATTGTCGGTTACGGGGCGGATGTATTTCCTGCCGCCCACGTAGCCAATCGCCGCCGCCGCCAGCCGCGCCGGTTCGGTGCCGTCGGCAATGAATGTGTCGCGCATACCGGCGGGCTTGAAAATATGCTCGTTTGCGTAATCCCTGAAACGCTGTCCGGACAGTTTTTCCACAATAGCGGCCAGCAGGAAATAGCCGGTATTGCTGTAGTTGAATTTTTTATTGGGCAAATAGTAAATGTGCGGCTTGTGTTGGACAAACAAATCCACTACTTCGGCATTGGTGAGCGGGCGGGCCTTGTCGCGGATTATCTTCTCAAAGACGTACATGTAGTTGGGCAGGCCCGAGCGGTGTGTCAGCAGCGAACCAACAGTAATCTGCCGGTAGGGAAAATCGGGGAAGAATTTCTGGATGGAATCCGTGTAGTCCAGCAGTCCCTTTTCGTGCAACTGCATGATGGCCACCGCCGTGAACTGCTTGGAAACCGAGGCCAACTGGAACGGCGTGCGCACATCAAGCGTGTCCTTGCTGTGCAGGTTTTTGTAACCGAACGCGCCTTCGTAGAGCACCTTGCCGTATTGCGACACCAGCACCGTGCCGTTGAAACCGTGCGCCAAATGCAACTGCCGGAAAAAGGTGTCGAGTTGGAATGCCTTTTGCGCCGAATCCTGCGGACTGAGCAGCTGCCCAAGGCTGTCGGCTATTGAAAGCCTCTGCGCCGCCGCCTGCTTGGGTTGTGGCGAACAGGCGGCAATCCAGCAAAATAGTATCATGATAAAAGGCGAAACCCGCCCCGCTGTTTTTCGTTTCATGTCATGGCTGGTTGCTTCACCGAACGTCTTTTTCCATTGGCAAACCCAACGGATGAACGTAACCGATTGATTAGGGCGTAGTTACCGTGATTTTTTTCGTTTTCCAAACAATTAGTATCCGGTTGGCATTCATGTAAGGAAAACCGGATTTCCCCTGTTTCCACGTGCCCGTCCAACCTCAAACGCTTCAATCAGATGAACGAAAAAACCGCCCGGTTCTGTCAGTCGTACGGCATAAAAGATGCCGACTGGTTCGACGGACTTTATGAAATAGATGAGATTGTGCTTTTCCTGCCGCCCGAACCGACGGAAACCGAAAAGGCGGCCTTATTGGATGTAATTGGCGCACAAGGCGTTACGTACGGATACGTGGACTACCAGAAATCCAACAATACGTTTGAATTGATCATGCAGTGGCGCGAGAAAACCGGCAACTGGGGATAGGCTTGTATCGCTGGCAAAACAGTATCTCCCGGAAAAGCCAAACCCGCCCGCGCAAAAAAAATCCAAGCCCGGCGTTGCCGCCGGGCTTGGAACAAATGGATTTCGTCGTGGCCGCCTACTTCATCTTGGCGGCCATTTTCAACGCCTCGTACAGGTTCACGATGCCACCCGAACGGCTCAATTCGCCGAAAGCCACCTCCTTGGTTTCCGAGCCGGGCTGCACCACCTTTGTCTTGTAAGGCACCGCGCTTTTCATGATGATTTCCTTGACCTGCGGGGCGGTGAGTTTGGGATACTGCGACCGGATCACCGCCGCCACGCCCGCCACCACCGGCGCGGCCATGCTGGTGCCGTTGTGGTTGCTGTATTTGGAACCCGGAACCGTTGAATAAATGTCCACGCCCGGCGCAAACACATCTACCGAAGTGCGGCCGTAGTTGCTGAAATTGCCCGCGGCCTTTTCGTTGCCTTTCCACGACGAAGCCCCCACCTCTATCCAGTTGGTCACCGTTTCCTTGTTGTTGCCGTCCTCATCGTTGGGGAAGTTGTCGGCCACGTCGTTGTCCTGCCCGTCGTTGCCGGCGGCGTGAATCAGCAGCACATCCTTGGCGGCGGCGTAGCGCACAGCCTCGTCCACCACGGCCTTGTTGTAGGCGAAACTCTTGCCGAAACTCATGTTTATCACCTTCGCGCCATTGTCCACGGCATACCGGATGCCATTGGCCACGTCCTTGTCGCGTTCGTCGCCGTTGGGCACCACGCGCACCGCCATGATGCGCACATTGTTGGCCACACCCTTGATACCCAAGTTATTGTCGCGGGTGGCCGCCACAATCCCCGCCACGTGCGAGCCGTGGTCGGCATCGGGGCCGGCCACATCGTTGTTGCCGTAGTTGCGCTGGCTGGCATCGGCGTAGTTGTCGCCCACAATGCCGCGCGGGTCATAGTCCAGGTTGGTGTGGTACTTGGCTTTGGCCTCGTAGTAGTCCAGCCCTTCGGTGAGGTTGTCGTTCAGGTCTTTGACGGTTGACCCGCCGGAAAGCACTTTTTCCAACGTCGCCTTCACCTGCTCGGCTACCGGGTCACTGGATTTGTAGGCTTGCACGTCGGCCAGCGTCGGGGCTTCCTTGCCAAGCTCCTTTTTCACCTTGTCAAAGGCTTCCTTAAACATCTTGATACCGGTATAACTGCCCTGCGATTCCATGGCTTCCGATTCGTAGGCGGCCTTTATTTTCTGGAAACGGGCAAACTCCTTCTTGTCCGCCGCCGAAAGTTTGGTGCTGTCGGCAGTGCCGAACTTGGGTTTCAGGTCGCGGTAGAGGCGTGTCATTTCCAGGTTGTCGAAATGCACGCTGCTGTCCTTGCCGCCAATGAAATTCCAGCCGTGTACATCGTCTATGTAGCCATTCTTGTCGTCGTCCACGCCATTGCCGGGTATTTCCTTGGGGTTCACCCACATCACGGCTTTCAGGTCTTCGTGGCTGGCCTCCACACCGCCATCAATCACGGCCACAACCACGGGCTTGCCGGTTTTGCCTTTCAGCAATTCATTATGGGCTTTTTCGGTGCTCACACCGTTGACCTTATCGGTTTTGGGGTCGAGGTTGAACCAGTTTTCGGGAGCCTTGGCCGCATCGGCGGATTGGGCTGCGGAGACGGTTGCCAACCCGAAAACGAGGGCGGCGGCTTGGGCAATGGCCGGGAGGTTTCTGCGAATCATGGATTGGGATGATTGTTTGGTTGGTGATTCTTGATTGGCATTTGCCTTGTGCAGCAGACACCGGGCACGGCAGACATAACGGACAAAAGTAGCGAATCGTGCGGAAAGCCGGGCAGGTTTGGCCTTTCGGAAAGATACTATTTTGCCGGGGCGCGAAAAAGCCGCAATTTTGGCTCCGCCCGCAACGGCATTCCGCCTTCTGGCAAACAGGAGAAAACAAAAACAAACGGTTCAAACAACCTATGTTCCACCCAACCGCATGACCGATATTCTGGGATACCTGCTGGCGGGTGTGATTGGCCTTTCGCTGGGCTTGTTTGGCGGTGGCGGCTCCATCCTCACGGTTCCGGTGCTGGTATATGTGGTGGGGCTGAGTCCGGTGGCTGCCACGGCTTATTCGCTGTTCATTGTGGGCATCACGTCGCTGGCGGGGTCGGTCAATTATGCCCGCAAAAGACTGGTCAGTTTCCGCACGGCCTTGGTTTTTTCACTCCCGTCGCTGGTGTCGGTGTTTGCGGTCAGGCGGTTTGTGGTCCACGCCATACCCGATCCGGTGCTGGTGGCGGGCGGTTTTGTGCTGGCCAAAAGCGTGATGCTGATGGTGCTTTTCGCGCTGCTGATGCTGTCCGCCTCCTTTTCCATGATCCGCGGCAAACGCGAAGCCGTGGAAAGCCAGCCGGGAACCCCGCGTTTCAATTACGGGTTTATTGCGGCACAGGGCGCGGCGGTGGGCATCATCACCGGGCTTGTCGGGGCGGGGGGCGGCTTCATGATTATTCCGGCCCTGGTGCTGTTTGCGCGGCTGCCCATGCGGCTGGCGGTGGGCACTTCGCTGCTGGTCATCGCCGCCAACTCGCTCATCGGCTTTGCCAGCGACGTGACCACCCAGCCCGCCATGGACTGGGCTTTCCTGATCCGTTTTTCGGTTATTGCCATCGGCGGCATATTTATCGGCGGTTACTTGTCGAAACTGATTCCCACCGACCGGCTGAAAACCGGTTTCGGCTGGTTCCTGCTGGCCATGGCCGTGTATATTTTAATGAGGGAATTGTTGTAGCGTTCTCTGTCCAAACGGGCAGGTTTGGCGTTTTTAAAAGCTGAAAGCCCCGTCTTTAGCGGGGATACTATTTTTCTTCCCGCAAGAAACCCGAAAACACACCACATCTTGAAAAACCCATGGCAACCGAACCATTCAACGTAACGCAATTTGAAGACAAGGGACTGTCGCACTTCTCGTACGCGGTGCTGAGCCAAGGCCAAATCGCACTGATAGACCCGGCACGCGACCCGCAGCCCTATTACGGTTTTGCCGAGACCCGCAATGCCCGCATTGTGGCCGTCATCGAGACGCACCCGCACGCCGATTTTGTGAGTTCGCACCTGGAAATACACCGCAAAACCGGTGCGGTGATTTACGCCAGCCAGCACCTCGGGGCCGACTATCCGCACCAGACTTTTGACGAAGGGCAAACTATCACGATCGGCACGGTCACGCTACGGGCATTGAACACGCCCGGCCACTCGCCCGACAGCCTTTCGGTGGTGCTGCAACACGAAGGCCGCGACCGCATGGTTTTTACGGGCGACACGCTTTTCATCGGCGATGTGGGCCGGCCCGACCTGCGCGAAACCGTGGGCAACCAAACCGCCAAGCGCGAGGATTTGGCACGCCAGATGTACCGCAGCACCCGCGACAAACTCATGCAACTGGCCGGTGACGTGGTGGTTTTTCCGGCGCACGGAGCCGGTACGCTCTGCGGCAAAGCACTGAAAGCGGCCAGCCAAAGCACTATCGGCGCGGAAAAAGCCAGCAATCCCGCCCTCCAGCCCATGGATGAGGATGAATTTGTGAAATTCCTGACCGCCGACCAGCCGTTTGTGCCCCGGTATTTCGGCTACAATGTAATGCTCAACAAGAAAGGAGCCGCCGGTTTTGCGGACAGCCTTGCCGCAGTGCCACGCCTGCCGGTTGTGAAAACAGCGCACGATGCGGATGGGCTGGATCGTGGCTGCATGATAATCGACACGCGTCCGCAGGAAACCTATAAATGCGGGCACCTGGCCAACTCCATCAACCTCATGGATGGCGGCAAGTTTGAGACGTGGCTGGGCAGCATCCTGGCACCGGAGGAAAAGTTTTACCTGATTGCCGGAAACGGGGAAACCTTGCGGCAAGTGATGGCTAAGACGGCCAAAATCGGCTACGAAACCAACATTGCGGCGGCATTTGTGCTGGAAGGCCACGCCGAAATGCGCGATGCCGTTCTGGACTTGGACAAGTTCAGGGCCGACCCCGGTGCATTCACCATTGTGGATATCCGCAACGATTCGGAAGTGAGGGAAGGCAAGGTTTTCGAAAATGCCCTCGCCATCCAACTCGCCGACCTGCGCGAAAACGCCCACCGCATCCCGACCGGAAAGCCGGTGGTGGTGCACTGCGCGGGCGGCTACCGTTCGGCAGCGGGCAGCAGCCTGCTCGGCAACCTGCTGCCCGTGCAAGTATATGACTTGGGCGAGGCCGTGACTAATTTCAAGCCCGTGGAAACGCACTGACCGGCGATTGTAGTGAAGGCGGGTTTGGTGTTTCTGGAAGATACTATTTCGGAAGTGGGGGTTTATGAATGCGAAATAAAATCACCTGCCCTATTATTGGTTGGGATTGTGATGGAAAACGCAAAACCAAAGAATACAGTAAACTTTCGCATATTTAGAAGATAGCCATCATGATAAACCGACTATGAGATTTCTAATCATCACGATAACATTATTCTTTCATTCTCCTATTTTCGGGCAGACAAAAGAGAAACCAAGTGTGCATGATTTACCAATACCAAAGACACTTAACGAGTGTTTTGTCGTACTTGACAGAACATTACCCGACGATGAAATCATTCTGGCAAAAACATTACCCGAAGATAGCATTTACTATAACTCTGCTTTTGAATATGGAGCAGAATTTTTTCATGCTTGGAAACTTGATGATGGCTCAAAATTGACAAGATATTTCAACAAATTGGGACTTTACGGCTCACATCCCATTTACAACACAATTCTTGTTTCATATCACCGTTACTTAAACAAAGACAGCATTAAACTTAAACAACAAAAGTAGGTCATTATAATTAGTTTAGATTATTTTATAATTTTGTCCCATGGGACGAGTAAACACACCGCAATTAACAACGGAAGCCAAAACCGCTTTG
>JAYWIH010000189.1:0-27607 GCA_043789005.1 Sphingobacteriales bacterium
GTGACAATGCCCGACTGTCCGCCCAAGGCATCAATTTCGCGCACGATTTGTCCTTTTGCCACGCCACCCATGGCCGGGTTGCACGACATTTGGGCAATGGTTTGCATATTCATCGTGACCAGCAGCACTTTGGAACCCATATTGGCGGCGGCGGCGGCGGCTTCGCAGCCCGCATGGCCGGCTCCCACTACAATTACATCGTATTTCGGAAACATATTTTCGGGGGGTAAATGATTGTTTGGGCGGATTCGACAAATTGTTTTCAACGCCAAAATAGTATGTTTTAAACCATCCAAACCCGGCGTATTGATAAGCAAATCCCTTGTCAAAAGGTTTCTTTGCGCTTAATCGCTGCCATTATGGTAGTTCACCTTGGTGTAAAACCGCAGGAAATCAAGGGGATACTGGTATTGATTTACGCGCCTTTGTTCTTCATCTACACGGGCCAGTAAAATCCGTAAAACAGGACTGGACGCTGCGGATTCGATTCGACGCAGCAGCTCCAGTTTGGCAAAATCCATTGAATCGCCTTTGGATTTGTTGTCGACTTTCCACATAGGCATCAGATTCAGAAAATGCCAACACACTTCCAACTCGGCAATATTGTACAAGTCAAATAATCGTAATGGCGCGATGTGGTCAATCACCCAATGGGTTCCGTAATTTTCCCAAGCCATTCCTTTTACAAATTGATATTCCAAGTATTCCCTAAAATCCGTGCGACTCAATGCAATGTACTTCATGACAGTATTGGTTTGGATGTTGTCCAACCGTATTGCATCCCCTTTAATGAACCGTCTCATTGAAATCGAAAGCCGTTTCTTTATGTGAGATGGCGTGTTTGTGTTTTTCGGGATACCGCTTTTTGTTTTTTCTTTTGCCATGATTTTTCATTACGTATTAGTTGTCAAACCCCGTTCTTGATGCGTACGTATCTGAGATGCCCAATTATATACGATTTGAAATCGCGTTATTTTGTCTAATGTTCCACGTGGAGTGTTATGGTTGATTGGGTTCATAATTTATACTTAATGTTCCACGTGGAGTGTGGGAATTAAAACAATCACAATTTCTCGTTGACGGCTACATTGAGCAGGGCCAAGTGAAAGCCTTCTTTTTCCCGCATCTCCCGTCTCTTTTCGTCGGTATCATCGGTGTAGCCCGCCAAGTGCAGCACCCCGTGGATGATGACGCGGTGCAATTCATGGAGAAAAGGAACGGAATAAATCGCGGCATTTTCACGAATCCGGTCAATACTTATGAAAATATCGCCCTCAATGTGCTGGGGCAAATCCGATTGATTGAAAGTGATGATATCAGTGAAGTAATCATGCAGCAAATACTCACGGTTCATTTGCAGCAAATACTCATCCGAGCAAAAAACAACGTTCAACTGTTCCAAGACACATCCTTCAGACGCAACTGCACTACGAATCCACGCAGAAACGCGGCGTTTGTTGGGAAACCGGAAAGGAATTTGCTCGGAAAAATAAGCTATGGCGGCCATGATTGAATGGATGAAGCCACAAAAATACGGAGAAAAGCCGGGGCAACCACACAAATTCACTATGCCATGACAGGGTTTGGAGATATATGTGGCAGGGAAAGGCACAAAAAAACCCTCCGGGAAAGAGGGTTTTGAAATAGTATCTTTTTTAAACGCGAAACCGGGTGGCTCAGTTGAAGTAAAACACCAGTTCAACTGATTTGCCATGGTCGGTAAAATGCACCTCGTCCGACAGGTGCTTCATCAGGAATATGCCCCGACCGCCGGTTTCTTCCAGTCTGTCAGGCGAGGTGGGGTCGGGAAGCTGGGTAAAATCAAAACCATCGCCCTGATCCTCAACCGTAAACCGAACCGAAGACTCGGCTAATTGCATGGAAAGCGATACGCACTTGGTCGGGTCTTCGTGGTTGCCGTGCCGGATGGCGTTGTTAACCGACTCGGTGACCGCAATCAGGATGTTGCCGTAGATATCGTCATCAAGGTTATAAACCTCCTTTGCGTTGTCAATAAAACTCTCGATGATGCGCAGGTTTTCAACCAACGAAGGTATTTGGATGGTAATAGATTCCATTGACGCGGGCGTAAGTGGTGCTGAGTCAAAGCTATGGGTTGCGTCTTTCATGTACAAGCAAAGCTAAGGATGATTTTTGGTGCAGATAGGTTATCGTCAAGCAGATACGGAAATATAGACGAAAAAGTTGTTGGCGCAAAAGGATTTCGTCCCGAAAACAGCAGATAATGCGCGTGCAAGCTCTGGCTTGGAAGGACAGTCAAAAAAAAGGGCTTGCCGCTAAAACCTGACCCAATCTTTGGATACATTGGCTACCGTTTATTACTAACAGTCACGTAAAAACCTACCCGTATGATCTGTAAACATCACCTTGGCTTGGCTGGCATACTGCTGGCTGCCATAACCATGTGGCAATGCGGCCCGCCGAAACCGGCCGCCACTGAAACCGGGCAAAAAGCCCCCAAGCAATACACTATTGCGCAATTCATGAACACGACAAGGCTGACGGGTAGCGCATTTTCGCCTGATGAGTCTAAAGTCATGTTTACCAGCAACCAATCTGGCATTTTCAACGCCTACGAGGTTGCCGTTGCGAGCGGAAAGCCCACGCAACTGACCGAATCCAAGATAAACTCGGCCTATGCCATATCGTATTTTCCGGCCGATGAGCGGCTGCTTTTTGCCAGCGATAACGGCGGAAATGAAATCACCAACATATACCGGAAAGATACGGATGGAAAAATCACCAACCTGACCCCGGACACGGTTGCCAAAGCCGAATTTCAAGGTTGGAGTTTTGACCGGAAGAGCTTCTTTTACGTTTCCAACAAACGCAACCCGCAGTTTTTTGACTTGTACGAGATGGATATTGCCAGTTTCAATTCCAGACTGGCGTATAAAAACGAACAGGGTTTGGATGTCGGAACCATCTCGGACGACAAGCGGTACTTGGCACTGACCAAAAGCATCACCACCAGCAACAGCGACATTTACCTGTACGACACCAAAACCAGCCAGACCAAACTGATTACGCGGCACACCGGCGAGGTAGCCAACAATCCGCAGACGTTTAGTCCGGATAACAAAAAACTGTATTTCACCACGGACGAAGGCAGCGAGTTTGCGTATGTGAAAAGCTACGAATTGGCAACGGGAAAAATGGAAAAAGTGGCCGAAGAATCGTGGGATATTGTGTACATGTATTTTTCGCGCACGGGAAAATACCGCGTGATTGGCATTAACAACGATGCAAAAACGGAGATAAAAATCCAGAACACCGCTGATAACCAGTTGGTGCAGCTTCCCCGGCTCCCCAATGGCGAAATCACGGGTGTTAACATTTCGGATTCGGAAAAGAAAATGGCCTTTTACGTGAGCAGTTCCAAATCGCCGAACAGCTTGTATATGTATGATTTTGCCAACGGCCAAAGCAAGGAACTGCTGAACGCCATGAATCCGGAGATTGCGTCTGCGGATTTGGTTGAGGGAGAGGTTGTGCGGTTTGCCTCGTATGATGGCATGGAAGTGCCAAACATCCTGTATAAGCCCAAAAATGCCGTTATGGGCGAGAAACTCCCCGTGATGCTAATGATACACGGCGGGCCGGGCGGGCAAACGCGGCTGAATTACTCGCCAATGGTGCAGTATCTGGTCAATCATGGCTACGCGATTCTGGCGGTCAATAACCGGGGAAGTTCGGGCTATGGCAAAACGTTTTTTATGGCAGACGACAAAAAACACGGCGAAGCCGACCTGAAAGACTGCATTGCCGCCAAAAAATACCTGGCAACCCTGCCATTCATAGACACCACTAAAATCGGAATCATGGGCGGCAGCTACGGCGGCTATATGACCTTGGCCGCGCTGGCGTTTGCCCCCGACGAGTTCAAAGTAGGTGTGGATATTTTCGGGGTTTCCAACTGGTTGCGCACTCTGAACAGCATTCCGCCGTGGTGGGGTTCGTTTAAAGATGCACTGTACAAGGAAATGGGCGACCCGAAAAAAGATTCTGTGGCGTTGTACAACAAATCGCCGCTGTTTCATGCCAACAAGATAACCAAGCCGCTGCTGGTGATTCAGGGCAAAAACGACCCTCGCGTGCTGAAAGTGGAATCGGATGAGGTTGTGGCGGCCGTGAAAAAAAGCAACGTGCCGGTGGAATACATTGTCTTTGACGATGAAGGCCACGGCTTCGTAAAAAAGGAAAACGAAATAAAAGCCTACGAAGGTGTGCTAAAGTTTCTGGATAAGCACCTGAAAAAGACGGCGGCTATGTAGCCGGTAAAATAGTATCTTCCGGAAACGCGAAACCCGGCTTGCCTAAATATGTTCGGGCAAGCCGGGTTTCGGCTTTTTAAAACATACTATTTTTTGTAAATCTCCGAAGGTATACTACTATCAACCGGAGCTTCGATACTTACAAATTCAAGTAAAATGTTTTTGATAAAATTCTTTGCTGCGTCTACTCTCCAAGTAGCACCGCTTTTTTTTATGGGGTTATTTTCATAATCCAAAAATTGTAATTCAAAATGCCAATAATTGTAAAGATTGGGCTTATGCACAACTAAACAATATCCATCAACAGACGTATCGGTCAACTTATTTTTAATTACGCGTCTGTGGGGGAATTCTCTATTGTGGATACTCGGAATAGATACGTACAAAGGTACAAATGAGTCAAATATTTCAAATCTATCATTTGAGAGTGGTTCAATATCTTCGACAGAACACACCCATTCTATATTAATCTTGTGATGAACGCTATATTTTAAATGCTCTTTAGTGAAAACACCTAACACATTGTGGGATAATCCATACAACGCTTCATCATTGCCAATTTCACAAATAGCATCAATGCGTACTTGACCAATATTGTCAAGTGTTTCTTCTTGTATTTTCAAAGATCGCCGAATCAAGTAACAAGTATGTAGCACTAAATCATTTGCGTTAATGCATTTTTTATAACTTGATTTTGGCAGAAGTTCGTCAGGATATGTCATTGTTGGCAATTTCGGAAACCTCGTTTATAACGTTCGACAAACTTCCTACACCACTTCCTACGCATTGTTTGTTTTCATACCAATGGAAAAATGCTTCTTTCTGTTCGCCTCCTGTTGGGTTGAAATAAATTTCGATGTTTGCTTTTTTTTGGTTGGGAAAAATGATTTTGAAAAAAACAGAATTATCAGGCGTAAATTCAAGAGATGCTTTTTCATAACTCATCTTTGCTATTTTATGTATAACATCAAACGTCTTGGAAAAAGCAATATTTTCAAAACCCTTCGTATACTCACTGTAGCGATCTACTTCACGTTGTAATTGGGCTTCAAAAGCCATTATTTTCTCTACTTTGTTTTTAGACGCTAAGCTTGGCAATGGTTGAGACGGCGCAGAGGTTTCAATTTGGTTAAAGGTTGGAGGTTTAAAAGTATCTTCAATACGTAATCCCGCCCAAAGTGAGCCAAGATCATAACTTACTCGAGGATGATTGAGAGTTGTCGCTGACATAAAGGGAAAATTAGTATTCTGGATGGAACTGTTCAACAAAATCGGATTTGAGTAAATTAAAAAATAGCGACTTTTCCTCTTCTCTTGTGTGTTTTATCAATTCATATAAATCATCACCTACATCAGCAGGAACATTCGTTGTATATGTATCTATATCAACAAGCGAGCCATTGATTACTCCGTTTAAGACAGCGTTTTCGCTTACTTGCAAGCGGTGAGAAAACCCATTTCTAATAAGTTGGGTAACAAAAATCGTTTGTTGTGTCTGATAATATTCTTGGTCATGAAATTGTATGTTTAAATCAAGAGAATTGGTGATGTTTAGGATGTTTTTAAAAAAATTGATGTATCGGATTCCTACTCTCTCAAAAGAAGAAAATATCGACTCATTACCAATCAAGTTTAAAACGTACTTGATTTCTTCAAAATAGATGCTCCAGCCTTTATATCCGTTGACGCAGTTGAATGTAATCACGTTAATGCCTATACCCACTGAAAAAAATGAATTAAGCAATGTTAACTCAACGGCATACCTAAATTCTTCTTTCTGCCTAATTTCTTCTGGTATGTTATGATTGCGTATCTGTGGGTAGCGCGGCAATAAAAGGTTTAAAAATTGACCCAATATTGCTTCTTTTGGGATGGAAGATGTGAACCTCAATTCTACAATCGAGTCAACTATAGGATCGGGAGTTATTTTTTTAGGAATTTGCTTGAGCATCAGTATGTTAGAACGGAAAAAGGTTGCTTCTGGTTCTTGAAAATCGCTGTGTCAAAATGGGAAATGCAAAAACAACGCCTAAAAGTACAGCCAATTCTAAACAAAGTTCAATCAAAAATAGGGAATTTATTACATCTGTAGCGAGATTAAAAGTGACAGGCAAGCGAGAATAATATTTATATAACTGCCAGTCATAATTTCGATGGTGCTTTACAAACCATGTAAAAATGTCAAGCCGGGTTTCGGCTTTTTGAAACATACTATTTTTCGCCGGTCGTTTTTCCGCCCAGCTTGTCAAAATACTCATCCACTTCCTTGCGGTAGTACGGCGACAGCGCGGGCGGAATGGTTTTCAGCAGGTCAATCTGCTTCTTCTTCGCGTTGATGTATTGGTCAAACGCGGGCGGAACGGAAGGGGCGATATCCTTTGCTTGCTCGGCCTTGCGCTGTTGGTCTTCGTCGCGTTCACGTTGCGATTTCTCGGCTTCCAGCAGGCGCGTGGCAATATCCTGGTTGCGATTCTGCAATTCCGGCGACAGGTTCTTATTAACTAAATCCTTTTCCGTTTCCTCCATTTTCTTTATCAGGTCTTCCATGCCGCCCGGTTTTTCGCCTTTGCCGTCGCGCATTTTTTCCATTTGCTGCAAGGCACGCCGAATCATTTCCTGCTGGGCGGCGAGTTTGGCCAACTGCTCGGAAAGCTCGCGACCTGATTTTCCGCTTTGTTTCAGTTGCTGGATTTGCTGCCCCAGTTGCTGTTGCAATTGGCTCAGTCCCAGATTCTGTTTTTTGCCCGGTTTCGGATTTTTTCCCTTGCCCGCCTTGGCTTTGGCGAGTTGTTCCTGCATCTGCTTCAACGCATCGTTGAGCATCAACGCCAAATTGTTCATGGATGTCATGGCCAATTGTTGCTCGCCAGTGGCCACACTCAGGCGGCGTTCCTTGATGCCGCGCGAACTTTCGTCCATGTGCTGCTTCATTTCGGTCACTTCGCGCGTCACAAACGACTCTATCTGGAACACCCTTTTGGCCAGTGAATATAGGCTGTCTTCAATGATTTTGCCATCGTCTTTGAGTTTCAATTGTTCCTGCGCGAGCTTTTGGAATCGCGGATCGGCTTGATTCACGCTGCGGAAATCTTTCATAAGCCGTTCTTGGTTGAAAGACAGGGTTATCAGGTTTTCCAATATGTCGCGCAGGTCGTCCAGGTTTTCTTGGGTTTGCTGCATTTCCATGCCGTCCTGCATCTGTTCCATTTGCTCGGCCATTTTCTGCATTTTCTGGGCGGCATCTTTTTGGCTTTGCGATGCTTTCTTGTTCTGTTCCTTTTGCAGTTGATCCAAGCTTTGCTTCTGCTTGTCCGAGATTTCCTGTTCCTGCTGCTCGTTCTCCTCCATGCCATTTGGCTGTTCCAATGCCTTGTCCATCTGTTCCAAATCTTTCATGTCCTGTTTTTGCTGCTCAAACTTCTCATTCAGTTTCTGTTGCTCGTCTTGCAGTTTTTGTTGTTCCCCGTCCGATTTCTTGTCCGATTCTTCCGTTTTCTCCCCCAGTTTCTGCTGCTCCTGCGAAAGTTCTTTCAGGTCGTTGGTTTCCTTTTCCAGTTTTTGCTCAAACTGCATCTGCTTGAACATTTCCAAAGCCCGCTCAATTTCCTTCTCCATCGTTTCCTCTTTCTTGCCCAGTTTGTCAAGCAAGTCGGGGTTGTTGCGGTTGGTGTCCAGCAGTTTTTGCAGTTCGTCGTACAGTTTTTTCGTTTCCTCATCCAACAGGTTATCCATCAGTTTCTGCAACTGCTCCATTTTTTCCATCATTTGCGGACTGAACTGCGAGAAACGGCTTTGCTGTTTGTTCAGGCTTTCCACGTCCTTTTGCAGTTTTTTCAACTCATCCTCCAGGTCCGAGCGTTTTTTCAACACTTCCTCCACTTGTTTTTTGTCTTGGTAATCCAAGTTTTTCTTGGCTTTCAACCGGTTTTCCAACGCGTTCAATTCGCGTTTCAGTTTTTCAGCCTTACTCACCGCGCTGCTGATTTTGCTACCCGTCTGTTTGGCGTGCTGTTCCGTGTTGTCATCCAGTTCCTTTTCCGACGGGATGGCAAAGGTAAACACCGCAGATTTGCTTGATTTTGCGCCATTCACCCCATCATTGTCCCACACCTGCACGTAGTATTGCACTTTGTCGCCTGGCGTGAGTTTTAGGTTTTCCAATGACCATTGGTGGTAATAATTCTGGATTGTTTGGCCGGGTTGCAATGCCAGCGGAATCGTGCCGCTGCGCTGGGTGCGGCTTTCCTCATCGGTGGGGATGATGTTGTACACAATTGCCAGTTTGGAAAAACCATGGTCATCGGAAACACTGCCGCCAAAAACCAGATAATTGAACAGCGCGGTGTCCTTGAAACTTTCCAGTGTTACTTTTGGAAACTGATCGGGCATCACATCCAGAAAGTAATTGATCTCCTCTTTGTTGTAGCCAAATTGGTTTTTCAACCGAACTTGGTAGCTCTCGGACTTTGAAGCCTTCTTGGCAAATTGGAAAATATCGCTGCGCACTTTTTGCGCAACCACGGGAATTGGTTGGCTGCCAAACCTGACCAGCAGGCTGTCGGCATCCAGCGAACGAAATTCCCAGCGGATTTGCGTGCCTTCGGGAACCAGCAAATTGCCGACATTGCCCAACGCTTCGTCCGTCCGGTTCAAGTAAGCCGGATAGTCCAGATAGGCCGAAAATACCGCCAGACTGGGGCGCGAAAGCAAACTTACCGCGTATCCGTTGGATTGGAATCCGGCTGCCTCAAACGCAAAACCGAACGGTTTCTGTACCTTATTGAACGTAAACGAAAAATTGCGGGCATCGTCGGCGGTCATTTTTTGGCGGCGGCCATCAACAGTCAGATACACCGTTTCGGGAAGCGACCTTCCGCCCAGATGCAGTTTCACGGTCAAATCCTCGTTTTTGAAAACCGTCAGGCTGGGATTCTGCAATTCAAACGCAAAGGGAGCTTCGGGTACATATTCCTTCTGGAAATTTACAATCCGAGCGGAACTTTCAGCAAAGAAGTCGGGAAAACGAATGGCAATCAGTAAAATAGCCAACAACGGCGGGATGGCGTATTTCAGGTATTTGCGGTTTTCGCGCAAGTCAACCGCTTCCGAAAACGGAATGACAGTCAGTTGCCGGGTACGCTGCTCAATGCTGGCCAAAAGCAGTTCGTTTTGCGAAGTGCTGAGGTGGTGCAACTGCAAGGTGTTCAGCAGTTTGTCATCCACATTGGCAAAATACTGGCCAATCTGGCGGGCGGCCATCTCGTTGCTCATCGGTTTGCCGAGGTTGTTGAGTTTGAGAACCGGATCCGCAACGTACCGGAAAAGCACGTAACCCGCCAGCCCGACAAACGAAAACAGCAGTACCGCCCGCACTGCCGGATTGAACCGCCCGAAAAATTCCAAAGTGTTCACAAACAGGAAGGCCGAAAACACCAGCGCACCACTCAGCAACACCCCGCGAACCAGCAGGTTGCGGTAATACTTGCGTTTGTATTCAGTCAGTTTCTGAAGCAGGATATTGAAAGAGGACATGACGGTTTTGAATTTTAAGGGCTGATTCGGAACTGGTTGCAAGAGCGGGTTTGGCTCCCGCTCAATGCGGGACTTTCGCCTTTTCAAAAGATACTATTTTATGGCAGTGTTTATGATAAGGAAAACGAATGGAAAGAAAAGTTAGTTGATTTTGCGGTGAAAATCAAACGTGACAAAAAAAGGCCGCCCAATTCGGGCGGCCTTTTGCAAATTTCGTTACGCAAATCCGCTAACGGGGAACTGCCACTGCCGGTTTTCCGTCCGGAACGAAATAGACGTTGGAGAAATCGAGCAGGGCCATGCGGTTGATGACAATGTTTTTCGCGTTTTTCCTAAGCAGATAATAGCCCTCGTCATACCAAAGAGGCACAACCGCTGCATCATCAAGCAAGATTTGCTCGGCTTTCAGCAACGACTTGCTGGCTACGGCCGGTAGCGTTGCCGATATTGCCGCACTATAGGCACTATCGAAAAGCGGATTCTTGTAATGCAAAAAATTCGGGGAGGTTTTGCCTCCGTTGGAGATACTATTTTTGCCATACGCCATTTCCAAAAAACTGAAAGGAGAAGGAGTATCAGCGGTTTTGCTCATAAGTGCCATTGAAAACTTGCCTGACAAGAGCCGGTCGTGAAATTTTGCCAGCGACAGCGGCTCCAAATCAATATCCAGCCCCAGCGTTGCTTTGATTTGCTCGATTATTGAAACCGCAACCAGCGTATTGCGCGACCCATCGGCATAGAACGACAACGTGATTTTTTCTCCGGAGGGCATTTTCATCGGTTCCGTCACCGGCGCACTGTCGGCAAATCCCCGCTCGCTGACCAGCGTACTGGTGGGGTAATTCTTAAACAAGGGCGGTGTCAGGCCTTGGGTGGCCGGAGCCATGCCTTCGCCCCGCAAAACGGTACCCAAAATGATGCTCTTGTCAATGGAACGGGCAAAAGCACGGCGGACAGCCAGATTCCTGAAAAACGGATTTTGCAGGTTAAAGGCCAGAAAATGGGTGGTCATTTCCGGCTCTTTTTTCAGCACCACATTTTTCCATTCGTCGCCTGACTGGTTTTGCGTGCTTTTCAAGATTTCCAGAAATTGGGCGGTTGGCAGGTGATACATCATCTGCAAACGCTCTTGTCTGAATTCGGCCAGTTCCGAACTTTTGTCGGGAATGAATTGTACGCTGATACCATCCAAGAGCGGAAGTTGGTTGCCGAATTGGTCTCGGCGGTGGTAGTGGGGATTGCGTTTCAGTTCGATTGAGATTTCGCGTTCCACCGCGGCCAAATAAAACGGACCCGTTCCCACGGCTTTCGGGCGGATAGTTCCGTATTTGCGTAGCGCCTCCACCGGGTAAATGAACCCGAAAGGCCGGGCCAATTGCATGGGCAACTGTGGAAACGGCCTTTCCAAAACCAACCGGAACCGGTAATCGTCAATGGATTCGAAACCGGCCAGCGGAAAACTGGGTGGTTTGCCGCCGCCCGATGCCTCATGATAACGGTTGGCCCCCTTAAGAATATCCTTGAAAAGCACAAAGCCCTGGTTGCCGTCGGTTTGCGAACATAGTTGCGTAAAGCAAAACCGGATGTCGGCAGTTGTTAGCTCGCGGCCTTTTCCACCGGGAAAACACGCATCATCATGAAAAAAAATCCCTTTTTTCAATTGGAAAGTGTAAATCGAACTGTCTTGGTTCGTTTCATAACTTTCCACCAAGCAAGGCTTTGGCACCAAATCCTTTGAATCGAAACAAAACAGGCCTTCGTAAATGTTGGCAGCCACGCGGGCCGAAACGGCTTCGGTCAGGGCGGGCGGAAACAGCGACTGTATGTATTCGGTTTGGCTGAAACGCAGGATGCCGCCGTAGAACCGGCCACCTTTGGCGGGTTTCAGTTGCAGCGACTCTTGTGGCGGGTCGCAACCAGCAATGCACCCGAAAAAAACAAAGATATAAAGCAGGTTTCTCATGTTGCGGGGATACTATTTTGGAATCGGGAATGTGGCGGCCATGTACCCGAAAAAAGCATTGCAATTTTGCAAACGGGTCATATACCGATTTCAGTGGCAAAATAATGCACCACGCTTTCCTTCAGCATTTGCTCTTGGGCAGCCAAATCAGTGAAGTGGGGCTTTTTCAGGATCCGCCAATGCGGCCAGCCGTCCGCATCCACGGTTTCCAGTTCATAATAGCCAGCCAAACTGAGCACCTTGCAAATGCCAATGTGCATCAGGTCTTGCTTTTGCTCTTTGGTGAATGTGAGTGTGCCTTTGCCCAATTCCTGTACGCCAATCAAAAAAAGCACGCCATTCAAATCAGCCGGGCGTTTGCCAACCGTGGCTTCAAGCCTGTCCAGCAATTGATCCCATTGGTGTTCAATCAAGTTTTCCATTCGTCTGTTGCGTGTAAAAAAAAGCCGTCTGCCGATTATTCCCGGCAAATACAGTCGAGAATCATTCCGGAAAAGCAAACCCGGGGTTTTTCCGAGTGTAATATCACCGGACAAATCGCATTGCGAATTTACAGAATGTAATGGTATTTTACGTATGGAAAACATTGGGCAGATGCAGAACCGTTTGCATCCGGTAAAACTTTCACAACCATGAGCCTTTTCAACGATTTCGCCCACCTGATCTTTCCTGATTGCTGCCTCATGTGCAGCGGGAGTTTGGTTAAGGGCGAGAAAAACCTGTGCTTGCATTGCCGCCATAACCTGCCCTTCGCCAATTACCACCACCAGCCCGACAATCCGCTGAGTCGGCGTTTTGTGGGTAAAGTTCCGGTGAAATATGCTTGGGCGTACCTGAAATTCACCAAAGGCGGGCGGGTGCAAAACGCATTGCACGAGTTGAAATACAATGGCAAGCAGGAAATGGGGCAGCTACTGGCGCATTGGTACGGCTTGGAGCTGAAAAAATGGAACTTGCAGCATGAGATGGATTTGATTGTCCCCGTTCCGCTGCACCCGGCCAAACTGAAAAAACGCGGATACAACCAATGCGACCCCATTGCGCGGGGACTTTCGGAAGCCTTGGAAATAGCATGGAGTCCGGGTGCGTTGCGGCGCAACACCGCCAACCGCACACAAACCAAACTGGGAAGGATGGAACGCCATGAAAACACCAAGCGCATCTTTGACGTGGCCGATCAGGAACTCGTTGCCAACAAAAGAATATTGCTTGTGGATGATGTGGTCACTACCGGAGCCACGTTGGAAGCATGCGCCGACGCACTGCTAAGGGCAAAATGCAAGGATGTCAGTATTGCCTGCTTGGCCGTGGCGCAGTAAATGGCGGCTTATGGTGTGGATAATAAACCCAAATGACCAAGGAGGTTTGCGCTTTTTGAAAGATACTATTCTCGCAGCCCACATAAAACCGCAAAAACATGAAACTATACGCAGGCTGTGAATTGGTTTACCAAGCCTTGGAGCCGACACCTTTGATCCTGATGTTGCGCCCCCGTAGCGGCGAAAGCCAGTGGATTACCGGCGAAACGTACGAATTGGAGCCATTGGTGCCGGTAACGGAATACACGGATATGTACGGAAACGTGGCGCAGCGGCTGGTAACAACGGCGGGTCAGTTTCGCATACGCACCACCGTGGAAGTGGAAACAGCCGAAGCGATTGATGTGATGGTGGGTGCGCCTTTCACGCCCGTTGAACTGTTGCCCGATGCCGTGTTGCCTTTCCTTTTACCGAGCCGTTACTGCCAAGTTGAGCAATTCGGCGATTTGGCCGTGGAGATAGCGGGCGAGGCAGCGCCGGGCTATGACCAAGCGGAAGCCATCCGGCAATGGATTCAAACCCATATCCGCTACCAGTACGGCACCAGCAATGCCAACACTTCGGCTGTTGAAACGGTGCAGCAACGCGTGGGCGTGTGCCGCGACTTTGCCCATTTGGGCATTGCCTTGTGCCGCAGCCTGAACATTCCCGCCCGCATGGTTGTGGGTTATCTGTACCAACTTAAACCCATGGATTTGCACGCATGGTTCGAGGCATTTGTGGGAGAACGCTGGTATGCCTTTGATGCCACGCAGGCTGCTCCGCGCGGCAACCGCATCATCATTGCTTACGGACGAGATGCGGCCGATGTGGCCTTGGTGACCCAGTTTGGTGCCATAAACTTGGAATATATGTCGGTTTGGGTGGATGCTGAACCGATAGCATGAACCAGACAACCGACATTGGCTGGCAAAAATAGTAGCTGCGGACAGCCAGTAACCTTCCGAAAAGTAAAAACCCTCCGCACTAATGCGGAGGGTTTTTACTTTTTAAAACATACTATTTTATTAGCGGTTTGAACCGGCATTGATCATCGCGCAGCGGAAGCCAATGGTGGCCGTAGCCGAATCTTCCTCAATGTAGCGACGCGTACCCGGCGACAACCAATAGGCAACATCTTTCCAAGAACCGCCTTTGTACACCCGTACTTGGTCGTCAATCAGGGAGTTGTTGTTTTTCTTGTCGTAGCTATCGGCTTTGTCCAAGTAACCGCTGCGGCGCAAGGGGTTCAAATCGTCAAAATCCTGATAGGAATTGGGGCGGTACACATCATATACCCATTCGTTCACGTTACCGGCCATGTTATACAAGCCAAAATCATTCGGCGGATTGTCGTACACTTGGGCGGTAATCAATGCGCCGTCGTTCAGTTTGCCGGCAATACCGGCATAGTCACCACGGCCACGCTTGAAGTTGGCCAAGAAACGACCCATCTGCTTACCATACGGGTTGCGCAACGCGTGTCCATCCCACGGGTACAGGCGTTTGTTGGTTTGGTTTTCGTCCAAATATTGAACACCAATCAAGGCGTAAGCGGCATATTCCCACTCTGCTTCGGAAGGCAGGCGATAATTTGGCAGCACCACGCCCGATTCCAAAGGAATGCGTCCGCCGCTTTCAGTTGGCGGCTCAATGCCCGCGTCTTCGGCGAGTTTGCGGTTCACCACATCGGTGCGCCACTGCGAGTAATCCACGGCTTGTTTCCAAGACACACCCACCACCGGATAGTAGCGAAAACCCGGATAACGCAAATAATGGTCGCGGTATGAGTCATTGAAAGCCAGTTCGCTGGTCCACACGGTTGTGTCGGGCAGGGCGGATTGGTAGAATTCTTCCGATGAATCTTTCTGGATGTAATGCAAGTATTCCAGCCAGTGGATGTTGGCTATTTCGGTCTCGTCCATCCAAAAAGACTGCACACTGACGGTTCTTTCCACGTTGTCGTGCGAGTTGGTCAGGTCTTCCTCGGCGGAACCCATCACAAAACGTCCGCCTTCAACGAACACCAAGTTCGGGCCTTGGGGCTGGCCTTCGAAGTCGGGAACCTGAAAACCATCGTCGTCATTGTAGGCCAAACCGGTTGCGGTACTTTCGTCGCCCGGATTGGCGGCCGTCGGGTACTTGTCTTTTTTACACGCCGTAAATGCCAGCAGCAACGAACCTGCCAACAAAACGTGCGTGGCTGAACGCCAGAGCTTACTCATAAACCTGTTTTTGTTAAGATGTAAAATTTATAAACACTTATTTTTTCAATGTTTGTCCGTTGTCGGCGGCAGCCTTGCGAGGCCAGAAGCAACAACCTAAAATCGGCGACCGGACACCGGAAACGGGTGCATTTTTATCTGATACGAAATTGCGGGGTTTTGCCGGGATAATAAAGTGATTAGCCGCCGAAAATGAATGTATGTAATAAAATCGGAAAATGCGCAAGATAAGTGCTGTGCATACGCGGCGGAAGCCTTTGAAATAGTATCTTTTAAAAAACCCAAACCCAAACAAGTGCTTGGTTATGAGTTGCTTGTGTTCGTAACGGAAGCGATTTTTAAAATAATGCGGCTTACCGCAGGGCAATGGTTTGCTGGCAAAACTTTGCCAATGGACGAATGCGCAAAGGCCGTTTTTTTCTTCCATTCAAACGTGCCGCCTTTGGTTTTTGGTGCCTTACGCACGTTTGCACCCCAAATGCACAAGATTTAAGCGCACCGTATTGTCCTTTGAAACGGAAAAGCAGGTGGCGATATTGTTGGATGGCGCGGATGAATTGTGCGTTTGCAAACACCAGAAAACCCCGATTTCAAATCAGCATGGATTGCAACGTGATTGTGTTTTGCAAGGCTGGCGGGGTTTAGGGTTTTTAAAAGATACTATTCTGTCCGGAACACCGGGTTCCTGTGGCTGGCGTGTACATTGGATTGGCAAAGTTCAAGACCGCCAACCAAAATAGTATGTCCCGAAAAGCCCAAACATACCTGCCATTGCCAACTTACGCGGCCACGGCAACTTTTGTTTCCATTTCGGATAGGGTTTTTTGCGCCTGCGATATGGATTTGATGTCGTCGAAAATCAAAATCAGCCTTTCCTTTAATTCCTTCAGGCGGCAACGCTTCGGGTTACGCTGGATAAATTGCAGGATTCCGCCGAAAACCTCCGATTTGTAATACGCCTCTTTGGCCGCCGGAACAAAATAGCCTTTCATGCCGCCGCTTTTAAGCGTCAGTTTTTCAAAACCAAGCCGTTCGGCGAGCCAGCGGAGGCGCACCATCTCAATGAGGTCTTTGACTTCGCGGGGCATGGCACCGAAGCGGTCAATGATTCCGTTGCGGAAGTTTTCCAGTTCCGGCTCGTCCTTTATATTGTCAAGTTGTGAATAGAGGCTCAACCGTTCCGAAATGCTGGGCACGTAGGTTTCGGGAATAATGATGGGCAGGTCGGTTTCGATGCTGCAATCGGCCACGAGTTCCTTCACGTTGATTTCGTGCGCAAACAATTCTTTGAATTCGTCTTCCTTCAATTCCCGGATTGCGTCGTCAAGCAGTTTATGGTACGTCTCAAAGCCCAAATCGGTAATGAATCCGCTTTGTTCGGCTCCCAGCAGGTTTCCGGCTCCGCGGATGTCCAAGTCGCGCATGGCAATCTTGAAACCGTCGCCCAGATCCGAAAACTCCTCCAACGTGTGTAGCCGTTTCCGCGAATCGGTGCTTAGCGTTGTGGGTGGCGGCGTGAGCAAATAACAATATGCCTTGCGGTTGCTGCGCCCCACGCGGCCGCGCATCTGGTGCAAATCAGCAAGGCCAAACTGGTGCGCCCTGTTAATAATAATGGTGTTGGCGTTCGGGATATCCAAACCCGACTCTATTATATTGGTCGAAATCAGCACGTCGTATTCACCATCAATGAATTTGAGCATTGTTTTTTCCAAACGGCTGCCTTCCATTTGTCCGTGCGCCATGCCAATCCGGGCATCGGGCACGAGCCGAAGCACCATGTCGGCAAGCCCCATGATGTCGCCGATGCGGTTGTGGACGAAAAAAACCTGTCCGCCCCGCCTGATTTCCTCGCTGATGGCATCGCGGATCACCTCTTCGCCAAACGCGTGTACTTCAGTAGTCACGGCTTGGCGGTTGGGCGGCGGCGTGGCAATGATGGACAAATCGCGCGCACCCATCAGCGAAAAATGCAAGGTGCGCGGAATCGGAGTGGCCGTCAGCGTGAGCACATCCACATTGACGCGCATTTCCTTGAGCCGGTCTTTGGTTTTCACGCCGAATTTTTGTTCCTCATCAATAATGAGCAGGCCGAGGTTCTTGAATTGCACATCCTTGCTCACAATCCGGTGCGTGCCAATCAGGATATTTATGTCGCCATCGGCCACTTTTTGCAGCGTCTCCTTGATTTGCTGCGTGCTTTTGAAGCGGTTCACGTATTCCACGCGCACCGGAAATTGCTCCAGCCGTTCCCGGAAAGTCTTGAAATGCTGCATGGCCAGTACGGTTGTCGGCACCAATACGGCCACTTGCTTGCCATCGGTCACGGCTTTGAAGGCCGCCCTGATAGCTACTTCCGTCTTGCCAAAACCCACATCGCCGCATACCAGCCGATCCATCGGGTGCGACTGTTCCATGTCGCGCTTCACATCGGCCGTGGATTTTGCCTGATCGGGCGTGTCTTCATATATAAAGGACGATTCGAGTTCGATCTGCAAAATACTATCTTTCGAAAAGGCGAAACCCGGCGCGGCCTTGCGTTTGGCATACAGGTTAATCAGGTCTTTGGCAATGTCCTTAACCTGCTTCTTGATGCGCGACTTTTTGTTTTCCCAATCGGGCGAGCCGAGTTTGCTCATGGTGGGCGGCGTGCCGTCCTTGCCCGCGTATTTGGCGATTTTATGCAAGGAATAAATGCTGACGTACAGCAAGTCATCATCGCGGAAAACCAGCCGGATTGCTTCTTGCAGGCTGCCGTTGACCTCCACTTTTTCCAATCCGGCAAATCGCCCCACGCCGTAGTCAATGTGTGTTACGTAATCGCCGGGTTGCAGCGTACGCAATTCCCTGAGCGTCATGGCTTTGGACTTGGAAAAACGTTCGCGGGCCTTGTAGCGGTGAAAGCGGTCGAAAATCTGGTGGTCGGTGTAGCAGGCTATTTTAAGGTTTTGATCCACAAAGCCCGCCCGGAACGAGGCTGTCAATAACTGGAATTTGATGAACGGGTTTATTTCCTCGAAAATCGTGTTCAGTCGTTCCTGCTGCCGTATCGAGTCGGCAGCGATTATATTCACGTAGCCGTGCGTGAGGTTGTCTTGCAGGTTGGTAGCCAGCAAGTTAAAGTCCTTGTTGAAGGATGGCTGCGCAGCCGATGGATATTCCATTTTTTCGGCATCCTTGAAATAAAACCGCTTTCCAAACTCAACCACGGTGTGCTGCTTGAGTTCCTTGAGGAAATTGCGCCGCGTGTCAAGCAATTCCTCGGGCTTCGATAATATTTTGAGTTCGGTAGCCTCGTAGGTCTGCTCGGCTTTGTCAAAGCTGTTCTGAATTGTTTCCAACGTCAGATCCACGTCTTTTGCCCAGATGGTTGCGTCATTCGGCAGGAATCCCAGAAAGGTTTCGCGCGATTCGAGGACGATTTTGCTTTGGATGTTGGGCACAATCGAAACCTGCGAGGCATTGGCAACCGACAGTTGCGTGTCGGGATTGAAGGTGCGGATACTTTCAATGTCGTCGCCAAACAATTCGATGCGGTAAGGCAAGTCGTTGGCGAACGAAAACACATCCACAATGCCGCCCCGGATGGAAAACTGACCGGCCTCGTACACAAAATCCGTTTTTTCAAAATCGTAGCTGAGCAGAAACTCGGCAATGAAATTGGTGTCGAGCCGCTCACCAATTTTGGCCGTGAACGTGTTCTGCGCCAATGATTGCTGGCTGATGACCTTTTCACACAACGCTTCGGGATAAGTGACAATCAAAAGTCCGGAAGTCCCCATTTTTTTTTGGCTTGCCAGGTTATTGAGTACTTCGGCGCGGCGCAAAACATTGGCGTTGTCCGTTTCCTCAAGTTGGTAGGGCTTTCGGTACGAGGTAGGAAAAAACAGAATTTCGGTGTCGGGCAGCAGATTCTGCAAGTCGTTCAGAAAATAAGCCGCTTCTTCTTTCTCGTGTAATATAAATACGTGTGTTCGCGGCCTATCCAGAAAACACGCGGCTCCCAATACAGCATCCAAGCTACCGACTACGCCACGCAAGTGAAGATGAACCGGATTTTTGGCATCGAAAACAGTGCGTTGCAGTAGCGTTTGCACCAGACTATCGGCGCGGTAAAGCTG
Source organism: Sphingobacteriales bacterium (assembly GCA_043789005.1). GTDB lineage: Bacteria > Bacteroidota > Bacteroidia > Cytophagales > 172606-1 > Xanthocytophaga. The sequence continues at coordinate 19,435 of JAYWIH010000189.1, forward strand.
AAGGAAATCTTTGTTCTTCAAGGGATTAGGGGGAGATTTAAAAAAGCGAAAGCGAAAAACTTCGGACTAATGGGACACAAAGACGCAACAGGTTTTTTTCAGTCAATTGAAAATCAGCAGATTACATAAATGGTGGTGTTTGAAAATAGTATCCTTGGAAATACCAAAACCTGCCTCGCGGGTTGCGCGGGCAGGTGAAAACGCCAAAGATGGAAACTGGCTAGAAAACCAGTTTCTGAAGGAACCACAATCGCCGGAACAAAGTTTCGGTGCGGCTATTTTTGCGGCCGTATCCACGAAACCCATTGCGGGGAGAGGTAACCGGCAAGGTTGCCAGTAGCCGGAAAGCGAATGTAGGGAATGCCGTGCTTTTGGAAAACCGTACTGCGTTTGGTGGAAAACCGCGCCGGAAAAAACAATTCTTACACGCCGCCCGGCAACCGAAAATTGCACAAACCCTGATTAACTCATTACCTTTCAGAAACAAATCAGGGTAAAGGCTTACAGGTAGCAGAAGATGAAAAAAAACGCTATACTTGAAGCAATGTTATTGTAAATGCTTGTAAGACAATAGGTTTCGTGTTTACCTTACGGCAGGTTTTACTACTTATTCGCAGCACTGGAAAATCCGGGTCGGGTTTCGGCTTTCAAGAAGATACTATTTCCACCAAACAACAATCCGTGTTACACAACTCCTATCACCATGGCCAAGCTTAAAAACATTATCAAGCAACTGTCGCTGGAAGATTACGACGCAATCTATAGCCAACTGATGACGAGCAACGCCGAAAAATCGGCGTACCTGCTCAAATTCATGCGCGAGAAACAGTTGTCTGACAGCAAGATAATGGAACAACTGGACGTGAACACCAATGCGTATTATACGCTGCGGTCGCGGTTGAACCAGAAAATAGAAGAGCATTTGCTCCAGCAAATGGAAAGCCCGCGCACGGACTTGCTGAAAAAGGTGGCCAACATCACCGAAATCCTTTTCACCAAGAAAAGGGCAATTGCCGTGGCCACGCTGAAAAAACTGGAAAAGGAATTGCTGGACTATGATTTGTCTAACGAGCTGACAATCATTTACAAAAGCCTCAAGAAACTGCACATCAACTCACCCGATTTTTACACGTACTCGCAAAGCTACAACCGGCACGTGGCCTATATGCTGGCCATTGACAAGGCCGAGGATTTGCTGTCGGAATATTTCAAGAAATACGGCAATTACACGCTTTCGGGTACCGATAACGAGAAGCTGGAACTGACCTACTTGAGCCGTGAAATGGAAAACGTGTGCCGCCTTTACCAGTCGCACCGGTTGTATGTGTACCAAAACTGCATGAGCATTTTCCACCGCCTGTTTGTGGAAACCAATGAGAACGTGGACGACGACCAGGAGCCGATTGAGGACATACTGACGAACGTGGAGAAGATTTTTGCGCAATACAACCTTGATACGGTGTATTACCACTTGAAATTGGTGTTCGAGTTCCTTAAACTTGAATACTACACGCACTACAAGGTTTACAAGAAAGCCGAAAAATACTTTGACGAGGTGAACGATGCGGCCAGCACCCTGCTCACCAATTACAGCCTGTACACGTTTCCGGCGCAGTTCCTGGTCACGAAAGTGCAGCGCCACATCCGCATGGATACCGAACAGTTGATGTATGAGGAAAACGAAGGCCTGTTTCAAGATTACGAAGCTGATGCCTACGATTTGCCAAAATACACCGTGTACGTGATTTACCGCGCGGTAGGCTGTTATTACGCCAAGAAACACGATGAGGCGGCACGCTGGCTCAACAACCTGCTCAACGAAATGAGCCTGAAAAAATACCCGTTGGCGCACTTGGAGGTGAAACTGCTGCTGGCTTTGCAATATTGCCTGCTCAGCGATTTTGAATTGTTCAGCCAGTTGCTCAACAGCATCCAACGCCAAATCCGCATCATGGGCAAGGACGAATGCGAGCATATGCTGATTTTTACCAAAATTATGAAAACATCACTTTACGACAGCAAGAACGGCAAGGCCGCAAAAATCCGCACGTTGATAGATAAACTGCAAAAAACGCCCATCAAAGGTTTCACGGTCGTGCATTTGGTCAAGATGGATGAGAATTTCGTGACCCGGCTTTCGAGTTAGGAAACCGCAAGCCTGCCTTCCGGCCCCCTCCAAAAAAGGGGGCTTTTTTTGCTCCGGTAAACAAAAAACCCGCCCAAATCAATGGGCGGGTTTCAACTTTTTAAAAGATACTATTTTCAGATGCCCAGTTTTTTCAGGCTGTCCTGCGTGAGCGGCTTGTTCACGTATTTTTTCACGTAGTCGTATTTCTTGGACTTGCTCATGTCCTGCGGATTGATGGAGGAGGTGAGCATGATTATCTTGCAATAGTCCTTGGTGTCCCTTGAAAGTTTCTCGAACTCATCCAAAAATTGGAATCCATCCATGAGCGGCATATCAATGTCCAGAAAAACCAGTTCGGGCAACGTCACGTTATTGGTGACGGCGGCTATCTTTTCCATGTTTTTCAGGAACTCAATGGCACTTTTACCGCCCGTATGGGTGAAAATGTGCTTGGCAATGCCTGCCGACTCGATGATTTTCTGATTAATGAGGTTATCAATTTCATTATCGTCAATCAGCATGATAGTATTGAACCTTGGTGTAGTTTCAGCCATGATAAAAGTGTTTTTGTACAAATCAGTTTAAAAACGTGTACAAGGTAGGCTATTCGGTATCAAACGCAAAGTGTAATTTCCGCTAAATCATTACAGGGTTAAGGATACAGTTGAGCAAACGAATTTTTAATCAAGTAACTGATTTTCAATAAGTTGCTGCAAACTACCGAGAATGTTCTTATAGATTAAGTAACGTTTAATGCTTGAAAATTACAATAAGGTTCGCCAATCATAAGTTGCTGGCTGTCAGCCGAGTTTTCCATTTGAGGAAAAGGTTGGGGTTTCGTGATTTTGAAACATACTATTTCTAGGCCCCGAAAACGGATTTCGCCGGAAGTTTTTCACACGTCAAACGTAATCCCTTGTGCCAGTGGCAGTTCGCTGCCGTAGTTGAGGGTGTTTGTTTGGCGGCGCATATAAGCTTTCCACGCATCCGAACCCGACTCGCGTCCGCCGCCGGTTTCCTTTTCGCCTCCGAAAGCCCCGCCTATTTCCGCCCCCGAAGTGCCGATGTTGGCATTGGCAATGCCGCAATCGGAACCGGCGCAGGAAAGAAACGTTTCGACCTCGCGCATATTCAATGAGAAGATGGACGACGATAATCCCTGCCGCACGTAGTTTTGCTGGGCAATGGCATTCTCGACACCGCCTTCATAACGGATTACATATAATATAGGAGCGAAGGTTTCTTCCTGCACAATGGAAAACTCGTTGCGTGCCTCCACAATGGCCGGTGTAACGTAGTTGCCCGACGAAAAATCCCCTCCCGACAATACTTCGCCGCCCACCAGCAGTTTGCCACCCAGCTTTTGCACCTCAGCCAGCGCCTGCGTGAAGTTTTCAACCGCCTGCCGGTCAATGAGCGGCCCAACCAGAATGCCATCTTCCAGCGGATTGCCGATGGGAAGTTTCCGGTAAATGGCGACCAAGCGGTCCACAACGGTTTGGTAGATGGATTCGTGCACAAAAATGCGCCGGGTGCTGGTGCAGCGTTGGCCGCAAGTGCCCACCGCCCCGAAAGCCACCGCCCGGATTGCCATGTTTAAGTCTGCATTTGGCGTAATGATAACGGCATTGTTGCCGCCCAGTTCCAAGAGAGATTTGCCCAGCCGTTTGGCAACCGCTTGAGCCACGTGCCTCCCCATGCGCACCGAGCCGGTAGCCGAAACCAACGCAATCCGCGTGTCTTCGGCCATGCGCTGCCCAATGTCGGCACCGCCGAGTATGAGGTTGAAAATGCCCTCTGGCAAGTTATTGTCTTTCAGTACTTTGGCAATGATTTGCTGGCAGGCAACGGCACTCAATGGCGTTTTTTCGGACGGTTTCCACACGCATACATTGCCGCAAACGGCGGCCAGCATTGAATTCCAAGCCCAAACCGCCACCGGAAAGTTGAACGCCGAGATAATGCCCACAACCCCCAGCGGGTGGTATTGCTCATACATCCGGTGCTGTGGCCGTTCGGAGTGCATGGTGAGGCCGTATAACTGGCGCGAAAGGCCGACGGCAAAATCGCAGATGTCAATCATTTCCTGCACTTCGCCCAACCCTTCCTGGTATATCTTGCCCATTTCGTGACTTATCAGCCTGCCCAAATCGGCTTTTTGCCTGCGCAATTCATCGCCGATTTGCCGCACGATTTCGCCGCGTTTGGGAGCCGTCATTTGCCGCCAGACAAGAAATGCGTCCTGTGCCTTATGCATCATTGTTTCGTATTCATCGGCAGTAGCCCATTGTACCGAAGCGATTGGCTTGCCATCCACGGGCGAGCGGACGGGCTTTTGCCGGTCAATGTCAATGTTTCCCCACTGGGTTCCGGTTGTGTAGGCCGGGTTGTGCGGCTGTATGTGGAGCGTTTGAAGCAAATGCTGCATAAATGGAAGGTAAGGGGTTTGGGGTTTTCCAACGATACTATTTTATCCGGCGGTCACGGATTTGAAGTCGGCAGGAAAAGCGAACCGAAAAGAATGACTGGCCTGACCCGCGTTGTTGGCTGCCCGAAAATACAAAACTCCCCGGATAAAAAGCCATCCGGGGAGTCTGCATAAAATAGTATCTTTCAAAAGTGCCAAACCTGCGCGTTATGGTGCTATGGCATGGTAGCCTTTGATGCCATCGCTAAACACGCCGCTAACCACAATGGCGCGGCGGCTGGTGTTGATGATCGTGAAGATTTCCTCCGCCGAACCGACTAATTTGTCGTCGAGCCGGGTAACGATGAAACCCACCTTGATGCCCGCAGTCTTTATGCGCCCCTCAGATATGCGCACAATTTTTACGCCATTGGCAAGCTGTAGCCTCTTTTTCTCTTGGGCATTGATCGGTATCATGTCTGCCCCGAAAATATTGAGGGTTTTTTCGGTTTTCAATTTGGGAAGATAAGTGTTGCCTTCGGTGTTGCGCAACGTGACCCAGATTTTCTGCGGTTCTCCGTTCCGCTCAATCTGCACGTTCATTCGGTCGCCAGGCCGGAAAATGGCAACAATGCTTTGCAATTCGGCGGTTGAGTTTACGGGCTGGTTATCAATACTGATAATCACATCATCGGCTTTGATACCGGCATATTGGGCTGCGCTGTTTTCGTTAATCCGCTCCACCCACACCCCTTTCACTTTATCCAAACCGTTTTCCTGCGCTTTTTTCGCATCAATATCCACAATGGTCACACCCAGCAACCCGCGTTGCACCGCACCATAACGCAGCAGGTCGTCCATTACTTTTTTGGCCAAAACAACGGGTACCGAAAACGAATAGCCTTCCGAAACACCCGTCTTGGTAGCGATTGCCGTGTTGATGCCCACCAGTTCGCCGCGCAGGTTCACCAGTGCGCCGCCGCTGTTGCCCGGATTCACGGCCGCATCAGTCTGGATGAACGATTCAACTTGCAGATTGTCCTTGGTTTTCAGAATATTGATGTTTCTTCCTTTAGCACTCACAATTCCGGCGGTGACCGTGGAGGTAAGATCAAAAGGATTGCCGACTGCCAGCACCCATTCGCCGATTTGCAAACGGTCGGAGTCGCCGTAACGGACAAACGGAAGCCCGCGTTCGTCTATTTTGAGCAAAGCCAAGTCGGTTGTTGGGTCTGTGCCGACGATTGTTGCGGCGTAACTGCGCTTATCGTTCAGGATAACCTCTATCTCCGAAGCGTTTTCAATCACGTGGTTGTTGGTTACGATATAGCCATCTATTGAGATAATCACCCCCGAACCCGCTGATTCGCGCGGAATATCGCCCTTGAACGGGTTCTCAAAATCATGGAAGCCACGAAACCAGTCGTCAGATTCCGGCTTTTCGTTATGCGGGTTCGGTTGGGCTGCCACTTGCCCACTGTATCGGGTTTTGATATGCACCACTGCCGGCCGCACTTGTTCGGCCGCATACGTGAAATTCAAGGGAACCGATGGAATGGCCGTGTCGGGCTTGTAGTTGGCAACCCGCTGAGTAAAACCTTGGCCTTGTCTTTGTTCGATGGATTCGTAGTTTCTGTCGGGCATCAACAGTTTGTAGCCGACAATTGCCACGATGCCGCCCAGCAGCGAAGCCAAGAACAATCCGATCACATACAAGCGTAGGTTCATAATAGAGTGGGTTCAAGTTTTGAGGGAAAAGCAATTTTCGGAAGGAAAGTTATAACACCTGAAATCGGCCGATGCGGCATTTCAAAACCACGGATAAAAACCGGAAACAGGTTGTTGCAGCTTATAAAACGACACCGCAGTGCCTGAAAAACCAAAATTCGGACGCCGAAAATAACCCAGATGTGCAACCACCCGGTTGTCCGCTAACAAAACATTCCTGTAAATTGATAGGGCAGCATTTTACTTGCAAGTAAAGATATGGTTTTTTGACATTTTCGCACAAATACATTGGCAGATACGAAATCTTGTGCTACTTTTGCAGCCTAAACAGTCCCGAATAGCTCAGCCGGTTAGAGCATCTGACTGTTAATCAGAGGGTCGCTGGTTCGAGCCCAGCTTCGGGAGCCTTGAAGGCCACACCTGCTCCGGTGTGGCCTTCCTTTTTTTTGGCATCACGGTTTCTGCCGCGCAAAACCAGAGTATTTTCCCGGTATACCATTACCACAGCCTTAAGCAACGAGCAGCATAGCCGCCAATCCATGTTGATTCTAAGCATAGACACCTCCACAAAATCATCTTCCATCGCGCTGCACCAAGCCGGAAAACTGCTGGCTCTATCAGAGTTTTTCGCTGAAAGAACTGCTTCCCATTCCTTGACCGTTGCCATCGAACAGACAATCCGCAACAGCGGATTGTCTCCGCAAGACTTGCAGGCTGTTGCCGTTTCCAAGGGTCCGGGTTCTTACACGGGCTTGCGCGTGGGCGTTGCAACGGCCAAAGGCTTGTGTTATGCCTTGGGCAAACCCCTGATAGCCATTGATACATTGGAAATAATGGCGTTTGGAGTAAAAGACTTTTACCCTGATGGCGACCACTACCTTTGTCCGGTGATTGATGCCCGGCGCATGGAAGTATTCTGCGCTGTTTACGACCAAGATTTAAACGCGATTGCACCAGTTGCTGCCATTATAATAGACCAAAACTCTTTCTCTGACATACTTGTTGGCAAGAAAATGGTTTTTATGGGGGACGGTGCTGCCAAATGTGAAAACAAACTGGTCACTCGGATCGGTTCGGTATTTTTGAAGCAGTATAATCCTTCGGCGCGCTTTTTGGGCCAGTTGGCATGGAACCGCTTTCAAAATAGTATCTTTGAAAATGTCCAAACCTTCGAGCCATTTTATTTAAAAGAGTTTTTGAGGTATTGTTGAATCGAAACCACAATCATTATGGAAACACAGGTTATAAACCGAATCGCTGGCAGCGGACTCGTTACCTTAGACTTAAAAGATTTTTTGCCTGCGGAGGCCTGCGCTGTCTACGACATAAAAGACAACTTGTTTGGAGGCTTTGTTTTGAAGGAGAAGGAGTTCAGGGAATTCTTGAAAGGTAACGATTGGGATAAATACAGAAACACCAATGTTGCCATTACTTGTTCTGTGGATGCTGTTGTCCCCGTGTGGGCATATATGTTGCTGGCTGCATATTTGGAGCCATTTGCCAGCAGCGTTGTATTCGGAGACAGAAATGACTTGGAAAAAGAATTGTTTCGAAAGGCATTGGCAAAAATCAATCTTCAACCATATAAGGATGCAAAAGTGGTTGTCAAGGGATGCGGGGATGTGCCAATTCCAGTAAGTGCTTACGTCGAAATCACGCGTATTCTCAAACCCGTAGCCCAAAGTATAATGTATGGAGAGCCTTGCAGTACCGTTCCCATATATAAACGTTTGAAAATCAGGTAAATAACAAGGGATGCGATGTTTTTGAAGAAAAAAATTGCGTACTAAATACTTAACCTTTACTTTTACGACCCGGTTATATTTCAGGGTTTCGGGGGAAGCCGGGGCGAAAGTTTTTTTTCACGATCCCCCTTGCATCCTGAAAACAAGTTGTTACCTTTGCATCCC
>JAYWIH010000190.1:0-6775 GCA_043789005.1 Sphingobacteriales bacterium
GCGCACGATTTGAAAGGCACCATTGACCTGGCCTTGCTCACCGACGGGCAGGGCGGCTTCAACGGCTCGGAACTGGGTTCGGAATACTACCGCCTGAACCTGACCGACTCGGCCACGGGCCGCACGCACCTGCCCGCCATCCGCAAGCAGGAACTGATGAATGCGGGGCGCATCATGGGCATCCGCAACTACCTGTTTTTCGACCAGAAGGATGATCACTACTCACAAGACCCGAAGCCGTACCTGAGCGGGCAAAACTGGGATGCGCCATTCATTGAAAAGAAACTGGACGGCATCTTGGCCAAGGGCGCGTACGATTTCGTGCTCACCATGCTGCCCGACTCAGGCCAGCACGGCCACCACAAAACCGCGACACTCATGGCCCTGAGGGCCGTGCAACGCTACAATGGGGCTAAAAAACCGGTGGTGCTGGCGGGGAAAGAACTGGGAGCGAAGCAGGATTTCAGTTTTGCCGGACTGAAAGGCTACCCCGAAACCCGCATCCTGAAAGGCACACCCACGTTTGCCGTCAGCCGCATTGCCAGGTTCGGACACCAAAACCTGCTCAGCTACATGATTGTGGCCGACTGGGTGACGGCCGAGTACAAGTCGCAGGGCGACTTGCAGAACAACGGCATCCACACCGGCGACTTGGAAACGTTCTGGTGCTTCGACCTGAATGGCGGGGCGGGTTTGGCAAAAGCGAAGGAGCTGTTCAGGCAACTCAGCAGCAGCGGATATTCCAATACGGGCCGGCAAAAATAGTATCTTTTGGAAAGCCAAAACCCATCGTTTGTCAAGTTGCGTCAATGCGGCTATATTTGGTTGATTGGCGCAACTTCCGGTTGGAAGGATTGCGGCAATATAGGAGTTACAGGCAAGTTTAGAATGACACGTTTACAAGGACAAGACGATATAGAAATTCAAAATTCACAGACCATTGTTTCCTTTGACAAAAAAGGCGGTGGAAATTGGGAAGTATGGCACAGACTAATTTCAATTGAAGGGAAACCTGCATATGAAATAGGTAATATTTGCGGGACTTGTAGTTTCTATTTTGAGAGATTGGAAGGAGCAAATCAAAGTGTACAGCCAAAGGAGACCATTGAACAATTAAATGAAGGTCTAAAAAGTTTAGAAAAAGAAGTTGTAAAATCTGTTTCGACAATTATTCCTAATGGTAAATACAAAATCCTTCTGTTGACAATTTATCCAAAGCTTGTAGAGCTTGGCAAGGAAAATGACTATTTCACAAAAGAACAAATTGAACTTTGGGGACTTGACAGTTTTTATGGTATACCTTATAATCCTAAAGTGCCTTATTACCGTGGGACAGACCAAAACATAAAGGAAAATGAAAAAGTATTTGAATTTATAATTCCCATGTTTCCTCAGACTTGGTTGGACAAAACAAGACTTGAATATTATGATAATGAAATTTCTAAAGGGACAATACCCACAGCAATTTGTTTGACTGTTCTTGATATTAAAGCCCCAGCAGTTTGGAATAACGAGGAGCAACCAGAATTTGTTGGACATTGGTGTTTGGCTCATTACATTTTGGACGGACATCACAAACTATATGCGGCAGCTAAAGCAGATAAACCGATTAACCTACTTAGCTTCTTAGCGATTGATGAATGTATTTTAGAGACTGATAGCGACATTAAAACATTGCTTGACACGATTTGATGCCAGAAGAAAACCTGCTTGTAACATGGGGCTTGAGGTTATTGAGGCAGGACGTTGGAACATCGGCTGTAGCTCATTATCAGCTTCAGTTTCGGCGGACGAATATCCATCGGCTTTTGTACTTATTTTCATCATCATTTTTTCAATCAGCAGCGGTTCCGATCAGACAGAATTCTATTTCCCAACCTGCACAAAGCCCTGCTCGTTAGTGGCAAGTGCGAAAACATCACTCATAGACACTTCACCCAACGAAACACTGACAAAACAGACCCTTATGCAATTTGCCGATATTAAAAACGACATTGCTTTCCGAAAAATATTCGGTAACGAAACCCGGACAGAAATCCTCATTTCTTTTCTAAATGCTATTTTAAAGTTAGAAGGCTACAAGCGGATTGTCTGGGTGGAAATCCTCAATCCCTATCAGCTACCCCGCATGGCTGGCTCCAAAACCACCATTCTGGATGTGAGAGCCAAAGACCATCAGGGTAATTTTTATATCGTGGAAATGCAGGTCACCGACCGTACCGGGCTTGACAAACGCATTGTGTATTACGGTGCGAAAAGCTATGCCGCCCAACTGGACGCGGGCGAAAATTACCACCAACTCAAACCTGTCATCTTTATCGGGATTCTCGATTTTGAGTATTTGCAGAACCACCACTATTTATCCAGACATTTAATATTGGATGCGGACACGCACGAACACAAACTAAAAGATTTGGAATTTACTTTCATAGAACTGCCCAAGTTTGACAAGACCGAAGATGAATTGCAGACGCTGACAGATAAATGGATTTATTTCATCAAGAATGCGGAAGATTTGGAGTTGATTCCGGCAGGCGTGACTGATGAGGGACTGAAGAGTGCTTACCAAGAAGCCGACCGGCACACATGGACAAAAGAAGAACTGGAAGAATACGAATATGCCCGGATGCGGGAGACCGACGAAATTACCAGAGAAATGCTGGTAGATGAAAATGCCAGAAAAGAAGTTGCTAAAAAGGCAATCAGGAAAGGCTCTGACAATGATTTCATAGCTGATATAACCGGGCTGACACTTGAACAAATTCAGGAATTGCGAATGGAAACAGAAAACTAACTGTTCCTGACATCAGTTTTGTGCAAATAAGGCGAACGGAAATCAATCAACTCTTGGATTTCTACCGGACTTTTGTAGCTTTATTCAGTTCAGGTTTTCCAAATTTCCGACCTACACAAAGCCCTGCTCGTTTTCCTCAAAAAATCATATTACCTTAAACGAAAACCCCGGTGAGAACAACCAACTCTCGCCGGGGTTTTTGTTTTCCTGTTTTTCCATGGAGAAACGTTTGAGGCTGCGACAGGACAAACCAAACAAGACCGGGGTCACGATGGTGAGTAAAATGGTGTGCTTTTCAAATCGCACCTTGCCCATCGTGCGTCCAAAATGCTTACTTTTGCCGCCCGTCATTCAAATAAACAGAGCCTCATGCTTGAACCACACATCAACAAAATTGCCCAAGAATTATCCATCACCGCCAAACAAGTGGCCGCCACCGTAACGCTGCTTGACGAAGGCGGCACGGTTCCGTTTATTTCGCGCTACCGCAAGGAAATGACCGGCTCGCTGGACGAAGTGGCCATTGCCGCCATCCGCGACCGGATAGAGCAACTGCGCGAACTGGACAAACGCCGCGAAACCGTGCTCAAGTCCATTGGCGAGCAAGGCAAACTCACGCCCGAACTGGAGGCTTCCATCCACGCCGCCGAAACCATGACTGCGTTGGAAGACATTTATTTGCCTTACAAACCCAAGCGGCGCACCCGCGCCACCATTGCCAAGGAAAAGGGTTTGGAGCCTTTGGCGGATACTATTTTCGGGCAGACGGATGTGGATATTGTTGCCGAAGCCGGAAAATTCGTGGATGCCGAAAAGCAGGTCAATTCGGTGGAGGAAGCGTTGGCTGGCGCACGCGACATCATTGCCGAACGCATCAACGAAAACGCCGATGCCCGCACAGCCCTGCGCGAACTGTTCTGGAAAACCGGCATTTATGCCTGCAAGGTTATTGCCGGCAAGGAAACTGAGGCGCAGAAATACAAGGATTATTTTGAATGGACGGAACCCGTTTCGTCCGCACCGTCGCACCGCGTGCTGGCCATGCGGCGCGGCGAAAAGGAAGGCTTCCTGTTGCTCGATACCGCTCCAGAAGAGGAGACAGCCGTGGAAATGCTGGAGAAACAATTCGTCAAGGCTCCCCATTCAGAGTCGGTGCTGCAAGTCCGAATGGCCGCCAAGGACGCGTACCGGCGGTTGCTGAAACCTTCCATGGAGACTGAAATCAGGCTGTTGTCCAAGAAAAAAGCCGACGAGGCCGCCATCCGCATCTTTGCCGACAACCTGCGCAACCTGCTCATGTCCGCCCCGCTGGGCCAGCAAAACGTGCTGGGTATTGATCCCGGCTTCCGCACGGGCTGCAAAGTGGTTTGCTTGGACGCGCAGGGAAAATTGCTGCACAACGATGTGGTTTATCCCGAATTCCCGAACAAAAAGCAAGCCGCCGCCCACACAATCATGGCCCTGTGCGACAAGTATGCCATCGAAGCCATTGCGATTGGCAATGGCACGGCGGGCCGCGAAACCGAGGCATTCGTGCGCGGCATCGGTTTGCCGCCAAGCATCCGCATCCTGATGGTAAATGAAAGCGGGGCTTCCATTTACTCGGCCTCGGATGTGGCACGCGAGGAGTTTCCCGACCACGACGTGACCGTGCGCGGAGCCGTTTCCATTGGCAGGCGGCTCATGGATCCGCTGGCCGAACTGGTCAAAATTGATCCGAAATCCATTGGCGTGGGCCAATACCAGCACGACGTGGACCAGAACGCGCTGAAACAGGGCTTGGACGATGTGGTGATGAGTTCGGTGAATGCCGTGGGCGTGGAAGTGAACACGGCAAGCAAGCAGTTGCTCACCTATGTGTCGGGCTTGGGGCCGCAATTGGCGCAAAACATTATCGATTACCGCAACGCCAACGGCCCGTTTGCCTCGCGCGGCGAATTGAAGAAAGTACCGCGCCTGGGCGACAAGGCATTTGAGCAGGCTGCCGGGTTTTTGCGCGTCCACAATGCCGCCAATCCGCTCGATACCAGTGCGGTGCATCCCGAACGGTATGATTTGGTACACAAAATGGCGGTTGATTTGAAAGCTTCCGTAAAGGATCTGATGACCAACGACGCGCTGCGCAAGCAAATTAAACTGCCTGACTACCAGAGCGATACGGTGGGTTTGCCCACTTTGCAGGATATTATTTCGGAATTGGCCAAGCCCGGACGCGACCCGCGCGAACAGTTCGAGACGTTCCGGTTTGCCGATGGCGTAAACAAGATGGAAGACCTGCGCATCGGTATGAAATTGCCCGGCATTGTCACCAACGTGGCGGCGTTCGGTGCGTTTGTGGACATTGGGGTGCACCAGGACGGCCTGATCCACGTGAGCCAATTGGCCGACCGCTACATTTCCAACCCGAACGAAGTGGTGAAAGTGCAGCAGAAAGTGGAAGTGACGGTGCTGGAAATAGACATTGCCCGCAAACGCATAGCCTTATCGCTGAAAGTTGGCCAAGCGGCGCAAAAACCGGGGGTTAAAACGAAGGAAAAGGCGGAAGTTCCGGAAGCGGGCGATTTGCAATCGAAGCTGGCACAGTTGAAAGGTCTTTTCCGCTGAACCCCAAAACCTGCGGTTCAGGCGGCGGCACGGCAAAAATGATGCAGGCATACGTGAAAACCCGCCCGGACATTTACGGTTCGGGCGGGTTTATGATGTTAAGCCAATGTAATGTATTTGTTAAATCTTGCGCAAACATCCGCACTTTCTCGGTTGTGTGCATTTTGCCGTGATGGAACGCAGATGCGGGGAAAGCATCTGTATGACAGCGTATATCGCTGAATGTCAGTGCGAATCAGATACCGGAATCGGGAGTAGCCGGTTTTCGCAAAGCAGACCGGAAATGCGGCTGCCGCAAATCCGGGATGCCGAAGGGTGCGCAAGGTCGGGGCGTATGCGCAGTCCGGGTTTGGCCGCCAATTGAGGGCGGACACCATGTGTGTATGGAAATGGGCGAATTATGGCTTTACAAGGATATGGTTTGCGCCGTATCTTTGTAAGGTAAATAAAGGAGCAATATCCGCAGATTCAAATTTCTGCAAACGATATAAAAACACGAATTTAGGTTGTAAGTGGTTTGTTACTGAAATTCCCCGGCGGTCTCCGCCGGGGAATTTTTATTTTCACACGGCAAGGGTTGTACGGCAATGGCTGCCGGAAAGTTTCACGTCCAATGCCGGTTCCGAAACCGACTTTCCCGGAAACAGGCTACCCGCACAAGTGCACGTTGTACACATCGAAATAGCGGTGGTCCAGAATTTCGTCGAACAGATAGCCGAATTTCAGCGTGGAAGGCTTGTTGCCAAACCCAACGTTGCGCACATAACGGTATATCTGCTCGAATATGGCCGACTCCGGACTGATTTCGCCATACAGCGTGACCTTGTGGACTTCCGGGTTAAGCTGCAACTCGCTGAAAACCAGCATGAGGTAGTAAATGAAATCCTGCACACTGATGTAGAAAAACGAGTTGCAGTATTCCAGCATCTTGCCGCTGGTGACCGAAATGGTCAGGTGCGACGACTCAACGAGTACCGTGACTGAACGCACCGGCGCGGGTTCGGTATGGAACACGCCTTCAATCAGCGAACTTGTATGATGCACAAACTCCACATTGCGCGCCGGATAATTCTGCCGGAACCAGTCGGCAAGCATTTTTTCCTCGGCAAACACATTCACGATTTCACTGTGCGGGTGTCGGTAATAGAATACTTCGTGCTTGTCGGGCAGGCTGTGGCTGGCGCGTTTGAGATATTCGCGGGCGTGATCCTTATGAAACAGCGAACTGGGCAGCAGCGTGAAATACTGGTTTTTGACCGAAACCCTGATCTTGTGCCAAAATCCGGCTTTCAGCAATTCGTGTTCCTCATAAATCAGTTCCAACTGCTCCAAAAGCTGCTCTTTTTGGAGCAGCGTTGAGAAATGCCGGTCTTCAAA
>JAYWIH010000191.1:0-88921 GCA_043789005.1 Sphingobacteriales bacterium
TCGGGCTGGAGCATGAGCAGCACCGGATTGATGTCTTTCAGGTGGGCATTGTAGTCGAGGCGGTAGCGGGCAGCCGGGTTTCGGCTTTTGCGGGCATAGTATTTCCGGGTGGCCGCCGCATTGTTGCTGAAGTTGAGCCGGTATTCCTCCACCAGTTGCCGGAAATCGGTGGCGAGCCGCGTGAAATTGAAGTTGCCCGCCGCATCCAGATCCGCAAAGCCGGAACGGATGTTCAGTGTCCGCCGCCCCGAATCCAAGACCGAATGCACGGCCAGCGAATCCACGATCAGTTGCTTGCCGTTGTACAGGATGTTGCCTTCGGTAAACAGCGCGTCGCCCACGATTTCGTCAAGCGCAAAACCACGGGTGCGGATGTCGAGTTTGGTGCGCACCACAGCCTCGGAAGCGGTCAGTTTCAGTTCCCTGAGGTTGGCCTTTTGCAAATCGGCGCGGATGTCGAGCGTTTGGTGTCCGGGGCGCAAATCCATGCCGCCACCGGCCGTAAACACCAAGTTGCTGTCTTTAATGGCAACGTTGCCGTTGAACTGCTGCCGGCTCAGCCGCCCGTCAACCGTAATGTTGTTGTAGTCATAAAACCGGAAACCGATGCGTTGCACGCTGGCTTTGAGCCGGAAATCGGCCGTTGGCACGCTGAGTCCGGTTCCTTCAATTTCGCCGCTCATGTCGAGCCGCTGCACCAGTTGCGGCTGGCCGGTCAGGGTTCCGATGTCGAAATTGCGGGTTGCCAAGCGTCCCTTGTACGTGGATTTGCGGTTTTTTCCGCCCAGTTTCAAGTTGATGTCCGAAACAATCGTACCCAAGTCGGTGTCAAACGAGCCATTGGCCACAAAGTCCTGCGGGAAGCCCAGAAACTTGCCATTGAGCCGCACCGTGCCGAATTTTCGAGCCGTCTGGTAGGCCGCCGAGTCCAAGTATTGCGCCAAGTCGCCGGTAAGCAGCACGGAGGGTTTCAGGTCAAAGTCAATCAGCGTTTCCCTGACATCGGGCAGGCCCTCGAAACTGATGTTGCCGCGAATCTTGCTGCCTTGGCCAAATTGCAGGTCGGCGTTGCGCAGCCGGAACCGCCCCACTTTGCCGCTGAAATCGCCCGTCACCGACCAGTATTCTTCAAACCGATCCAGATAAGGCGCAAACAGGGCCAGGTCTTTGGAATATATCCGCGTTTCGCGCAGGCTGGCCTTCATGTTTACCTTCTTCACAAAATAGCCCATGTCGGCGGCTTTTTCATAGCTAAACACCACCGATTCGCGGATGGAACTGTTGCCGATGTCCAGTTTGAGTTGGGTGAGGCTGATGGATTTTTTGGTGTAAACCAAGTGCGTGGCCAGCCGGTGGATGTCGAGGTTGGTGCGGTTGTCCTGCCCGTACAGGCTTTCAATGTGGGTTTCCACGGTATCGGCCACGAAACGCAGGCGGTGCGCCATGGCCTGGATGCTGTCAAGGACAAAGTGGTGGTAATCAAAGCCGTTGCGGATGGTATCCTGTCGTTTGTCGGCATACGAAAACTGCACGTTGTTGAGCCAGACCTGTCCGATTTCAAACACCGGGGCCGGTCCGATCCGTTTGCGCGTGGTGGGCGGGTTGAGCAGTTTGTCAAGCGCGGCCACAAATTGGTCAATGTTCAATTCGCCCGTCTGGCGGCTCTTGATCAGGCGCACACGGGCATTGCGCACAATCACCTCGTCAATGTAAATGTTTTTGCCGTTGAGCAGGGTGGCCCATTCAAAATCCACCTGCAACTCGCCGGCTTCAATCATGCGCTGGTGCTGGCGGTCTTCAATCAGCACATCGCGTAGCACCACGTAGTCGGGCCAACGCACGTGCAGGTAGCCTACCCGCACCGGAAACCCCAGTTTTTCAGACAGGTAGCGGGTGGCGTGCTGCGCCAGGTACGTTTGCACGGTGGTGGTTTGCAAAACAGCCAGCAAGCCCAGCAACACCAGCAGCCACAAGGGGATGGAGTAGATGATGCGGGCGGTGAATTTCTTGACGAATTGCCACATGGGCTGCGGTTGGCGTTTGTTGCCGGGCGGGTTTGGTGTTTTCCAAGGATACTATTCTGCACTGCCGGGCCGGACGCGAAAACCGGAATGTGGGCGTTGCGAATCTTTTCCTTCCAAATCCCGTTCCAAAATAACGAAATTAGCCGGAAATAGTATCTTTTGAAAGTGAAAAACCCCGGCAGCGCGATTGCGTTCAAAATGCGCGACAGTGGCACCAGTGGCAGAAACCTGTGAGGTTTCAAAAACCTCACAGGTTTTTCAGGCGGGTTTGGCCTTTCCAGAACATACTATTTTGCGCCGCCAATTCCGCCATAAATCCAAAACAACCATGCTCATCCTTGCCATTGAATCCTCGTGCGACGAAACGGCGGCGGCCGTGCTGCACGATGGCAGAATACTCTCCAACGTGGTCGCCACGCAGGCCATCCACGCGGAGTACGGCGGCGTAGTGCCCGAATTGGCCTCGCGTGCCCACCAGCGCAACATCATTCCCGTTGTTGACCAAAGCCTGCTCGATGCGCAAGTGACCCGTGACCAACTCACCGCCATTGCTTTCACGCAGGGGCCCGGCCTGCTCGGTTCGTTGCTGGTGGGCGTGTGTTTTGCCAAGGCGATGGCGTTGGGGCTGGGCATTCCGCTGGTGGGCGTACACCACATGAAGGCCCACATTCTGGCGCATTTCATTGGCGGGCCGCACCCTGAATTTCCGTTCCTGTGCCTCACCGTCAGCGGCGGCCACACGCAAATAGTGAAGGTCAATGGCTTTCTGGACATGCAAATCATCGGCCAGACCCGCGACGATGCCGTGGGCGAAGCCTTTGACAAGACCGCCAAAATGCTCGGGTTGCCGTATCCCGGCGGCCCGCTGGTGGACAAATACGCCCAATCGGGCGATGCGCGGCGGTTTGCGTTTCCCGATGTGGATATGCCCGGTTACGACTATTCGTTCAGCGGCATCAAAACGGCTTTTTTGTATTTCGTGCGCGACCAAACCGCCAAGAACCCGGATTTCATCGCCCAAAACCTGCCCGACATTTGCGCCAGCGTCCAGTACACGCTGGTTCGGATACTGCTGAAAAAACTCAAGAAGGCCGCGCACGATACCGGCATCCGCGAAATCGCCATTGCGGGCGGTGTATCGGCTAACAGCGGATTGCGCAAAACCCTGGCCGAATACGGTGCGAAACTGGGCTGGCGCGTACACATCCCGGCGTTTGAATACTGCACCGACAATGCCGCCATGATTGCCATGGCCGCCTACCACCAAGCCCGGGCCGGGCAATTCAGCAGGCACGATGCGCAAGCCATGCCCCGCATGGAATGGTAAGAGCCGCCCGATTGGGGGTAGTTTGACTTTCCAAGTCCAACGGCCAAACGACCGGTAGGTTCAAGTGGGTTTGGCCTTTTTGAAAGATACTATTTTGCGAACGTAGGTCAGACACTGCGTGTCAGACCGGCAGGGGAAATCGGCCTTCGGGCAGACAAGCGGGTTTGGGCTTCTGGAAACATATTATTTTCGCGGATAATTGCGGAATGAACTCAGGAACAGCCCGGTACCACCCGCCATCATGGCAACGATGATGAGCAAATCAAGCGCGGACAACGGCGGCAAATAGAAACCGAGGCTGGCGATGATGCCCAGCACAATGGCCGCCAGCGAGCCAAACATGAGTACCCAGCCAGCGAGGTTGCGGAAATTAAAGAAAAGCATCCCCACGCCAACCATGAACGGAATCACCATCAGGCCGGAGGTGACGCGGAAACCGCTCACGTAAAACAAGCCGTAGCCGAGCGAAAAGCCGGTGGTGACTTGGATGCGGCTCAGCAGCAGGTACGTTCCGGCCACGAGCAAAGCCAATCCCAGAAAAAAACGCCCCGTGCCACCCGGAGTGCCGCCTGCCCCTTGCATGGATTCGGATTTTGTCTTGACGGTAGTTTAGCTCCGTTAGTTGTTCCGTGCCACAAATGGTAAACGTCCGTTTTGAAAATAGTATCTCCTGAAAAGCCGAAACCCGCCTTCCGGGTAGGGAGATGGCGTAAAAGGCTAAGCCATCCATTTTTGATGGATGGCTTAGCCGAATTTTTTTGAGATTGATGATCCCGTCAGTAGGGAAAGCGTTTGCATAAGCCAATGCCCATGCAATTTGATTTTGTGTAGTAATTTTGAATCTTAGAAATTTGATTATCAGGGTTTTAAATGTGAGAATCAATACATAAAATCAAGTTTTTAGAACATTACTTGCTTTTCCGTTCCACTTGGTAGGCTTGCCGTTTCTGCTGCATCCGCGAGGCAAACGAGAAGCCGACGCGCATACTGGCATAGAACCCGCGCGTTTGCATGGACGGGCGGTAGCCCATTTCGGCACCGTACGTCCACGAGAAGTCGCGGTTGAACATCGCTTCCATCCCGGCGCGGAAACCGAGGCGGCGCAGTTTCACTTGCGTTGTTGAATACATGGCCTTGCCAATCGCCACTTCCTCTATTTGCAGCAGCGGCGCGTAGAGCATATCGGCGTAGGCCGAAAAAATCATGTCGTTGGATACCACGTCGTACTTTTTGGGTTTTACCACCACGTTGCGCATCCGGCTGATTTTGCCGCCCAAAAACACTCCCGCCGATTGGATATTGGTGTACAGCTTGCTGTTGCCCAGCGTGTCGCCGGCCGTGCCAATCAGGTTCAGGTTCTGCCTTTCCAATGCTTCGCCCAAATTAGTGGCGGCTCCCCAGTAGTAGCCTCCGGCGCGGATGCCGATGATTTTGCGTACTTTTGTCGGGATTTTAATGTATTCGGGCACGGTAGAGGCCCATTTGCGGTCGGAGTAGCGGTTGGTGTACACTACAATCTTCGATTCGCCCGATACGGCCTCGTCTTTGAAATGGTACGTTGCCCCGCCCTCGAAGTAGCGGTAGCCGTTCAGCCGGTTGGTGGTGATAGTGTTCTGGTCGCCGTTGAGTTTGGCGAAATCAGAAAAGCGGGCGTAAGTTGTGCGGGCGTGGGCATGGAAATCAAACTTGTTCTTGTACAGGTAATTCACTTGCGCGCCAAAACCTACATTGAAATTGGTCACAAAGGCATCGGCGTAGAACGGATAGAAATGCAGCCACATCTTGTTGATATCGTACGGGTCGTCGAACTGCGACTCATACTCAATATCAGTCTTGTCGGCGGCGGTTTTGCTTTGCGCCTGCAATGCCTGAACTCCGCCCCAAAGCAACAAAGCCAACAAGGGAACCCGTAAGTGTTTTCTCATTTCCATAACATTGATAGTGACGCTGAACCGTGGTTTAAAGGTAGCGCGGGCGGAAAACCCGTTTCCGGCGATTTGCCGCTAAAAATTACGCACCTATCATTTCCGGACCATTCGACGCAAAACGGCGGTTGCTTGTCCCGATTCGGGATTTTTGGAAAGGAGGGGTTTGGGCGTTGTGGAAGATACTATTTTGCCCCCGACCCCAAAGGGGAGCAGCCCCACCCCCGACCCCTCCCCAAGAGGGAGGGGAGTGTTTTAGCCCCCTCTTTCGGAGGGGGTCGGGGGGAGGCTTTGGGTTTGGCCTTTTTGAAACACACTATTTCCGGCAGCGGAAAACCGACTCTATCCATGCACGAATCGCACCGAAAACAATACTGTTGCCAGAATTGCCAGCGTTTGCTGGAAGAGGAGGAAAATTTCTGCCCGCGCTGCGGCCAGCAAAATACCACGCGCGTGGCCTCGTTCAAAACGCTGGTGTACGAAGTGGTCGAGGATACCTTTGCCTGGGATTCGCGCTGGTTCCGGACGGTGGTGCCGTTCCTGTTCCAGCCCGGCCGCCTCACCAACGAGTTCCTTGCCGGGCGGCGCGTGAGCTATATGCCGCCCCTGCGCCTGTATTTTTTCGTCAGTCTGGTCTGCTTTTCTGTCATTGCCATCTATACCGCCGGCGATGACAGAAACAACAAGCGGCGCGAGGAAGCCAAAAAGCAATTGCAGGCTGATTCGATCAAAAACAACATCATGGCCAAACTGCCGGCCAATTTGCCGCCAGCCGAACGCCGCAAAATAGACCGCGCCTTGTCGCAAATGACGCTTGCCGAATCCGGCAAGGGCCTGATCAATGTGGGTGATGACAGCGATGAAGACGACACAACCAAAAGCGATGACGGTTTTGTGGATGATTTCAACGATGGTCTTAAGGACGGCATGAAAGGAACCGGGAAAACCGGAAAAGCGCGGCTCCAAGACCTTGCCGACGTGAAGGTGAAAGCCAAAGTGAAAAACCCGGAAGCCCTGCCGGAGCAGGAAAAAGCTGAAAAGGCATTGGAGGATACGCTAACCAACAAAGTGGAAGGCAAGGTCACCGAATGGACAAGGCTGACGCGGCTGGTCAACAATCCGGTGCTGACTGACAAGCAGATACTGGATTCGCTGCGCTGGGAGGACAACACTTGGAACCGTATGAAAGTCAACAAGTTGGCTCGATTCAACGATAGCAGCAAAGAGGAATTCGTTGCCGAAATGTGGGACAAGGCACCGTTGTTCATGTTCATACTTTTGCCGATGATGGCCTTGATGATGAAACTGCTGTACGTGCGGCGCAGGCGGCTTTACATCGAACATTTGATTTTCATGCTGCACGTCCATGCCTTTGTTTTCTTTCTGATTGCCTTAGACATTGTGTTTTCCAACGAGTTTTCCGACTCGGCCAGCGCGATTTTCGTGCCGCTGATTTTCATTTACGTCTGGCTCGCCTTTTACAAGGTTTACAGGCAAGGGTGGTTCCGCACGTCGTTCAAACTGTTTTCGTTCCTGATGCTGTACACCATCGGCTTTTCCTTTTTTGCGGTATTCGGGTTGCTGGCTCTGGCGGCGATATATTGAACCGGTCGGGCGGTGGCGCGAAAACGCCAAACCTTACGCACTGGGTTGGTTGTCAAGGCTTTTCCGGTTGCCGTTTGCGCGCCCAATGTGTTATATTCGCGGAACCCGGCATTTATGGAATGGACATTTCTGTGTTTTCAAGCAAGCTGATTCACCGTTCGGGAAGCCAGACACGCAGGTGGGTTTGGCTCCTGCCGGGGATACTATTTTCGCTGGCGGTTGCCCTGCCCGATGCCGCCGCGCAGGTTTCCAATGTGCGCACCAAGTGGCTGCGCACCGGCAACACGGTTTTGCCCGCCGACACGCTTACCCTTGATCCGGCCTCGCTCAAAATCATTTTTCCAACGGATTCCTCGCTGCGTCTCTCTTATTCAGCTACTGATAATATTGTCCGTTTCGTTGGCACGCGACTGCCCGATTCCGTACTGGTCACGTACCGCGTGCTGCCGCTTTTGCTGGGTAAGCCGCAGTTTCGCCGCAACCCGGCCATGTACGACACGCTGGTGTATTTCGGCGGCATTGACCCCGACCGGCGCAATGCCAAAAAACTGAATGAGAAACGCGAGGAGTTGTTTGCCACCAAGGGCATCCAAAAAACCGGCAGCCTGACGCGAGGCATCTCGTTCGGCAATTCGCAAAACGTATTCGTCAACTCGGCACTGAACCTGCAACTCGATGGCCAACTGACCGACGATATCACCCTCCGCGCCGTGATTTCTGATCAGAGCGTTCCCTTCCAGCCCGAAGGTAACACGCAGGCCTTGCAGGAGTTTGACCGCGTTTTTGTGCAACTGGCCGCCAAAAACTGGCAATTGGCCGCCGGCGACATTGTGTTCCGCAACCCGAATTGGCGCAGCAACAACACGCAGCCCTCCAATTTCCTGAGGTATTACAAAAACGTGCAGGGCGCAACGGGCGAAGTCAGCTACGCCGCGTTGGGCGGCACTGCCCGGACCGGAGTGGGCCTGGCGGTTTCCAAGGGCAAGTTTGCCAGCACGGTTGTGGAAGTTGGCGAAGGCGTGCAAGGCCCGTACCGCCTGCGCGGAGCCAACAATGAGCGGTTCATTGTGGTGCTTGCCAACTCGGAACGAGTATATCTGGATGGGCGGCTGGTGCAACGCGGCTTCAACAACGACTACACGATTGACTACAACACTTCCGAAATCACGTTTACGCCCGGCGTGGTCATCACGCGGTTTTCGCGGGTGCGCGTGGATTTTGAGTATTCCGACCGCAATTACAGCCGCTCCATCCTGTCCGCCACGCGCGACCAGCGGATGGGAAAATTTCGGCTGTTTGCCAATTATTACGATGAAAAAGACAATCCGCGCCAGTTGTTTTCGCTGGATTTGAGCGAGGCCGACAAAATCCTGCTTGCCCAATTGGATAACCAGGCCACGCTGGGCTTGGTTTCGGGAGCCAAACCGATGACCGAATTTACTGATTCGCAGATTCTGTACCGCCAAACAGACACGGTCTACAACGGACAACTGTACCGGATTTACGAAAACACGACGGATACTCGCGCGAAAACCTACCAGATCCAATTCAGCGAAGTGGGGGCGGGCCAAGGCAATTACGAACGGGTGCGCGCCACCGCCAACGGCCAAGTGTACCAGTGGATTGCGCCGCTCGGTGGCTTGCCGCAGGGCAGTTATGACACGCTGCGTGCCGTGCCGCTGCCCACCCAGCGGCGGATGCTGACCGTTGGGGCGGAATACGAACTGAGCCAGTCGGAAACGGTGTACGGCGAAATGGCTTTTTCGGAGCGGAACCTGAATCTGTTTTCAAGAATCAACGCGCAGGACAACAACGGGAACGCGCTTAAAATCGGCTATGCCAACCGGGGAAAACGCATCCGGTTCCTGCCCAAACTCGAGTGGCTGGGCAGCATGGATTATGAACATGACAGCCGCACGTTTGCGCCGGTTGACCGATTCCGCGAGGTGGACTTCGACCGCGACTGGACACTGACCGACACCGCCCGGGCGGCCGACCGGATTTTTAACGCCGCCATCGGCATCCGGAAAAAAGCCCCCCAGCAGCCTCCCCCAACCCCCTCCGAAGGAGGGGGCTTTTTGGCTCCCCTTTCGGGGGGGGGGGGCTCTCCGCCCACCGCCGTGCCCGCTGAAAATCCGGCCCCCTCCGTTTCCTTTGCGCCGTCGGGCAGCGGCGACCAACTGGTGTACCGTTTCAGCCAACGCTACCGCACGCAGGTTTTGAACGGCTACCAGCACCGGTTGGATGCCGCCAAGCAATTCGGGCGGCTGCAACTGACCGCCAACGGCTTTTTGCTGCAAGCCGTGCAGCGCGAAAACCGCGCGGAATGGCAGCGTATGCAAGCCATTGCCGAATACCGGGGCAAATACCTCGCGCCGGGCTATGCGTTCAGTGCCGATAAAAACCGCCTGTTGAGCCGTTTGGTAGCGGATTCAATCATCGGGATGGCGATGAATTTCGAGGAAAACCGGTTTTTTGTGCGCAACGGCGATTCGCTCCGCACCCGGTTTCAGGTGGATTACAGTCTGAGGCAGGATTATTTTCCGCTGGAAGGCCGGTTGCGCCGCAATACTTTTTCCAGAACTGCCAACGCAACGCTGCAAACCAACGCGAAAACCAGCAACACCGTACAGTTCACCTTCACGTACCGGACACTGGAAAACCAGAATCAGCTACGCAAACTGCCCGGCGAAGAAACGATTATGGGGCGGCTGGATTGGAATGGCAATTGGCTGAACAAAGCTGTCCGTTCGGAACTGACGCTGGCAACGGCTTCGGGGCGTGAACTGCAACGCGAGTTTGTGTACCTGCCAGTTCCCGTGGGCGAGGGCACGCACACCTGGCGCGACGACAACAGCGATGGCAAGCAGGATTTGAACGAGTTTTACGAAGCCATCAATCCCGACGAGAAACGCTACGCCAAGTTTTTCACCCCCACCGACCGCTACATCAGGGCATTTTCCCAAAACCTGAGCTACCGGCTCAACTTCACGGCTCCCGTGGCTTGGCGCAACGGCCCGGCGTTGTTGGGTTTTCTGTCGCGGCTGTCGTCGGTTTCGGCTTGGACGGCCAATCGCAAAACAACCGACAACGGCTTGGTAAACAGAATCCTGCCTTTCGGACAAAGCGTGCGTGACAGTGATGTGCTTTCGGCGCAGGAATCCTTGCGGAGCACGTTGTTCTACAACCGCGCCAATCCGCAATACGGCTTGGACATGGCCTATCTGCGCACGGCAACCAAGCAATTGCTCACGGGCCGCACCGAAAACGGCAACAGTTTCGAACTGCGCCAAAACGAAGAATGGCGGCTGAATGCGCGGATGAACCTGAGCCAGTCGTACAGTTTGCGCGGAACGTTGGCCCAGCACATCCGCAACAGCGAATCCAACTTCCTGACCGCCCGGAATTTCCGCATCCGAGGGCGGCAAATCGGGCCGGAACTGACCTACCAGCCCACGGCAAATTTCCGGCTGGCGGGCACGTACGGCTATTCTTTCAAAACCAATCTGCGACAGGAAAAAACCGAAAACGCCCGCACCCATTCACTCTCCACTGAAATACGCTGGGCAAAAGTGGCCAGGCGCACACTGGCCGCCACCATCCGTTGGGTGCGGATCGGTTTCCAGGGCGAGGCCAACTCGCCGGTCGGCTACGAACTGCTCGAAGCCCTGCGCCCCGGCACCAACTGGACGTGGAACCTGAACTGGCAGCAACGCCTCGCCAACGGCCTGCAAGTAAACATCGGCTACGACGGGCGGCAGTCTGAAGGGCAGCGCACCGTGCACATCGGGCGGATGCAGGTGACCGCCTTGTTTTGAGCCGGAGGGTTTGGGGTTTTGCGGAGATACTATTTTCGCAACGCCCTTTGACTGAACACAATAAAAAAATAAAAAATGTTTTGGATTGTCAGAACCGGGTGCTTACATTTGTGACTTAACTCTTTTATCATAATAACGAACAAAAAATGCAATCCGGTACAGTAAAGTTTTTTAATGAGACGAAAGGATTCGGCTTCATTAAATCAGACAGTTCTAACGAAGATATCTTCGTTCACGTTTCAGGCCTGATCGACGAGATCAAGGAAAATGACAAAGTTACCTTTGAAGTCGAGCAAGGACGCAAAGGTCCAAACGCGGTTAATGTTCAATTGGCTTAATATAGCATCAATGCATTAATGACGGCATCGAAAAGCCTCCCGCAAGGGGGGCTTTTTTCATGGCCAAACCCCACTGGTTTCAAAACCGGTGGGGTTTGGCGTTTTTAAAAGATACTGTTTTGCGAACGTAGGTCAGACACTGTGTGTCAGACCGGCAGGGGAAATCGGCTTCCAAGAGAACAGAGGGGTTTGGGTTTTTTAAAAGATACTGTTTTTGTCTTGAATCGCGGATGCTCACGGATGCCGCAGATTGCGCGGATGCTTTTTTTTATCCGCGCAATCCGTGTAATCTGCGGCCATCCGCGATTCAAGACAACAGAGGGGTTTGGGCTTTTTGAAACATACTATTTTCTGCCTGTTTCCGCCGGGAAGGCAGGTTGCATCTCACCCGATGGCGCGTATGCGCAGTGTTTGTGCGTTGAACGTGAGTTCATCCCCGGTTTTCATCCCCGCCAGCTTTGCCCCGATGGGCGAGTTTGCCGAAACGGCAAGGTATTCCCGCCCGTCCAACGTGATTTTGCCGGCACTGATGGCAATGAAGAAACACACGGATTCGGTGAAAACCAAGCTGCCCGGCATCACCGAGACGTGGCTATTACCGATATTGATCCGTTCCAATTCCTTTTTCAATTTCATGGATTCCGTTAGTTGGTTGGTGTGCAAGCCTTTTTCAATTTGCATCATGGCGCGGGTGGTTTCATATTTGTCGCCCGCGCTGCTCTTAGATTCGGCATTGGCCGCCGCTTGTGCCGCATTCATGGCGTTGGTAGCCGTTTTAATCCGGTTTTCAACGTAACCGAGGCAATAATTATAGAGTCTGGCCTTGATGGCCTGCGTATTGTCCATGGTGCGGCACGGGTGGGTTTGGTGTTTTTGAAAGGTACTATTTTGCCCGACGATGAATGTTGAATGAAAAAATGAGTGAATGGGATTCCGAATTCTACATTCCCAAATCCGCATTCCCACTTACCGGTCCACTTCGCCCATCACCAGATCCAGCGAGCCGATGACGGCAATGAGGTCGGCAAGCAAGCCGCCGCGCGATATTTCCGAAATCACAGACAGGTTGTGCAGGCTGCACGCCCGCGCCTTTACGCGGAACGGAATGTCGGATTTGCCTTCGGGATCGGTGCGGAAAAAATAGCCGAGTTCGCCTTTGGTCGCTTCGCCACGGATGTAAAAATCCATCGCCTTCGGGCGTATTTTGCGCGGAACCGCCGCCTGCGGGTTGAAATCGCGGGTGCGTTTGTGTTCGCCGAGCAGTTTTTCCAAGCACTGCGTTATCATTTTCAGCGACTCGTGGCATTCTTGTACCCGCACATTGTTCCGATCCCAGCAGTCGCCAACCGTTCCCATTTCGCCCTTGCCGATAGGAATGTCAAAATCCAGTTCGGGATACACCGAATAGCCGTCCACGCGCCGCAAATCCCAGCGCAAGCCCGATCCGCGCAGCACCGGCCCCGTGCAGCCATAATTTATCGCCATGGGCAGCGGCAACACGCCCACGTTGGCGGTGCGCTGCACAAAGATCTTGTTTTCAATCACAAGCACCTGCAACTCGGCGAGTTTGGGTTTCAGGTATTTTACAAAATCCTGGCAGCGTTCCTCAAAACCGACTGGCAAATCGTAGTACAGGCCGCCAATCCAGATATAATTATAGAGCATCCGTGCGCCACACACCCATTCCAGCAGCCGCTGAATGTGTTCGCGGTCGCGCATGAGCCACAGAAATGCGGTGTATGCGCCAATATCCAGCGCGTACGTGCCGATGGCCAAGAAGTGCGAGGCAATCCGGTTCAGTTCGGCCACCAGCACGCGGATGTATTCCACGCGTTTCGGAATGTCGTTTTCAATGCCCAGCATCCGTTCCACGCCCATCGCCCACACGTGCTCGCTGTTCATGGCTCCCATGTAGTCCATGCGGTCCACAAACGGAATCGTTTGGTTGTAGGGCAGCGATTCGGCGTGTTTTTCAAAGCAGCGGTGCAAATAGCCGATGTGCGGCACCACATCCACAATGATTTCGCCATCGGTCACCACTTCCAGCCGCAGCACGCCGTGCGTGGACGGATGTTGCGGCCCGATATTGATGACCATTTCCTCCGGACGCAGGTTTCCGGCGTGGTACTTGCCCGGCTCGGAAACGGCCAGGTTTTCAGGTTTGTATTGGTATTGGATCATTTGGAAACCGGAAGGTTGAAATGCTGGATGAAACGGCAAGCCCGCACAAAAATACGCAAAAACAAAGGCTCGCCATGTGGCAAGCCTCGGGAAAACAGTATCTTTCAAAAACGCCAAACCCGCCCCTTCTTTGCCCGAACACCAATGCGCGATACCCTGTCTGCCGACAGGCAGGCGGTCTGACACACCGGGTCTGACCTGCGTTTTGGCTTTCCCGAAACAGTATGTTTCAAAAAGCCCAAACCCGCCCCGTCATTCCGGCAGTTTGGCTTCTATCCTGTCCAATTGGGCATCCGAATAATTGCCCGCCGTCTGGTACACTATCTTTCCGGTTTTGTCGAGCAAAAACATGTACGGCACATCCTTGTTGTCCATGCGCAGCGTTTTCTTGTAGTCATCAATGTCCCCTTGGTACAGCACAAAATGCTTTTGGTAACCGGCTTGGATGCCTTTTTTGAGGTTTTTTTCAATCTTCCCGGCAATTAGCGATTTGGCTTCGCTGATCATGGGCACCACGTAAAGGTTCATGTCATAATCAGGATCCATCATGAAATACTCGTACAGGCCGTCGAACCACGGGGCAATCTGTTCCGATGCCTTGGCCGAGTAGGTCAGCACGAGCATGGTATATTTACCTTGCGTCTGCTGCGGAATGTTGATTTTCTTGTCTTCCAGCGTCATGCCCGAAAGCGAAGGAAAAGTCTGGGCGTGGGCAAATGCCAGCGACAGGGAAAAAATGAGGGCGAAAGCGGTTTTTTTCATGCGGAAGTTGAATTGGGTACGCCTTTCAAACGCGGAAAACCCCGATAAGTTGCCGATACAATGGGATGCGTAACGAAAATCAGTATTCCACTTTCAATCCGTGGTACAATTCCTGTTCCTTATAATCCTTGCGCAGCGGAAAACCCTGCCAGTCGGTGGGCAGCAGCAGGCGGCGCAAATCGGGATGGCCGCTAAAATGGATGCCCAGCAAATCGTAGGCTTCGCGTTCGTGCCAGTCGGCGGTGCGCCAGATGTGGCTCACGGTGGGCACTTGGGGTAGTTGGCCGGGTTTGGCATTTCTGGGAGATACTATTTTCAGCACCAGCGCGTGTTCGTACGGGATGGAATACAAGTGGTAAATCACTTCCATTGTATTCTTTTCCGGGCCGTTGTCAAGGGCGGTCAGGCATTCGAGCAAGTCGAAATAGGTGGCCGGACTTTCGTGCAGGAACCGGCAGATTCCGGCGATTTCCACAACCGGAACGGTCAGGCTCGGTTGCATGGCGGCGGGTTGCTCGTGCAGCACTATGGCTTCACCAAACTGTTCAATAAGCAGGGCTTTCAGTTCGGAAAAAGTCTTTTTATTTTCCATCGGATTATCAGGGAATGATTGTCACGCTTGCCCGGTCGCCGGTTGCTGGCCGCTTGCCTCCATCATCCGCAGCAAGGCAACGGGAGCCATCAGGCTTTCGCTGCGGATTTTCTCCTGCAATTTCAAGATGCCGCCAATCAACGCTTCGGGGCGGGGCGGGCAGCCGGGTACGTACACATCCACCGGAATAATCCGATCCACGCCCTTGACCACGTGGTAGCCGTGCTGCCAGTACGGGCCGCCGCAGTTGGAGCAGTTGCCCATCGAAATCACGTAGCGCGGCTCGGCCATCTGCTCATACAGCCGCCGGATGCGGTCGGCCATCTTGAAAGTTACCGTTCCCGAAACTATCATCACATCCGACTGGCGGGGCGAGGGACGCGGAAACAGCCCGAGGCGGTCCAAATCGTATCCCGACGCAAAAGCCCCTATCATTTCCATGGCGCAGCAGGCCAGGCCGAAACCCATGGGCCACAACGACGACAACCGCGCCCAATTGATAAGGTCGTCCACTTTGGTCACGATTATCTCGCCCGATTGGAATTGCTGGTCTATCAAACCCATGTGTGAACGGAAAATGAAAATTGTGGAATGGGATTTTTTTGCAGCTTTCCCAAAACTGACCGGAGAAGCTATTTTTTGCGGTAAACACCAAAAAGCGGTGGCGGGTTTCGTGTTTTGGGCGGATACTATTTTTTCACGGCTTGCGGGTCACCCCGGCCATCACCGCTGACGGAACGTGGTTGGGAAGGATGACTGTGAATTGCGTGCCCTTGTTTAATTGGGATTGGACATGGATGCTGCCGCCGAGTTTTTCGACCACCTGCTTGGTAATGTACAGCCCCAGCCCCGAACCGTGGGTGCCCAAGCTGGCGCGGAAAAACATATCGAAAATCCGGCCGATGTATTGGTCTTCAATGCCCCGGCCATTGTCTTCGACCACGATTTCGGCCCGTTCGCGGTCTGCCCGGATCACTACCCGCACATAGGCCTCCGTGTCGGGCCGCTGGTATTTGATGGCGTTGGAAAACAGGTTTTGCAGGATGGTTTCAATGCGCGAATAATCGGAGTGGAAGTCGTTCTCGATTTGAATGTCCTTCATCAGCATGATGTCCGGGGCATTTTCCAAGTATTGCAAATCGTTCCAAACCTTCTTGACCGACTTTTTGAAATCCACCGGTTCCTTCGACAGTTCCAAGCGGCTGTTGCGCGAGAAGTCGAGCAAATCCGAGAAGAACGTGTCAAGTTTGTCCACGCTTTTCTCAATCAGTTTCAGGTATTCGGCTTTTTGGCTTTCATCGGTTTCCATGCGGCTCAGGTTCACCAAGCCCAGCACCGACCGCAGCGGTGCGCGCATATCGTGCGAGGCGCGGTACACGAAGGTGTCCAGTTCGAAATTGGTGCGCACCAGCTCATTCTCGGCACGTTTGCGTTCGGTAATGTCGCGCGAGAACACGGCCACGCCCGTCACGTGGCCGCACTCATCCTGAATCGGGTTGTAGATGGTTTCGTACCAGGTGCGGCGGCAGTCGGCGTTGCCCATTTCCTCGACCACCAAAAACTGCTCGCCTTGCGCGGCGCGTTCCAGATGTGCCAAAACCATCGCGGTATCATCTCCGAAATGGTTTCCGTCGGCGATGTTTGCGCCGCTGCCCATTTTCACGCCGTAGGCCGAAAGCAGGTTTTGTGTGTGTTTGGAGTTGGCTGTCAGGTAGTTATATTCCAAGTCCACGGCAAAAATCGAACTTTGGGTGCTTTCCAGAATGCCGCGCATCTGTTCGTTCTGCCGCTTGATTTTTTCGTCGGCCAGTTTCCGTTCCGTTATGTCCGATGTTATGCCTTCCAGCCGCACGGGTTTGCCCTCTTCGTCGCATACTATTTTGCAGCGGTCTTGCAGCCAACGCAATTCGCCGTTTTTGCGCACCACGCGGTATTCAAGCTCGTCCGATCCTTTCTTGTATACTTCCGCTTCAAACGCTTGGTAATCAGTGCGGTCGGCGGGAAGCACGGTTTGCATCCAGTATTTTTTGTTCCCGTAATAATGTTTGTGCGGAAACGCAAATACCCGTTCAGAGGCAGCATTGATGTACAGGATGTCGCGTTCGGGCAGTGTTGCCGCCCAAACCACTTCGTTCAGCGATGAGAGAATGCTGCTCAGGTTGGCTTCCGACTCGTTGAGCCGGGTTTGCGTGTGGTACAAGACCGTGATCAGGTAAATGATGCAAAACCCGATGATGCCGATGGAAAGAATGAAGTTGGCGGCGTAGAAAGCGTGTTGCGTATCAGCCGGGATAGGTATCAGCCAGCGGCGGTGATCCGTGAAATCGAGCAGGCCCAGAAACGCGAACGACAGAGCCGTTGTCATTACTATTTTTTCCTTGTCGTAGAAACTATATACAATCAAGGTGCTGGTAATCAGCGGGAAGTAGAGCAGGTGTATGCCTGCCTTGTTTCCCAGAAGGCAGGAAAAAACGAAGATGAACGCATTGGTGGCGAGGTAGAAAATGTATTTGGCGGTATCGGCGCGGGGATGGTGGTTGAGGCGGAATATGAGGATGTAAACCGTGGTGAACGCCAGCATCAGACCCATGATGTAGCCCGTCTGCGGAAACCGTGTGACTTGGAGAAGCACGTAAAAGACAATGCCGCTGAGAACAAAATACAGCAGTTGGCCGAGCAGCACAAAATCCTTTACCGCATCCGAAACCTGTCCCGGTGCCTTGGCGGCAGGGAAGAAAAACGTGCGAATTTTATCCATTGTCAAATATTAAGAGGAGATAGGGAGATGTCTGCGTTTTCAAAAATCGCGTAACCTTACATTTGTAAGTTTACGCGATTTTTGGTTTATATGAAACGAAAAAATGATTTTTCCATTGCGGAAAGTGCCGGAAGCGACATTAGTTGGCAAGGAAGCGGGTGGTTTTCAGGGGGAAATGGTGTGTCTTTTCCGGAAAATCGCATGGGGAACTTACATCAGGCTTTTGTCGGCGGTGTTTACCTTTTGGCGGCAAGGCGGGGTTTGGGCTTTCGGGGAGATACTATTTTTGAAGGCATCATTTTGCAAGGTTTTGCAAAGCATGGTTTCCGTGGCGCGTGTCTTCACGCGCCACCCTCGTGTCCGCACGAGCCGCCCGCCCACGGGCCAGCTAAATTTTTCCTTTCAGGAACCGCCCCGTGTAACCGGTCTCATCTTTAGCCAGGCCTTCGGGCAAGCCTTCAAACACGATGTTCCCACCCGCATCGCCGCCCTCCGGACCCATATCAATCACCCAGTCGGCGCATTTGATCACCTCCACATTGTGTTCTATCAGCACCACCGTGTCGCCCTGTTCCACCAGCGCCTGAATGGCTTGCAGCAGCGTTTTGATGTCGTGGAAATGCAGCCCGGTGGTGGGTTCGTCGAAAATGAAAAGTGTCTTGCCTAGGTTCGGGTTGCCTTTGCCGA
This sequence comes from Sphingobacteriales bacterium, assembly GCA_043789005.1. Classification (GTDB taxonomy): domain Bacteria; phylum Bacteroidota; class Bacteroidia; order Cytophagales; family 172606-1; genus Xanthocytophaga. The sequence goes on from JAYWIH010000191.1 coordinate 18,018, forward strand.
TGAACGAAGCCAACTTGACGCGCTGGGCCTCGCCGCCCGACAGCGTGTCGGACGACTGCCCAAGGCGCACGTAGCCCAAGCCAACGCCCTGCAAGGGGCGAAGCCGGTCGGCGATTTTGGGCGCACCATCAAAAAATGCCACGGCATCGTCCACGGTCATGTCTAGGATGTCGGCAATGTCGCGGTCTTGGAATTTCACTTCCAGTATTTCCTGTTTGAAACGCCTGCCGTGGCAGCTTTCGCAGGTGATTTTCACATCGGCCATGAACTGCATTTCAATGGTTTCCTGGCCTTCGCCCTGGCATTTTTCGCAGCGGCCACCGTCAATGTTGAACGAGAAATGGCCCGCCGTGTAACCGCGCGTCTTGGCCAATGCTTGGTCAGCCATGAGCTGGCGGATGTGGTCGTAGGCTTTGATGTAAGTCACTGGATTGGATCGCGACGACTTGCCGATCGGGTTCTGGTCCACAAATTCCACTGAAGTGAGCAGCGAAAGGCTGCCGCCGATGCTCTCGTATTTGGCGGTTTCCTCGCTGTGCAGGCCCAGGTGTTTGGCCAGTGCCGGATACAGTATTTTCTTGACCAGCGTGGATTTGCCCGAACCGCTCACGCCGGTAATGGCCGTGAGTATGCCCAGCGGAAACTTCACGTGCACGTTTTTCAGGTTGTTTTCACGCGCACCCTTGATTTCAATGGCATCCTTCCATTTGCGGCGGAATTTTGGCACGGGCACTTCGTCGGTGCCGTTCAGGTAGCGTGCCGTGTGCGTATCGGCGAATCTGATGTCTTCGAGCGTGCCTTGGAAAACCAGTTCGCCGCCGTGCGAGCCAGCCTCAGGGCCAATGTCAATGATCTGGTCGGCGATGCGTAACACTTCCTCCTCGTGTTCCACCACAATGACCGTGTTGCCCATGTCGCGCAGCATTTTAAGCACGCTGATCAGCTTTTGCGTGTCGCGCGGGTGCAGGCCAATGCTCGGCTCATCGAGGATGTACATGGAGCCGACCAGCGCACTGCCCAGCGAGGTTGCCAGTTTGATGCGTTGGAACTCGCCGCCCGACAGCGTGGACGTGACGCGATTCATGGTCAGGTAGCCCAAGCCAACCCGGTCCAAGTAGCCCAGCCGGTTTTTGATTTCGGTCATGATGCGCCCGGCCACTTTTTCCTCATAGTCAGCAAGTTGCAGACCGTTGAAAAACTCCGCCAAGTGCAAGACGGGCATCAGCACCAAGTCAATGACGGATTTGCCACCCACTTTCACGTAGCCCGCATCCTTGCGGATGCGGCTGCCCCGGCAATCGGGGCAAACGGTGCGCCCCCGGTAGCGCGACAGCAGCACGCGGTACTGGATTTTGTACGTTTCGCCTTCCACGTACTTGAAAAACTCATCAATTCCCTTGAAATACGCGTTTCCTTTCCAAAGCAAGTCGCGTTGCGCATCACTCAGTTCGTCGTAGGGCCGGTGAATCGGGAAATCGAAACGGATGCCATTCTTGACCAGCGGCGTGAGCCACTCGCCCATTTTTTCGGTGCGCCAAGGCGCAATGGCTCCCTCATACACCGAAAGCGTCTTGTCCGGGATGATCAAATCCGGGTCAAGGCCCAGCACATTGCCAAAACCCTCGCAGCGGCGGCAGGCTCCGTACGGATTATTGAAACTGAAAAAATTGACGCTTGGCTCCTCAAACGTGATGCCGTCCAGTTCAAACTTATCCGAAAAAACGCGTTTTTCGCCATCGGCCACTTGCGTCACGCATTCGCCATCGCCCTCGAAAAAAGCCGTCTGGATGGAATCCGAGATGCGGAACTCGTTGTCCTCATCACCGTGCCTGACGCTGTTGCGGTCAATCAAAATGAAAACCCGGCTTTCGTCATCGCCGGGTTTGGCCTTCATTTTAGATACTATTTTCTCATTGCCAGCAATCTCCTCAATGAAATGCAGTTCATCCTTCCACTGGATGCGCGTAAAACCTTTTTGCAGCAGCACGTTCAGTTCATCGGCGAGGGTGCGGCCAATGTGCGGCTTGAGCGGTGCCAGCACCGAAAAACGCTGCCCGTCTTCAAATCCGTATAGGTAATTGATCACGTCGGTCACCGTATCGCGGCGCACTTCGCCACCCGACACGGGCGAAAATGTGCGGCCGATGCGGGCGAAAAGCAGTTTCAGGTAATCGTAAATCTCAGTGGTGGTGCCCACCGTTGAACGCGGGTTGCGGTTGTTGACTTTCTGTTCAATCGCAATGGCTGGCGACACACCTCGGATGTATTCCACTTCCGGCTTTTCCATGCGCCCCAAAAACTGGCGGGCGTAGCTGCTCAGGCTTTCCACGTACATCCGCTGGCCTTCGGCAAAGAGCGTATCAAAGGCCAGAGACGACTTGCCCGAACCCGATAATCCCGTGATAACCACCAGTTTGTTGCGCGGAATGGCAACGCTCAGGTTCTTAAGGTTGTTGACTTTCGCGCCTTTGATGATGATGTATTGCTTGGGGCTGAGTTCCTCAAGGTTTGGCAGGATTGTTGTAGCGCTTTCGGTGTGCATGAATGGCGTTTCTTTGTAAAAATGGCGGAGGCAAGGATGGAACAACTTCAGGCTGGCTGAAACCCTTCCGTAAATAATGTTTTTTCCAGGAAAAAAGTTTGCCGCGCCTGTGTGTTTTCATGATTTCGCCCAAACCGACTTTCCGGCGGTAAGCCCGACCAAAAGCGGCTGAATCTTACGTTGGCCAATATTTCCTTTGCACGATACAGTTCTTTTCCGTACTTTTGGACAACCCAAAACATAATAAAACCTTCCCCAAAACCCGCTCCCCGTTTCTATGGCAAACATATACGCAAACACCATAAAAGTTTTGCCTTATGAACCCAAGTTTGTCAAACGACAGCGTTCTCGTCAGCCTCTACAAAAACGGTAATGAAAAAGCATTTGAAACGCTGGTGAAGCGTTACAAATCCAAGGTTTACACCGCCATCTACCTGATTGTCAAGGATTCTTACATTGCCGAAGACCTGCTGCAAGATGCCTTTATCAAGGCGGTCACCACCATCAAGACGGGTCGTTACAACGAGGAAGGCAAGTTCCTGCCGTGGCTGCTGCGCATTGCCCACAACCTTGCCATTGACCATTTCCGCCGCGAAAAGCGGTATCCCACCATTGTCATGGAAGACGGCAACAACGTCTTCGACACAATGGAGTTTTCGGAAGACTCGGCGGAATCCATCCAAATAAAGCAGGAAACCCACGCCCGCCTGCGCGACATGATAGACAAGCTGCCGCCTGTGCAACGCGAAGTGCTGATTATGCGGCACTACGGCGACATGAGTTTTCAGGAAATCGCCGATGCCACCGGCGTGAGTATCAACACGGCCCTGGGCCGGATGCGCTACGCACTGATCAACCTGCGCAAACAATTTGCGCTACCCGCCAAAAGCGTGGTTGCGGCCAAAAACCAGTAGGGGCGGCCCTTATGGCCGCCCAAGTGACCAAAATAGTATCTTTCAAAAACACCAAACCCACCATCCGGACGAAGGCCAAATCCACACGGTTTTGAGAAACCGCGTGCCGGTTGTGAGCAACCGACACCACTTCCCGAAATAGTATCTTTCAAAAAGGCCAAACCCGCCCCGCATCGCATCCACAAAAAAAAGCCCGCCGCGTCTCCAAAACGCGGCGGGCTTTTTTTGTTTTTCGGCGGTCTGCACAATTTCGGCGAACCGCGCCGCGTTATCCCGGTACTTTTTCACACAATCCTCCCATCACTTCAAATAAACGATTATGACCCAAACATTTACCGCCAACGATGTTGTCCGTTACCTTTACCAAGAAGTTTCGGACACGGAAAGTAATGGTTTTGCCTGCCTGCTCGCCACTGACAGCGAGTTTCGGACTTTGTACGTTGAAATGCTGGCCGCTAAAAAACTGGTGGAGCAGGTGAACTTGGAACCCGCCGACCGGGTAGTGGAACAAATCCTGTCGTTTTCGCGCAACTACAACGCCCTTGCGGTTTGAGAGTGGCAGGCATTGGTGTTTGAAAAGCCTTATTTTATCGGGCGAATTTTTCCGGAGCAATCTTTGGTGCGTGTTCCTGCGGCGCGTATCTACAAACGCGCGTGGTAAAACATTGCACAGGCTCCCTTAATTGAAGAGTCCGGCCACATCTGGAAATAGTATCTTCCGGAAAGCCCAAACCCCCCGCATTTTTCTGTTGCCCCATTCAAGCCGCCAGCCTTGCGGCTGCCCCAAAAAGCCATCCTGGTTCAAACCCGGGTGGCTTTTGTTTTTCCGCGCCGCTTGTTTGCCAATGGGCATTGCGCTGTTGATATTTGCCGTTGCCTAACTCCCGGAAAAAATGACCAAGAAAGAACGCTACCGGCATTTCCTGACGTATTTCACCGAGAAACTCGAAAACCCGCAGACCGAACTGCATTACCGCAACCCGTACGAGCTGCTGGTGGCCGTGATTTTGAGTGCGCAATGCACCGATAAGCGCATTAACCAACTCACGCCCGTACTGTTCGAGCGGTTTCCGGCGGCCACGGATTTGGCGGCCAGTCATTTTGATGAACTGTTTCCGTATATCCGCAGCGTTTCGTATCCCAATAACAAGACCAAGCACCTGCTGGGTATGGCCAAAATGCTTGTGGACGATTTTCAGGGCGAAGTGCCCGCTTCGGTGGAGGAACTGCAAAAGTTGCCCGGCGTGGGGCGCAAAACCGCCCATGTGATCACATCGGTGATTTACAACCAGCCCACGATGGCCGTGGACACGCACGTGTTCCGCGTTTCCAAGCGGTTGGGTTTGGTGAGCCAGGCAGCCAACACGCCGCTGGCCGTGGAAAAGGAACTGATGCGGCATATACCCACAGAATGGGTGGCCAAATCGCACCACTGGCTGATTCTGCACGGACGCTACATCTGCGTGGCCCGCAGCCCGAAGTGCGGCGTGTGTCCGCTTACAGATTTCTGCCGGTACTACGGGAAAACGGTTGTGAAAACGGGCGTTTCGAAATAGTATCCCTCAAAAACACGAAACCCGCCCTGTGAGTCAGGGCGGGTTTCGTGTCAGGAGGAAATAAAGCGCTTCTTACTTTCGGATAATCATCCGCATGGAGCGGCTGGTGTTTCCGGCCTCTATGGTGTAGATGTAAATGCCATCGGGCAAGTTGCCGGGTCGCTGGTACGTGATTTCGTGGTTGCCCGCTTCCAAGTGCTCATTGAGCAGGGTGCTTATTTTGCTGCCCAGCACGTTGAACAAGGTCACTTTTACCGGTTGCGGCTTGGAAACCGAAAACCCGATGACCGTCTGGTCGTGGAACGGATTGGGGTAGTTGGCACGCAGGGTTATGTTAGAAATGTCTTTCAAAGATGTTTCGCGCGGCGCGGCAACGGCCATCGTCTGCCCGTTGCCCGGACTTGAAAACCCGATTGCCAAGGCCAATGTCAACAAGTGTAAAAGGTTTTTCATGGTTAGGTGGGAGACAATGAGTTTTGTCTTTTACGAAACGTGTTACAAATCGCGTACCAACTTTTCGGGACTGCCTGCGGCAAATCCGCCATGTCGTTGCAGCGTTCAAACAAACATACGCATAAAAGCGGCGCATGGATGCTTGGGCGTAAGTTTCAGGCCGAAATAGTACCGGAAATGCCCAAACTGCGCAATATCACACCCATCACTTTCGTTGCGTCAATTGCCTTTTCGCCACCGGTTTCCCGCGAAATCAGGAGCGGTGCATCGGCATTGTTGTCGGGCTGGCGGCCATGCGAGCCGCGCACCAGCGAGCCATCCAGCGGAATAATGTCCATCAGATAGCGGAAACCCAATTTCTTCTTGAGAAGTGTGAAACCCACTTTCAACGCCAGCATTTTTATTGCCGGGTCGGCAAACATTTCCACCGGATCGTAGCCGGGCTTGCGGTGGATGTCCACGATGCGGGCAAAATCTGGGGCTTTTGCATCGTCGAGCCAGTAATAATAGGTGAACCACGCGTTTTTGTCGGCTATGGCCACCAACTCGCCCGAACGCGCGTGATCCAAGTGGTGCGCCTGCTTGCCCGCCGCATCAAGCACGGTTTCAATGCCGGGCGTTTGCAGCAGCAGTTCCTTTACGGCCTGAATTTTCGCCGGATCGTTCACGTACACGTGCGTCAGTTGGTGGTCGGCCACGGCAAATGCCTGGCTCGCGCCGCAGTCCAGCAGTTCGGTGCCGCGTTCGTGGCGCACGGCAATATATCCGGCACGCCGCAACACGCGGTTGATGTCCACGGGTTGGTTCACATCGGTGATGCCGTATTCGGAAAGGATGATGACCCGTGCCCCGCGCTGCTCGTAAAACGTGACCAAATCCTGCACCACCGCGTCAATCTCGCGCAAATCCTTGCTTATCCGGCTGAAATCCAAGCCGTAGCGTTGCAGGTTATAGTCCAAATGCGGCAGATAAACCAGCGTCAGCGTCGGGTTGTGCCATTCGTCGGTCAGTTTGGAGGCATCGGCAATCCAGCGGCTGGATTTTATGGTGGTACGCGGCCCCCAGAAATCAAACAGCGGAAACGTGCCTAATTGCGCTTGCAACCGGTCGCGCAGGTCGGCGGGATGGCTGTAGCAATCGGGCAGCTTACGTCCGTCGGACAAATATTGCGGACGCGGCGTGACCGAAAAATCGGCGGAGGAATACATGTTGTACCACCAGAACATATTGGCGCACGTAAAATTTGGGTCGGCTTGGCGGGCAATGTCCCAGATTTTCGGGCCTTCCACGAGTTTGTTGGATTGCCGCCACAGTTTCACTTCGCACTCATCGCGGAAATACCAGCCGTTGCCCACAATGCCGTGTCGGTCGGGCGTTTGTCCGGTCAAGTAAGTGGCTTGTGCCGAGCAAGTTACGGCCGGAAGTACGGGCTTGATGTAAGACAAATGCGCTGCGCCAGCCCATTGTTTCAGGAACGGCGTGTGTTCGCCAATCAGCCGCGCCGTCAGCCCGACAACGTTGATAACCACGGTTTTTTGCAAGCGGGCGGGTGCAGGATTCATTTGTCGGAGGGGTGGGTTTTGGAGTTTTTGAAAGATACTATTCTGGTGGCGGCGCAAACCTGTGAGGTTTTAAAAACCTCACAGGTTTTTCGGGCGACTTTGGCCTTTTTCAAACATACTATTTTGAACCGATAAATGTACGGGGTGTGGCTTTCGGAACAAAGCAACCGTTCTGTGGCCTGTATGGCGGCTGTCGGGCTTTCACCCAAAAACCTCAATCTTGTTCGCGTTTCCTCACGGATTTTCCTTTTACTTTGCAAGGTTCCAATCCGATTCGCCTTTCCGGAGGCTTTGACCACAAGACTATGGGGAAAATGCAAAAAAACCTGTCCATTTTTTTATTTTTTCTATCCTTCGCTTTTTCCGCTTCTGCCCAGAATGAAGCGGCCAATGCCGGTATCCGGCTTTTTTTTCCGGCCTACACCGACTGGAACACGCTGGAAGAAGGCAAGGAACTGACTTTCACGCTCAAAGCTGCCGGTGGCACGGGCACGCGTTTCATATATGCCATTACGCAGGGCAAGCAAGACGGCATGGATTTTGACTCGGCGGGCTACTTTGCTTGGAAACCGGAATTCAACTTCACCGACCGCCTGAGCGTCATGCGCACGGTGCAGGTTATTTTCGAGGTGCGCAACGACAAGGGCGAAACGGCCAGCCGAACCATTGAATTTAAAATAAAACACGTGAACCAGCCGCCCACTGTCGGCGACGTGAAACCGTGGTATGTGGGCTACAATTCGGTGAACCGCTACAAAGTGGAACCCGAAGCCGTCCGCGACGAGGACAGCGACCCGGTGGTGTTCATCGCCACTGATAAAATGCCCGAAGGGATGCAACTCACCGCGCAGGGCGAACTGACGTGGAAGCCGTCTCTGACGCAATTCAACGCGCTGAAGGCCAGGCCTTTGGTTGTAGAGATGCTGGCCGAAGACCAGCCGGGCAAGCAACAAAGCCGCGTGAAACTGCGCGTGGAAGCCACCCAACAGGATTTGGCCCCCGAAATAACCGTGGTTCCGCGCGATAATCCGGTGCGCATCAAGGAAAACGCCACCGTGGATTTGAGTTTTTACCTGGCCGACCCCAACGGCGACGACGATGTGAAAATATTCGATTTTGTGACCACGAACACCGAGGTGCCCAAAAGTGCACTGCGCCGCAATACGCCCAACCAATACGAGTTCATCTGGAATCCGGGCTACAATTTTGTGCGCGACCCGCTTGACTCCGTTTCGCTGCAAATCACCTTTTTCGCGCTGGATAAGGCTCAGAAACGCGCCGAAACCAAAATCAATTTCACGGTGTACAATTCTGTCAATGAAGATGCGCAGAATGTGCAACTCTACACGCAGTACCGCACCGGCTTGGTCAGGGCTTGGGACTTGTTGGAGCAACTCAAGGACAAGGAACAGGACTTGAAACGCTCTTACCGCCGCGCCAAGAAAGGCAAGACGCGCCGTTCGGTGGCCAATGCCTCGCTGGGAGCCATTTCGGGCTTGGCTCCGGTTGTGATTCAGGACAATGCCGGCCAGCGCACCATCACTACCATTGGCGGCACGGCCGTGGCAACGCTCGGAACGCTGGAAGCAACCGAAGTGATTGGCAAATCCATGAAGGATTTGATAGACCGGCTCAATTATGTTATGGAAAAAAAGAACGAGCTGCAAACCAAAGGCGACATTTTTGCCCGCAAATACGCCCTGAAATCCTCGCGCCGCAACCGTGATTTCCAGCGCGACCTCGATGATTTCATCGCCTTGCTGAACCTGAAAGGCATGGTGGCCCTGGAACTCGATGCCGGTTGGGAAAATAAAAAACAGGCCACCGACAAGGCCATCAAATCTGCTTTCAAGGATTACAGCCCGATGGAAGAGGAAAAGTAGGGGCGGCTCAAGTAGCCACCCAATCAAAATGCAGGACTTTCGCCCACCCGTAAGCGAGACACCCAGCGTAGCTCCGAATGGTATTCGGAGAGCCACGAAGTGGCTTTGCCGCAGCCAGGCTATTGCGTGGCACTCCGAATACCATTCGGAGCTACGAAGCGAAAGTCCTAAAAATAATATCTTTCAAAAAGCCCAAACCCGCCATTTGCGTCAAGGCCAAATCCGCACGGTTTTGAGAAACCGCGTGCCGGTTGTGAGTAACCGGTACCACTTGAAACAGTATGTTTCAAAAAGCCCAAACCCGACTTAGCAGGGCATCTTACAATTTCACTATTTTCTGCCGCCGCACGGTTTCCCCCTGCCTCATTTCAAGCACGTACACACCGGCGGGCAGCAGGCGCAATTGGCTGTTGAGCAGCGCATTCACGTGTTCGGGCGTGCCGGTTGTTTCCTGTGATAACCTTCCATCCAAGGCCGACAGCCGAACGGTGGCCGGTTCGGTACTTGAAAAAACAATAGTCACCTGCCCCGAAACCGGATTGGGATACACGGCAAAGGCGGCCAGGGCGGGTTTGGCACATTCCACGGATACTATTTTGCTCAGGTCGGTTTTGCCGTCCGTGTCCGTTTGTTTCAATTGGTAGTAGCCGCAGCTGCCGGTGGCATCGGTAAAGGAATACGTGTTCACGGCTTCGGTGGCGGGTTTGGCTTTCACAAAAGATACTGTTTCAAAATCCTTTCCGCTGCTCGATTTCTGCACATAAAAGCCCGCATTGTCCTTTTCGTCGGTCACGAGCCACGTCAGGCGCGTGTATCCGTTGAGATGGCTTCCCCGGAAATCAAGCCACGTCACGGGCAGCGGCACGATGCTGGCGGCCACCGCAAAATCGGAAAAACCCTGCATGGCCGTGCGGCGCACGGACTGGTCGGCCTGCACAAAGGTGGCGGTGCCGGCCGTGAGCATACCGTTTTGCTGCCAGTTGCCGAGGCCGGTGCGTTTGGCAATCGTATAAGCCGTTTTTCCGGTTGGATAATTGGCAAATGCCACCGGATACAGGCGCAACTCGTAAGTGGATGCGGCGGCGGGGTCGCAGTTTGTCGTGATTTGCCAGTAGCCGCTGGTTAGGTTTTCACTGAAATTTGCGCCGCTCTCGGTGAACGGCGTAAAAGCGGTGCTGTTCGGGCTGGTGCCGAAAAACCGTACGGCCGTATTGGTGACGCAGCCGCCGAGGTTGGAAAACTGGATGTCGGCTCGTTGCAGGTTCGTGCCGTTGCCCACCGGGAAACTGTACAGTTGGGCGGCAACCACTTGGCGGCGCACCATTCCGTTCACGTGTGCGGTGCCCACCGAGGTGACGGCGGCAACGGCATTGTTGCTGACAACCAGCTCGTTGCTGCCGGTGGTAACCACGCCGCTTTTGAGTTGGACGGTGCCATTGGCGGTGAGGTCGCGGCTCAATGCCACGCCCGCCGCATTGTCAAAAACCACTTCCGAGTTGATGCCGAAATTGATTGTGCCGCTGCCACTCACGGTCTGGGCCGTGGTTCCGTTGAAGGTAAAAGCCGACTTGGCCAATATGTTGGAAGGGGCAAAGTTCAGGGTTCCGGCGAGCATCACGGTCAGGTTGCCGGTCAGTTCGGTGTTTTGCGGCTCGTTGTTGCTGGTCAGACGGAAATCTAAAATTCCCTGTCTGATGAGTAAATTATCCATGCGGCACACTGTGCCTGTCTGGCCGAAAAGCAGGTTTACCGACGAAGTGCTGAGAGGCAGATCAAACTCAACATCGGCATACTGCCTGCCCGCAGCCGCAAAACCCACCGCCTGTTTGAGTTGGTACAGGCTGCCTTTCTCAAAGGTTATTTTGGAAGCCGGTTGGGCCAGCCCGAACGGATTGCTGCCATCCTGCGCCACGTACACCGATCCCGATTTGAATGTGATGATATTGGCTGTTCCCGTACTGCCAAAGGCGGAACCCGACAACTTGGTGGCGTTAAATACCGAACCCGATTGGAATACAATGGCATTGGCATCGGCTGCCAGCAAGCGGTGGTTGCGCGGGCTGCCCGGCGACGTGGTGTTGTTGAAAGTCATGCCTCCCGAAATGTCAGCCGTAACAGTTGTCAACAGGCTGATTGCCAATGCTGTATCGCTGTCAATGGTCAGGCTACTTCCGGCGGGCACTTGCAAATCAGTTCCTGTGCCACCGGACAATGAAAGTATTTTCGCACTGGCCGTTGTGCTTGCTCTCAGGGTAACTTGCCGGTTGCCGCTGACAATCAACTGCCCCACGGTCTGCGTCGGGATGTTGGTCATGCTGGCGGCGGCAGGGCTGCCGGCATTCCATTGCAGCACGTCGTTGGTGCGCAAGCAACTACGTGCCGGAGTCCAGTTTGCCGCTGTTTGGAAGTCAGTGGATGCGCCGTTCCATGTATAAGTGGCTGGTGTGGCAGCGGCGGTCGGGATGTGGATGTTGTCGAAAAGGGAGAATTCACAAGCGTTATTGTGTTTCCAAAATGCACCCAAGTATTTGAGGTTCAGATTAACAAACCTATCATTTGCAACGCCGGTGGTGGCTGGAACAATTGTGGTCGGAACTGCAAAGTTACCTCCGTCATCGCGCACATCCAAAAGCCATTGCTTGGTACACGGATCAAAACTGACCCGAATACTGTAATAGTTCTGGTCTTGCGTACTGCTCGAAACAATAATGTTTGTCAAATTGGAATTTGCAGTCAGACCGTTTTGAAACGACACCAAGCGGATAGGGTCAGGTGATCCGCTCCCACCCACAACTACTGCGTAGCCATCGGCGGTGGGGCTGCTGAAATCACTCTCATCGCATCCCAACACGAATGCTATGCCATAATTGATGCCTCCCAATCCCGAAGGGTTATTGCGTGAACTGCGCATATTAAAATACCAAACCAAATCCGCCGAGGCCGCGCTGAAAACGGTGGCGTATTTGCTCGATGCATCCAAAACCGCCTGTTCAGCCCCGTTGATGCCAGCGGAGTTATTGCTGTTGCAGCCGTCCAATATCAGCCGGGTTCCATCGGTGCGTATTTTTGAGCCGTCGCCTGAACTTTCGGTTTCCACCCACGGGTTGGCTCCGGTGGAGATTGTATTGCTGGCGGTGCGGTTGAAATCATCAAGTAATACGGACTGGGCTTGCAGGAAAATAGTATCCCCGGAAAAAAGCAAACCCGCCACGGCCAATGCGCGTAAAATTTTTTTCATGAGTTATTTGACGTTCAGATAGGTGGGAGGCAAAAGCCGGTTGACAATATATGGCTTTATTGTGAATTGATTGCACAGATGTCATGGCGGTTTATGCCCGGCCGGGCATAATGTTTTTTCATCAGGCCATGTATTTTTGCGTTTGCTTTTATATTTTGCGTGACAAATGCAATCCTGTACGTTCACCAAACCCACACCCATGGCTGCTTGCGATCCAGTTTCCTTTTCCGGCGTTACATCAACGGCTTTTGCCACCCTGCGCGATGAACTTTCTAACCGTGGCTTTGCCATAGAAGGCACCAGCGGCACCATCAGCGGGCCTTTCGGTATTTCCATCCAGTTTGCGTGGGACGAAGCCACCGAAACGCTGCACACCGAAGTGCTGGAAAAGAGTTTTTTTGTGTCATGCCGCCAGATATACGACCAGCTCGGCGAAACGCTCAATAAGTTTACGGCATAAGGCGGAGAGCCGGAACCGCACGTTGGCGACGACAAAGGCTGCCTCCTGAACGGATTGATGGCCAACCGTTGTTATCAATGCATCAACGCCGCCACGCCGGTTGCGGTTGTCTTGCCCGTTTCATTTTTCATTCAGTTTCCCCTTTCAACACCTGTCAAACACCAACCTATGGCCTTTTTCAAATCATCCAATCCGGCATTGAAACCCTCCACGTTTGAGGTATTGGCCGGCAACACTTACGAGTCAGACGTGATGACCGTGCAGGGAACCATCAACAAATCGGCCACGCTGCTGCTCTTGCTCGTGGGTGCGGCGGCCTTGTCGTGGTACGTGATGCTTGCCAACCCAGCCATCGGCTATCCGCTGATAATCGGCGGGGCATTGGGCGGCTTCGGTGTCGCGCTTTGCCTTATTTTCAAAAAGGAGTGGTCGCCGTTTCTGGCTCCGGTCTATGCGGTGCTGGAAGGGCTAATGCTCGGAGCCATTTCGCTGATGTACGAGGCTGCTTACTCAGGCTTGGTGCTGTCGGCTATCATGCTCACCATCACGGTGTTTGCCGTCATGCTCTTCATTTACAAGACGCGCATTATCCGCGTGACGCAGCAATTCAGGATGATGATTGTGGTGGCCACCGCCGGTATCGCCGTGTTTTATTTGGTTGCCATGGTGCTGGGTTTTTTCAACATCAGTGTGCCGCTGATCCACAGCACGGGCACTTTCGGGATTATTTTCAGTCTGGTGGTGGTGGCCATTGCCGCCCTGAACTTGGTGCTGGATTTTGATTTCATTGAGCAGGGCGCACAGCAGGGCGCACCCAAATACATGGAATGGTACGGGGCTTTCGGGCTAATGGTCACGCTGGTGTGGCTTTACCTCGAAATTTTGCGTCTGCTCTCCAAACTACGCAGCCGGTAAAAAACCGCTGGCATTGGTTTTGCTGAATGAAGCTCCGAAAGCCGGACGGTTTAAAACCGTCCGGCTTTTTCATGGGGGTTTGACGTTTCCAAAAGATACTATTTTACAAGTGCGCCATTGGCGCCACAACTGCCTTGTCCACACCAAAACCACAGCGTATGAAAACCGCCATTGTCATCGGAGCCAGCGGATTGATTGGCTCGCACGTTACCGATTTGCTCCTGGCCGATTCGCGCTATGCGCAGGTGCGCGTGCTGGTGCGCCGCAGCCTCAAAATGCCGCATCCGAAATTGGACGAACACATTGTTGACTTCCGAAAAATAAGCGAACAGTCCGAATTACTCACCGGCGACGACCTGTTCTGCTGCCTGGGAACTACGCTCAAGCAAGCCGGTTCGGCCGAGGCCCGCCGCAAAATAGACCGCGATTTGGTCATTGCCGTGGCCCGCGCCGCCGAAGGCCGGTCGCGCCGGTTTCTGGTTATATCGTCCGTCGGGGCTGATGCGCGTGCCGGCAACAGCTACACGCGCGACAAGGGTGAAATGGAGCAGGCCGTTGCCGCCCTGAAATTCGACGCGGCAATCATCCTGCAACCGTCCTTTTTTTACGGCGACCGGAATGAAAACCGCATCGGCGAACGGATTGGCATTGCGCTGGCAAAACTGTTCAATCCGGTTCTGGGCAAATACAGGGCTTTGCCAGCCGAAACCGTGGCCCGCGCCATGGTTTCCTTTGCCAACCAGCCGCTGCAAGGCACGCAGCGCAAAGGCGTGGGAGATATGCTGGCAGCAGCAAAATAAAACGCACCGGATTTTGAGAATCCCGTGCGTTGCCAAAGAAAACAGTATGTTTCAAAAAGCCCAAACCCGCCCTACCAGCGTCGGTATCCGTGCCGGTAGCCGTGGCCGCGCGGAGCCACGTACACCACCCGTGGCCGTGCCGCGTACACGACGGGCCTTTGCTGCACATACACCACCGGCGGCGGAGCCACATAATACGGGGCTGACGCGTACCTGATTGGCGGTACTGGCCGCACGTACAATAGGCGGCGGGGTGGCCCACCCGCTCTTACGTTCACAAACACTTGACCCAGGGCTTCTTGAGCGATGATAAAGCCTGAAAAAAGAATTAGGCCAGAAATGATTTTTTTCATAGTCGCAGTTTTTTCTTGTGTACGCACTTTGGAAACAAGAATCGTGCAAAAGTTTAACCGTGATCCTGATTTTCTTGCAGGTGCGCGGCCGCAACCTTCCTTATTGGAAAGCCAAACGTCTGGCAGTCAAGCGGAAGACATTTTTTGCCGCTGGTAATCGCGGGGCGTTAATTTCACGATTTCCTTGAACGTCCGGTTGAAATACGACAAGTGGTTGAATCCCGATTCAAAGCACGCGTCGGTCGCGCTGTAATTGGGGTTTTGGAGCAGTTTGCAGGCATACGCAACCCGGATCTCGTTCAAAAACCGGGTGAAATTTTTCAACGTCCTGGCCTTGAAATACCGGCAAAACGCCGTTTCAGTCATGTTTGCCACCGCCGCCACATCCGCAATCCTGATTTTTTCCGCAAAGCACTTGTATACGTATTCATTCACTTTGCGCATCCGTTCCTCATCGCGGCTGTAATCGAAGTAATAATCGTGGTCGGTCATGTATTCGGTTCCACTGCTTTCCGCCAATTGGGTCAGCACTTCAATCAGGGTCAATAACTTCTGTGTGTCAGGCTGTTGCGGCATATCCAGCAGCTTTTCAATCACCTGCCCGCCAACTGGTTTTTTAAACCGAATACCCCGTTTGGTTCGGTCAAGCAACTGCCGCACGGACTGCATTTCAGGGAGATAGAAAAACTCGTTGCCCAGGAAATTTTCCGTGAACTGGATAATCAGCCCGAATGGCTGCACATCTGGAAATTGCCGCGCAAAACCCTTGTTCTCTTGCAATACGTGCGGAAAGTTGGTCCCCAAAATCACCAAGTCACCTTCTTCAAACTCTTTGAAAACATCCCCGATCACACCGGTGGTCTTACCCGACACGAACAGGATCATTTCCAATTCCGGGTGGTAATGCCAACGCGTGGTCAAATCAAAAGGCTCCCATTTAAACACAAAAGACCGGTTGGCTTGCGGATTGATGAGGCGGTAGGAGGGAGCGAGCATACGTTGTGTTTTGTGGTTGCTGTGAGTCCGAAACCCTGAAAATAGTATCTTTTCCAAGGCCCAAACCTGCACGTTGATTTGTTAATTTACACAGTATACTTTCACAAAAGGAATCTCCTTGAATAAAAGTGGATAGAATAGTGCATTTTTTGGCAAGAAGAGTGTAAAACCGTGATACGGATAATCGCCTTATTTGCATGAATATATTTATAAAAAATTGCACTTAGGCATCGGCACATACACATTCCCGTGGGCAATTAGCGCGTCCGGGCTTTTGCCGGCACCGATGGGTGCGCTGAACCTATTGGAAAAAGCGGAACACTTCCAAATTGGCCGCGTCCAGTTTGGCGACAACCTGCCCATGCACCGGCTGGATTCGGCTGAAATACGGGTAATGGCGGAGAAAATGGAAGAATCCGGCATCCGGGTGCAAACGGGAACGCGCCGGCTGACTGAGGCAAACCTGAAGCGATATCTGCAATTGGCGGTGCAATTCCGGTCGCCGTTTGTAAGGATGGTAATAGACGATGCTGGTTTTCATCCGTCTGAAAGTGAGGTGATTAGGACAATCAAATCGGTCTTGCCGGATTTCAGAAAAGCCAAAGTGGTGCTGGCGATTGAGAATCATGACCGTTTTCCGGCCAAGTCTCTGGAACGCATTATCCGGCAGACGGATGAGGATTTTGTGGGCATTTGCTTGGATACCGCCAATTCGCTGGGTGCGGGTGAGGGCATCACGGAAATCGTGTCTGTGTTGGCTCCCTACACCGTCAATCTGCACGTGAAAGACTTCATTATCAGGCGTGTGAGCCACAAAATGGGCTTTACGGTGGAAGGCTGCCCGGCAGGAAAAGGAATGCTGGACATTCCGTGGCTGATCCAAGAAGTCGGGAAGTTTGGCCGGTGCGACACGGCAACGCTCGAAGTATGGTCAAGCCCGGAGGCAACAATTGAAAAAACGCTGGAAAAGGAGAAAAACTGGGTTGATGAAAGCGTGGACTACTTGAAAACTGTACTGAAAAATGACACTTGAACACTTTTGCCGTGCTGGTTTCGGAAGGCGGGTTTGGCCTTTTCTGGGGATACTATTTTCGGCAGCGTCTTGGGCGCAGTCAAGCAGCAATCCGCCACCGAGCCGGTTGCTCATTACCAGCGTGCGGACGGGCAATACCGAGATTTTCTCCATCAATCCCACTACGGGCGATGCGCTGAATATCACCAAGGCTCCGCAATCCGAAGAACGTTATCCCGCTTGGTCGCCGGATGGGGGAAAAATAATTTTCACTTCCAACCGCCGGGATGGCAAGACCTACGATGTGTACATGGCCAATGCTGATGGCAGCCAAGTGAAAAAGCTGACCAGCTTGCCCGCCGGAGCGGTGGCTTACTGGGCAAGTTTCACCGCCGATGGCAAGTTCATCTACTTCAATGAAGGCACCAGCAGCACCATTTGCCGGGTGCGCCCCGATGGTACGGATTTCCGGCAAATGGCGCAGGGGCGCGACGGAAACATATCGCCCGACGGCAAAAAAATCGTATTCACGCAGCAGGGAACCAAAGGATTCGGCGTGTGGATGATGAACACCGATGGCACTGGCCGCCAGCAGATTGTACCGCACGAAAGCGAAATCGGCGGCATTGCGCCGGTGTGGTCGCCGGATGGCAGGCGCATTGCCTTTTCCGGGCAGGATGGCGGCTTTGCCGAAATTTTTGTCTGTAATGCCGATGGCAGCGGACTGACCCAACTGACCCGGCTGAAGAAAATCAGCAGTTCGCCCGCTTTCTCACCCGATGGGCAATACCTCACTTTTCGCGTTACGGATGAGGCTTACTGGCGCGATGCCCAGAAGCGCGACAAGGCGTATCAGGAAAAAGGTGCCGACAAACGTCCTGTGTGGGTGGTGAAAGCCGACGGATCAGAGCCGCATATCATTGAAACATTGCATTACCAGTGCGCTATGGATGGCAGCCGAGCCGAATGGCAGCCAAAATAGATTTGTAAACTTTCATCCAAGCCAATCAAAATCCACATGACACACATTACTTTAATCGGAGCCGGAGGGAAAATGGGCTGCCGCCTCACCGATAACTTTTTGAAATACAGCCAATATGAGGTTCATTACCTGGAAGTCAGCGAGCAAGGCATCCAAAATCTCAAACAAAGGAATTTGACCGTAAGCCGCCAAGAAGACACTATCCCGGTTTCGGACATGGTGATTCTGGGTGTGCCGGATGTTGCCATCGGAGCCATTTCGCAAAACATTGTCCCGATGATGAAACCCGGCGCGTTGGTGCTGACCCTCGATCCGGCCGCTCCGCTGGATGGTGTGCTTGCCCACCGCGACGATCTGGGCTACGTCATTGCGCATCCGTGCCATCCGTCGGTGTTCAATTGGGAGCCGACCGAAACGGCTTTCCGCGACTTTTACGGCGGCATTTCAGCCAAACAATCCATTGTGGTTGCCCTGATGCACGGCACGGAGGCGCACTACGAGCTTGGCGAAAAAGTGGCGCAGGATATGTACGCACCCATCAAAGATACCCACCGGATCACGCTGGAGCAGATGGCTATTTTGGAGCCGGCCATGGTGGAAACGCTGGCCCAAACGTGCATGGAAGTGGTGAAAGAGGGTTTTGACAAGATCATTGCGCTGGGTGTGCCCGAAGCCGCCGCCCGCGATTTTGTGCTGGGACATTTGCGCATCCAGATTGCCGTGCTTTTCAAGGAAGTGAACGGCACATTTTCGGATGCGGCTTACAAGATCAGCAAACGCGCCAAACCGATCCTGTTCAAGGACGGATGGCAGCGCATTTTCGACATGGACGACATCCGCGAGCAAGTGCGCGACATCACCAATAAATGACATGGGAATGCGGGATTCCACACTTGCGAAATAGTATCTTTTCAAAAGGCCAAACCCCTTTTGTCATTCCGACAAAGGAGGAATCCGGCGGCCAACTCTGCCAGAGTTCATAACTCTGGCAGAGTTCAGGCACAACCTCCGGATTCCTCCTGCGTCGGAATGACAAAAAACAGTATCTCCCGGAAAGCCCAAACCTGCCTGTTGCAAACCCGATTTTTTAACTTGATACGCGCCATGCCACAAAAATCCATTTTATCCGTTTGTGCGGTTTTGCTGCTCTCATTATCCGGCCTTGCCCAGATAAAAGTCAGCGACAACAGCCGTTTTCTGGCTACCAAAGACGGCAAGCCTTTTTTCTGGCTCGGCGACACCGACTGGGAGTTGTTTCACCGCCTGAACCGTGCCGAAGCCGAACAGTTTTTGGAAATCCGCAAGCAGCAGGGTTTCAATGTGTTGCACGCCGTGGCACTGGCCGAATTTGAAGGGTTGCGCACACCCAACCGCCAAGGCGACCTGCCGCTGGTAAACCTGGATCCGACCAAACTCGCCGTTACGCCCGGCAATAACCCGACGGATACTGCCGCGTATGACTATTGGGATCACGTGGATTTCATAATCAACAAAGCCGCCGAAAAAGGAATGTACATCGGGCTGCTGCCCACTTGGGGCGATAAGGTGGCCCATCTTTGGGGCGACGGCCCCATTGTATTCACGCCCGCAAATGCCGAAACCTACGCCACCACACTTGCCAAACGCTACGCCAAAAACCGGAACATCATCTGGATATTGGGTGGCGACCGGCCCGCCGTTTACAAAGGAAATGACACGCTGCAACACGACGACCGAGCCGTGTGGCGCGCCATGGCCAAAGGCATTGAAGGTGTGCTGGGCAAGCAGGCTTTCATCACGTATCATCCGTCGGGCGGCGAATACCGCACTTCGGATTATGTCCACAACGAAGCTTGGCTTGACATGAACGCTTTTCAATCGGGCCACGGCTCGCGCGAATCGGATGCGTGGAACTGGGTGACCCGCGATTTGGCAACGACCCCGCCCAAGCCCACACTGGACATGGAACCCTGCTACGAAGACCATCCGGTGAATCCGTGGGACAAAAAATGGACGCGCCAACGCGGTTATTTTACGGCTTACGATGTCCGGGCAAGAATTTACCGGGGCGTTTTTGCCGGGGCTTGCGGCGTAACCTACGGCCACCACCAAATCTGGCAATTTCTGAACAAGGAACTTTACGAACCCGTAAATATTGGCGACACCATTATCGGCTGGCAGAAAGCGGCCAAAGCCGAAGGAGCCTACCAAATGCAGCACTTGAAAAAACTCATGCTGTCGCGCCCTTATTTCGCCCGGATTGCCGACCAAACCCTGATTGTTTCGGACAAAGGGACGGATTATACGAACCTGCTCTATGCCACCCGCGACGAAAAAAGAACGTATGCCATGATCTATCTGCCCCAGAACAAGCCGGTTACGGTGGATATGGGCAAGATTTCCGGTGCGGTGAAAAACGTGTATTGGTACGATCCGCGCAATGGAAAATCGGTGAGGGTTCCGGCCGCCAAGTCAGCGGGCAAGTCTTCTTTCACGCCGCCCAAAAACGGGCAGGATTGGGTGCTGGTGATTGACGATGCCTCCAAAAAATACAAAATGCCGGGAACGTAGAAGCGTTTTGCGTCTGTAACTCACGAAGCAGTTACTAGGATTCAAAATAATATGTTCCAAAAACACCAAACCTGCTGTCGGAACCTCTGATTCGTGCTGATCTTTATGATTCACCTGATTGGCTGCTTTCCTTGGAAGGAAATCAGGTGAATCATTTCAATCAGATTGAATCAGAGGTCCAAAATAGTATCTTTCAAAAACGCCAAACCCGCCTTGTACTCATGGTTGAAAAACCCCGTTTCGCCGTGATTGGCACTGGTTTCTGGGCCAACTACCAGATTCCGGCTTGGCTGGAAGTGGGTGGTGTGGAACTTGTGGCGGTCTATAACCGCACCCGCTCCAAAGCCGAAGCGGTGGCCGCAAAATTTGGTATTCCGAAAGTGTATGACAGTGCGGAAGACTTGCTGGCACACGAGGAATTGGACTTTATAGACATCATCACCGATGTGGATACGCACCCGCAGTTTACGAGGCTGGCCGCCGGGCGGGGTGTGCACGTAATTTGCCAGAAACCGATGGCGGCTTCGCTTGAGTCGGCGCAATCCATGTTGGAGGCCTGCCGCCAAAATGATGTGAAATTGTTTGTCCATGAGAATTTCCGGTGGCAGGCTCCCATCCGGGCGTTGAAAAAAACGCTGGATTCGGGTGTCATTGGCGAGCCTTTCAAGGCGCGGGTTTCGTTCTGTTCCGGCTTTCCGGTGTTCGACAACCAGCCTTTTCTGGCCGAACTGGAGCATTTCATCCTGACCGACATCGGCTCGCACGTGCTGGATGTGTGCCGGTTTCTGTTCGGGGAAGCCAAAAGCCTGCAATGCTTGGCCAATCGCGTAAACCCCGGAATCAAGGGCGAAGACGTAGCCAATGTGTTCATGGAAATGCAATCGGGGCTGCATTGCTACGCCGAAATGTCGTACGCATCCATTTTGGAGAAAGAGTCTTTTCCGCAAGTGCTGGCTTCGGTGGAAGGCTCGGCTGGTTCGGTGTGCCTAACGCACGATTTTGAACTTAAAACCACCACCCGCGCCGGAACTGTCTCGCAAACCATCAAGCCCCAAACATACGCTTGGCTCGATCCTGAATACGAAGTGGTGCATTCGAGCATTGTGGATTGCAACCGCGACATTCTCAATGGGTTGCGCGGCGGATTTTGCGAAACCACCGGCGATGACAATTTCAAGACCGTACAGTTGGTGTGGGCAAGCTATGAGTCGGCAGCGCAGGGAAAAACAGTGCGTTTTGCGTAGTCGTGCCGTACTGTAAATGCGGGCAGGTTTCGGGTTTTCAGAAGATACTATTTTAGTCCGCAGTCCATAGTCCACAGCAAAAACCGACCGGCGCAAGCGGTACGCTTGCGCCGGTTACGTTTTTTTCAACGCAAAACGGTAAACGCCAAGGCGGGTTTCGCCTTTTCCTGCCATACTATTTTCCATGCTGCAACTGCAAAATATTTCCAAGCATTTTCCCGGCGTGAAAGCGTTGGACGATGTTTCATTGGAATTCAAGGCGGGTCAAATCCACGCGCTGTGCGGCGAAAACGGGGCCGGAAAAAGCACGCTGATGAACATCGTGGCCGGAAACCTGCAACCCGGCCAAGGGCGCATTCTGTGGAAAGGCCAGCCAGTGAGCATTGCAAATTTTGAACAGGCGCGCGCCTTGGGCATCGGCATTGTGTACCAGGAACGCAGCCTAGCCGATGCGTTGAGCGTGGCCGAAAACATTTTTCCCGAAAACCAACCACTCAACCGCTGGGGATTCATTGATTTCCGCACGCTTTTTGCCCAAGCGCAGGAGTTGCTCGACCAGTTGAAAATCGCCGGTTTTTTGCCCGGCACAACGGTGGCAAAGCTTTCCGCCGGACAAAAACAAATGCTTGAAATCGCCAAGGCTTTGGCTGCCAAACCCCAACTTTTAATTCTGGATGAGCCAACCGCCTCGATCTCAGAAAAGGAAACGGAAATTTTGTTCCAAATACTGCGCGAACTGAAAGAAAAAGGTGTCGCCATCATTTACATTTCGCACCGGATGGCCGAAATCATGGCCATCGCCGACACGGTTTCGGTGCTCAAAGACGGCAGGCACCAGAAAACATTGCCTGCCACCGCCACTACCATCGGCGAAATTATCCGGCTGATGGTGGGGCGTGAACTGCAAACAGCAGAATTTCAGCGTTACAACACAAATGAAGTGCTGCTGGAAGTGAAAAACTTGTCGGGGAAAGGATTTTCCGGTATTTCCTTCCAGTTGCACAAAGGCGAAATCCTGGGCCTTGCCGGACTTGTCGGTGCCGGACGCACCGAAATCGCGCGGGCTGTTTTCGGCGCGGAACCGGCCACCGCAGGGCAAATCCTGAAACATGGCAAACAATTGTCAATCCTTCATCCGGCCGATGCGATACAAAACCGGATCGCCTATTTGCCGGAAGAACGGAAAATGCTGGGCGGTTTTCAGCCCATGAGCATTGAAGACAACATCGTGGCCGGAGCCTTGGAAAAGGTGAGCCGGAATGGCCGGCTTGATTTCAGTGAAATCCGTAAAAAAGCGAATTTTTACATCACGCAACTGGCCATCAGGACACCTTCGCCCGCCCAGCCGCTGTGCAACCTCAGCGGCGGCAACCAACAGAAGGTTGTGCTTGCCAAGTGGCTTTTTGCGCAGCCGGAAATCCTGATTGTGGACGAACCCACGCACGGTGTGGACGTGGGGGCCAAGCGCGAAATTTATGCCATTCTGAAACAATTGTCATCCGAAGGAATCGGCATTATTCTGATTTCCAGCGAACTGTCTGAACTGCTGCTGCTCGCCGACCGGTTTGTGGTGATCCATGAAGGCAGGCAAACGGCCACTTTGGAACGTTCGGAAGCCAGCGAAGAGCAACTTTTGCGCTACGCGTCCGGGCAGGATGCCAACGCTTGACCGGTGGGTTTGGCAGTTGGAAAAGATACTATTTTGCTCTCCTTTTGAATCGGAGAGCTTTCACACTTAAAAGTATATATGAAACCCATTGCCGAACGACTGCAAGACCGCGTATTCACGCTGGGGCTGACCATGATTCTGATGTGTGTGGTCATGTCGGTTGTGTATCCGCGCCAATTCCCGACGGTGGATAATTTCTCGCAAATCCTGCTCAATTTGTCCATTGACACCATTGTGGCCGTGGGCATGATGGTGCTGCTCATCGCTGGTATGTTCGATTTGTCGGTGGGGTCGGTGGTGGCGTTTTCGGGCGGGCTGGCGGGCTACCTGATGTATTACCACCAGACGAATTTCTTGGTTGCCATCTTCGCCGGACTGTCGGGTTCGTTGCTGATTGGCTGGCTCAACGGTTGGCTCATTGCCAAAATCGGCATCAATCCCATGATCCAGACATTGGCCATGATGGGCGTGGTGCGCGGCATCACACTGATGCTCAGTGGTGCGGGCATCCAAAACTTTCCGTACGAATTCATTTACATCGGTCAGTCCAAGCTGCTCAAATTGCAGGCTCCGGTTTGGTATATGCTGGCCATTGTGCTGGTTTTCAGCTTTTTGGTTGGCCGCACGGTATTTTTCAGGCGGTATTATTTCATCGGCAGCAATGAAAAAGCGGCTACTTTGTCGGGCATTCGCGTGGAACGGATGAAAATATGGGCGTTTGTGTTGTCTGCTGGGTTGGCGGGTGTGGCGGGCATATTGCTCTCGTCGCGGTTGGGTGCGGCTTTGTCCACGTCGGGGCGCGGGTTGGAGTTGCGGGTTATCACGGCGGTGATTTTGGGCGGAGCCAGCTTATCGGGCGGACAAGGCCGGATTTGGGGTGCTTTCTTGGGTGCGGCATTCATGGGAATCGTAAACAACATACTGATTATCAGCCGGGTATCGGGTTATTGGCAGGAGGTGATTTTGGGGCTGATCCTGATTGCCGCCGTCGGCATTGACATACTTCTGCAGAAACGGGCGGCAAAACCGGCAACCGTGCCGGATGTTCAGGGGTGACAGAACGAAAACACTTTTCCCGACTGCGCCAAAACCGTTGAAACGGTTGAAGAAACGCACACCTTCAGCCATTTTTCAGTGCAGAAAATAGTATGTTCCGGAAAGGCCAAACCCGGCAGCCTCCCCTCCGAAAGAGGGGGCCTTTTTCTCCCTCTCCTTCGGGGAGGGTCGGGGTGGGGCTTCCCCCTTCGGGGGCTGGGGGCTGAAATAGTATGTTTCAAAAATCCCAAACCTCGCCCCGTCGCTTATGAGAAACCATTTGACAAAAACGTTTGGAACAGCTTTTTTGCTCTCCGTTTGGCTGGTTTCCTGCGAGCCGCCACCGCGTAATGATGAAAGTGTCCCTGTGGTTTTGAACGGAACTGCCGAAGACACGGGCAGCGATTCCGTTTTGGCAGACGAAGAGTATGTGATGGTCACTACTGCGGTGAATATGCCGCTTTACGTCATGCACGACCAAGCGGCGTTTAAGCAGTGGGGAAAAAAGACCGGCGTGAAAACCACCATTTTGGGCCCTGCCGAATGGGATGTTCCGGCGCAAATCGCGGTGATTGAACAAGTCATTCCTTCCAAACCCGCCGGGCTGCTCATCAACGGCACCGATCCGGGCATTGCCCAAGCCATCAACAAAGCCGTGGCGGCGGGCATTCCGACAATAGTGTACGATTCGGAAATTCCCGGTTCCAAACGCCACTGCTTCATCGGCAGCGACTGGTACGAAATGGGGCGTTTGCAGGGCGAACGCATGGTGAAGCTGATTGGGGGCAGGGGCAAAGTGGCCTGCATGGGCATTATGGGCATGGAAAACATGGAAGCCGGTTTCCGGGGCTTCCAAGATGCCTTCAAGCAACATCCCGGAGTTGAGTTTCTGGGCAAATACGACGACAAAGCCAACGTGGAAACGGCCGCCCGCCTCGCCGCCGACCTCATTGCCGCCCACCCGGACATTGCGGGCATTGGCGGTTTTGATTCCAATTCGGGGCCGGGCATTGCATTGGCAGTAAAGGAAGCGGGCAAAGCGGGCAAAGTGAAAATCACGGCGGTGGATGCCGAGCCTGAACATTTGCGGTTGGTAAAGGAAGGCGTGATTCAGTATTTGGTGGGGCAGAAACGAGAGTTGTTCACGTCAATGGGTGCGCAATTGTTATTTGACATGAAGCACCGTACACTCCGCCTGTCGGCCAACGATGCCAAAGCGGGTGTCGTGCCCATTCCGCGCAGCATCAGCACCGGATCAATAGAAATAGACAGGGAAAACGTGGATTTGTTTGTGCAAGTGCCGCCGCGCCCAAGGGGAGCAGCCTCCCCCAACCCCCTCCGAAGGAGGGGGCTTTGAAAACCGGGCTGGGGGGCTTTTGCCGGGTTTGGGCTTTTTGAAAGATACTATTTTGCCGCACTGAAAAATGGCCCGAAAAGAAAGCCTGTATTTCGGAACCGCCGAGCCGCTGCCCAAACTGACCAAGCTTCGGGTGGGCAACCTGACTTGTGTCTATGAAAATGGCGGTTTGCGCTATATTCGCCACGGCAACCACGAAGTTATCAGGCGGATATATATTTCCGTTCGCGACCGGCATTGGCTCACTGTTCCCGGTCAGATAACAGACGAAAAAATAACCGTCTGGAAAAACGGTTTTTCCATCACATATCATTGCCTGTACGCACAGGGAATTATCCGTTACCGCACACAAGTGCAAATAGAGGGGAATGCGGACAATAGCATTTGTTTTTCTGTAAGAGGGCAGTCATTGGGCCAATTCATGCGCAACCGCATCGGTATTTGCGTATTGCATCCAATTTTGGAATGCGCCGGGAAAAAATGCACTGTAACCCAACCCGATGGCAATACATACGAAGCCTTTTTTCCGGAAACCATCAGTCCGCACCAACCTTTCACGAATGTGCGGCAGATGCGTTGGCAAACAGGAAAATATGCGGAAGCAGAACTGACGTTGGAAGGTGAGGTTTTTGAAACCGAAGACCAGCGCAACTGGACGGATGCGTCTTTCAAAACCTACGGCACGCCACTTTCGCTGCCCTTTCCGGTGGAAGTGAAAAAGGATGAGATAATGTTTCAAAAACTGACGCTCACGTTGTCTGGTACAGAAGAATACAGGGAAAGTACCGAGGATTCGCCCATTGGATTTAATTTTTCAGCCGTTAAGTATCCGCTGCCATCCATTGGTTACAGCCGTTCATCCAGTCGGGAATCGCTGACAGAAAAGGAACTGGTGCGGTTGCGGAATATTGTTCTCCAGCATTACCGCGTGGAAATCAAATTCGAGGCAAACTGGCGTGCGGACTTTGAAAATGCGTGTCAGGAAGCTGAAAGAATAAACACCGTTCTTGAAATTGTTGTTTTTCTGGATGATTTGTATGAGACACAATTTCCCGCATTCATGAAAACCCTGACAGAGAAAAAGGATTTATTGAGGAGCATTCTTATTTTACACAAAAACCATCCGGCAACTCCCCGAAAGTTACTTGAAAACATACTTCCCAAGTTGCGCCAACAGTTTCCGGGCTTGAAAATCGGTGCTGGCACGGACGTGAATTTTGCCGAACTCAACCGGAACCGCCCGGTTGGCGAGGCTGTTGATTTTATCAGTTATCCGGTCAATCCGCAAGTGCACTATGCTGATGTGCGGTCACTGATTGAGAACTTGGCGGCGCAACGCCACACCCTGCAAACAGCCAGGACATTTGCGGGAAGCAAGAAAATTCACGTTTCGCCCATAACGCTGAAGCCGCGCCTGTATCCTGAAACCACCGATGAACCAACCGGAAAACTGCCGCCCGATGCGGACAGCCGGCAGCCGTCGCTCTTTGTGGCGGCTTGGACATTGCTCAGTATCAAGTATTTATGTAATGCCGATTTACTGACTTTTTACGAAACCGTTGGCGAGAAAGGCTTGCTCAACGGCCATGTGTTTGCAGTGTATCTGATAATGCAGGAATTATCCGCTTTTGGAGCAACACACGTGCATGATGTACAGGGTTCGCATCCGTTGCAGTTGGATGCCGTGGTATTTGAAAACCGCGTGGGCGAGCAAATGGCTGTAATCATTAATTTTACAGAGGAATTACAGAAAATAAAACTTCCGGTTGCGAATTTCAACACAATCCAGACCAAAAAGCTGACTGCCAAAAACGCCACGCCATTTTTGAAAAACCCCGGTTTTTTCTTGGATCAATGGCGGCAGGAAAACCCCGCACAATCGGAATTTGTTTTCTTATTGCCCGGCGAATCAATTGGTTTTGTGAAATACTCGGGTTTGAAATAGTATCTTTCAAAAAGCCCAAAGCCCCAGCCCCAAAGGGGGCCCAAGAAAAACTTTCCCTTCGGGGGCTGGGGGGCAAAATAGTATCTTCACCAAGCGTCAAACCTGCCGTTATAGTGGGTACGGCATTTCCTCCATGTCCAGCATCGTCAGGCCGGGATTGAGCACTTTGCGGCTGATGACCACCCGGAAAACCTTGTTGCCCGCTACGTCAAACTCGCGCGTGAACTTGCCGCGTTCCTGCAAGGCGCGGTACACGGCCGTGTAGTTCACCTTTACCGGCCAGCCGTTAATGGCCAGCACACCCGCCAGGCAATCCACCGTGCGGTTCAGGTTGGTAAAATACGCGTGGTGCGGCTCCTTGTGCCTGATTGTGTTCAGTGTGCCGGTCGGGATGATGGCCAATTCGTAGATGTGCCGGGTTTTCATGTGTTGCGGGTTTCCGTATTTTTAAGGATACTATTTTGAAAAATAGATTCACTATTTTTCAAACGCAAAACCTTTGCCGTTGGTTGCGCGTTATAGTGTTATGTTTCTTTTAATAAACAAAGCCCCGCTTCACGGCGGGGCTTTTTGTTTTTCAGGTTTGCTTGGTTTTTTCCTGTGTTTTTCCGGCTTGTGTTTTCACTGCTCCATTCCCGCCGTTGCGTAGAGCATGATCGAGTTGTCGTCCCACTGTTTAATCGGTCTCACCGATGAAAGTTCGCCCCGGTACATCACCGCCAAGGTATCGCAAATGCCCAGCAGTTCGGGCAGGTACGAACTGATCACCACAATGGCTTTGCCTTTGGCCGCCAACTGCTGGATAAGCCGGTAGATTTCGGCCTTGCTGCCCACGTCAATGCCGCGCGTGGGTTCATCCAAAAAGAAAATATCGCCGTTTTGATGCAGCAGCCGCGCAATTGCGATTTTCTGCTGGTTGCCGCCCGACAATGCCGAGGCTGCCTGCCGTACACTGTGGCACTTGATGTTCATTTCGCGTTGCCATTGCTCGGCAGCTTTTTGCTCCTGATTCAGCCGCAGCCAGCCGAAGCCGCTCAGTTTTTGCAGCGACGACAGCGTGATGTTGGCATAAATCGGTAGGTTCACCGCCAGCCCTTCCTCTTTGCGGTCTTCGCTGAGCATATCCATGCCATAGTCCAGCGCGGTTCGCGGGTTCACGTACCGGATTTTGAGTTCCGGTTTTCCGGCTATTTTCACCTGCCCGTTTCTGATGCCGTCCAGCCCGAACAGCG
The DNA here is from genome assembly GCA_043789005.1 of Sphingobacteriales bacterium. Classification (GTDB taxonomy): domain Bacteria; phylum Bacteroidota; class Bacteroidia; order Cytophagales; family 172606-1; genus Xanthocytophaga. The sequence goes on from JAYWIH010000191.1 coordinate 46,716, forward strand.
ACCGGATGGTTTCGGTGCGCCCCGCCCCAACCAGACCGGCAATGCCCAAGATTTCGCCGCTGTGCAGCGTGAAACTCACGTTCCGGGGCGATGCAATGCCTTGTAGGCCAGCCACTTCCAATACCGGCTTGCCGATTTCGTGCGGCACGTGCGGATACATTTCGTCTAATGAACGCCCCACCATCTGCCCGATCAGGTGCGGTACGGTGGCCTCGCGCATATTGCCTTGTCCCACCGTTTCGCCGTCGCGCAGCACCGTGTAGCGGTCTGAGATTTGCTGCACTTCCTCCAGGAAATGGCTGATGTAGATCACCGAGATTCCCCGGTCTTTCAGCATATTGATCACCGCAAACAATGCTTGCGTATCGGCGGCGGTAAGCGAGGAAGTCGGCTCATCCATGATGACAATTTTGGTGTCGAGCACCAGAGCGCGGGCAATCTCCACGAGTTGCTGCTTGGCGATGCTCAATTTGCCCACCCGCGTGCGAATGTCCAAATCGGGCTGGCCGAGCAATGCCAAGGCTTCCTTGACGGTTGTTTTCTGACTCCTATTGAATCCAAAGCGGCTTTTTTCAACACCCAGCGTAATGTTTTCCTCTACGGTCAGGTGTGTTGCCAAGGTCAGTTCCTGGTAAATCATGGCAATGCCCGACAGCCTGCCCGCTGCGGGCGAGGCCGGTGCGTAAGGCTTGCCATCAAATGTAATCGCGCCAGCATCTGGTTGCTCCGCACCGCTGAGAATCTTCATCAGCGTGCTTTTGCCAGCCCCGTTCTCGCCGATCAGAGCGTGGATTTCGCCGTGCTGCACGTCCAAGTTAACGCCCCGAAGTGCTTTTACCGGCCCGAAAGATTTGGCAATGCCAGTGAGTTGGAGTAGGGGAGTCATGGGGGTTTGGGTTTGGCCTTTTTGAAAGCTGAAAGCCCCGTCTTTAGCGGGGATACTATTTTGCGGCGGGTGTTTTTGGCCTCCGGCCAAGCGAGTCGCAGACTCGGAACCAGTCGTCACGCGTTAAAAACGCGCGACAGTGGACAGCGGCGCAAACCTGTGAGGTTTTCAAAACCTCACAGGTTTGCTAAGCGGGTTTGGGCTTTTGAAAAGATACTATTTTCAGTGAACGCCAACAAAAAGTCCGCTCGGTAGGAAGCGGACTTTTTGTTGGCGTTCCAAACTGAATACTGTCAGGCTTGTTGCAGGGCCGAATGCTCGGCCACCCGCTTGCGCATGACAAAATACAGCACCGCAAAGGCCACTACCAGAAGGGCGGGCAGAATGGCGATGTTTGCCAGTGTCGCTTGTCCGGCCGCCAATTCCGCCGCGTCGCCGGTCAGGCCGTTGGCAAGGGCCTTGGTACGGTTGGAGTCTATCCAGCCGCCAATGATGGGGTTGAAAATGGAAAGCCCTACCATGCCCACGCCACCAATCAATGACATCCCGAAGGCACCGGTTTTGGGCTGGTATTCGGCCACAAAGGCAATCATGTTGGGCCAGAAATAGCACACGCCCACCGCAAACAGCACCGCCGACACGTACACCATGGGTCCGGTGGCTTGGCTCATCATGTACACAGCAATGGTCGAGACAATGGCCGAGGCCAGCAGCACGCCCGTAATGTTGAGCTTGTGTACAATGGGACCGGCAAAGAACCGCCCCACGGCCATCAGCCCGGTAATGAAGGCCAGAATCAGCAGTGGCTCGGCTTTCGACTTGCCCAAAATGCGTTCCACCCAGCCTTGCGTGCCCAGCTCGGTGGTGGCGGTCATGGCCATGCAAACCAGCATGAACAGGAATATGGGCGAGGAAAACATGGCTTTGAGATTCTCGGCGTTGGAGCGGCTCATGCTGGCGGAAGCCTGCGGGAATTTCTGGCCGAAAAATAGGAATCCGTAAATTATCGTGGGAATGTACATCACCGCCAGTTTCAGTTGCCATGGCGAGTTGATCTGGGTCATGCCGAAGGCTATCAACGCGCCGATGGCTAGGCCGCCCGGAAACCAAGTGTGGAACCGGTTGAGCATGTTCGTCTTGTTGTTGTCATACATGGAGGCAATCATGGGATTGAAAGCCGCCTCGACCATGCCGTTGCCAAAACTGACGAGAAAGGTGGAGATGAACAAGGGCAAAAAGCTGGTGGACAAAATGGAGAATGTGATGCCGATGATATGGCTGAAAAATGCGATGTATCCCAGATTTTTTGGCCCCAGCGAGTTGTAGAGCGGCCCGCCCACGAGCGTGGCAATCGGGAAGCCAAACGTGCCCATAAACGCAATCCAGCCGAGTTGGGTGTCGGTCAGGTGGAAGTCGCTGGCGAGGTTGTTCATGATGCCCGCCCGCAGCGAGAAGGCGAAAGCCGTGGTAATCAGCGCAAAACAACTGCCGATGAACAGCCGGTTCCTGTTGATGGATGTTTCCATGATGTGTATTGCTATGGGTTTGAGTGAAAAAATGGGTGGCTAAGACAGTCCAATACTAAATATTTCCTCCAAAAAAAGCTAATCCGCTGTTGTTTTTTCCGTATAAAATGGTATTTTAATGATACGGCGGGTTTGTTTTTCCCGGCTTGTTGGCCACACCGGTATTGCTGCAATCTGTCCGGTTTTATTACACGCGGCAACCTGATGCGGCCCGATTGTTGGCGGCATCGGGTTTTTCTGCGTAGCTTTACCAAGCCGGTGACTGACAGGCAATTGACGGGCTGGGCGAATCACGGCGGCGGAAAAAATAGTATCCCCCAAAAAGGCCAAACCCGCCGGGCGTTGCCACTCCGCTTTTTGGTTTCCATGGATGCCAAAAAACCGCAGCCTGCGGTTTCAACCGTGGGCTAGGCGGAAAATGTTGGTTTTCAGCCGTTTCAACGGCTTTTGCACGTCCGGGTTTGCATGGGGGTTTGCCGTTTTTAAAACATACTATTTTGACGGAAATATTTGCCGCCAATGAAATACATCCACTCACTTTTGCTGGTTATTTGCTCATTGGCGGCTCACGGTCAAGTGCTTGCGCCCAAGTACAGCAACGAATTCTTGGCCATCGGCGTGGGGGCGCGGGCGTTGGGCATGGGCCGCACGCAAACCGCCGTGGCTGCCGACGTGACGGCGGGCTACTGGAATCCGGCGGGATTGCTCGGCATCAAAGCCAAATACGAAGTGTCGCTCATGCACGCCGAATACTTTGCGGGCATTGCCAAATACGATTACCTGGCCTTTGCCACGCCCATTGACTCGGTGAGCCATCTGGCGGTTTCGGTCATCCGCTTCGGCGTGGACGACATTCCCGACACCCGCTTCCTGTTTGATGCCAACGGAGCCATCAACTACAACAACATCACGTTTTTCTCGGCGGCTGATTATGCTTTCCTGTTTTCCTACGCCCGGGGGTTCCCGAAACTCAGCGGCTTGAAATTCGGGGCCAACGCCAAAATCATCCATCGTACGGTGGGGCCGTTTGCCAACGCGTGGGGCTTCGGGTTTGATGTGGGCCTGCTCATGGATCGCAAAAACTGGCGTTTCGGAGCCATGCTGCGCGATGTGACCAGCACGTTCAACACGTGGTCGGTGAATACGGCCCTGCTGGAGGAAGTCTATGCCAAAACCAACAACACCCTGCGCGGCAACTACACCGAACTCACGCTGCCCCGCCTGTCGGCGGGTTTGGCGTACCGTTGGCGCATCCGCGAAAATTTCGGTGCGCTGCTGGCCGCCGATGCCGATTTCTCATTCGATGGCAAGCGGAATGTATTAATCAAGTCAAAAGCGGTTTCCGTTGATCCGCGTGCGGGTTTTGAACTGGATTACAAACAGATCGTTTTCGTGCGTGGCGGTGCGGGCGATGTGCAGCAAATCAAGGACTACAACGCCGCCACCAAACTGTATGACCGCACGGTTACGGTTTTCCAGCCGAACATGGGCGTGGGCATCCGGCTTAATAAATTCCAGATAGACTACGCCCTGACCGACATCGGCGACCGTTCGGAATCGCTGTATTCCAACGTGTTCTCGCTGAAAGTGGGCTTTTAAAAAGACCTCACCCCCGGCCCCTCTCCTTCAGAGAGGGGTGAAAAAAAGTTTTTTCCCTGCTCCCCTCTCAGCAGGAGAGGGGCCGGGGGTGAGGTTTCTTTGCATCATGACATCCAAACAGTTGAAAACCCGTGATCCGAAATAGTATCTTTCCGAAAGCCCAAACCTGCGTGCTGGTTGCTTGCTGCCTTTTGGTTTTTGCCGGAAGCAAAGCACAAACCTTTGGCAACGAGTGGATTAACTTTGCCCAGCAGTATTATAAAATTCCCGTGGCGCAGCGCGGCATCCACCGCCTCACCTACCAGGATTTGCAGCGGGCCGGATTGCCGCTGGCCACCATTGACCCGCGCCGGATGCAGGTGTTCCACCGGGGCGCGGAACAAGCCGTTTTTGTGGCTGGCGAAGGCGATGCGTTTTTTAACGAAACTGATTACGTGGAATTTTACGGCGAAGGCAACGACGGCACGCTGGATGCCGGACTGTACCGCCCCGCCACCGCGCAACCGCATCCGCACTACAATAATTATTCCGACACCACGTATTTTTTCCTGACGTGGCGGCTGGACAACGCGCCGGGCAAACGCATGGCCGTGTCCACCGAAAGCAATGCCGCAAACCTGCCGCCGGAGCCGTACCATTTGGAAGAAAAACTGCTCGTGCTCACCAACGAATACGACGACGGACGGCAGTTTCCCGAAAGCCAAACCAGCCGCGACGAAGGCCAGCATGGTTTCTACAGCGAAGGCGAAGGCTGGACGGGCGTGCGCAAAAACCGCTTTGAGAGCGTGGATTATGCACTGCCCGAACTGGCTTTTTTGCCGAACACCAGCCCGAAACCCCAACTGGAAGTATTGCTGGCCGGGCGCAACAATTATCCGCACAACATTGAGATTTTTGCCGGAGCCTCGGCCAGTGCATTGCGTTCGCTGGGAGCAGCCAGTTTCAGCTTCCACACAAACCAGTGGCTGCGCACCGCTTTGGAACCGTCCGACTTGGCTTCCCAGAACCTGACCGTGCGGATGCGCGTGAACGGCGTGGCTGGCGCAACCGCCGATGCCGCCTCGGTGTCGCTGATCCGGCTCACGTATCCGCAAGCGTGGGACATGGCTGGCAAACCGCAGAAGGTTTTCAACTTCGGACCAACAGCCGCAAACCAGCGGTACGTGGAAATTGCCAATCCGGCTGCCGGAACGGTTCTGTATGACATCACGGACAGGAATAATCCGCGCCGCATCACGGCCAACCTGACGAATGGAAAACTGGCGGCAACCGTTTCCAGTGCGAAAAAACTTTTCGCCCACGCGGGTTTCGTGCCTGCGCCGGGTACTATTTCAAAAACCGCGTTCCGCAACCTCAGCCCGGCAGCCAACTACCTGATTGTAACGCACCCTGAATTGCGCAAACCGGTGGGCGGCGTGACTGACGCAGTGCGGGCGTATGCCGAATACCGGGCTTCGGCGGCGGGCGGCGGTTTCGACACTTTGAGCGTCAACGTGGATTTGCTCTACAACCAATTCAGTTACGGCGAATACACGCCGCTGGCCATCCACCGGTTTGTGCAGTGGATGCACAAAAACGGCAGGCCCGAATACCTGCTCATCATTGGCCGTGGCTCCCTGCCCGACATGGTGCGCAAAATCCCGGACCGTTCCATGACTTTTCTCGGCTCCACCACAAAAGCATACGACTTTGTGCCGCCGCCCGGCAAACCGGGTTCCGATTTCGTTTATTCCAGCGGCTTGGCCGGGCAGCCCAACGTGCCCGCCCTCGCCACCGGACGGTTGAGTGCCATCAATGCGCAGCAAGTGCTGAACTACCTGGCCAAACTGAAGGAACACGAAGCCCTGCCGCCCGATTTGCCGTGGCGCAAGAACCTGCTGCACCTGAGCGGAGGCCGCACCGCCTCCGAAATCCCGCGTTTCCGGAGCTGGGTGGACGGTTTCAAGGAAGTGGCCGAAGGCAAGTTTCTGGGCGGCAAAGTGGAAACCCGTTCCAAGCAAAACAGCGAATCGGTGGAACTGATCAATATTGCCCAGCAAACCAACGACCGGGGCGTGGGCTTGGTCACGTTTTTCGGGCATTCGGGCCGCACCGTCAATGACATTGATCCGGGCTACGTCACCGACGACACGCAAGGCTACCGCAACAAGGGCAAATACCCGTTTGTGTACGTCAACGGCTGCCAGTCGGGCGATGTGTTTAACAACCAGTACACGCACGCCGAAGACTGGATTTTGGGTAACGCCGAGCGGGGAGCCATCGGCTGGATTGCGCACAGCGCGTTTGGCTACGACGGGGTTTTGAAAGCCTACGCCGATATGTTTTACGAAACCGCCTTTGCCGACAGCCTTTTCTTTGGCAAAAGCATCGGCAAGGTGCAGCAGGAAACCATCCGCAAGTTCGTGGCCCGCGTGGGCAACGACGATCTGCTGCTCACGCACTCCGAGCAGATAATCTTGCAGGGCGATCCGGCGGTGAGTGCGGTTCCGTTTGCCAAGCCAGATTATGCCATCAATGCCGCCAGTTTGTTTTTGAAATCGTTTGACGGTAATGAGGTGTCCGCCGCCGTGGATTCGTTTCAGGTTGCCATTGTGGTTGCCAACTACGGCAAAATCCTGAACCGGAAATTTGCCATTACCGTCAGGCGTAGCCTCGGCGACGGCAGCAGCCAGCAACTGGACACGGTTCTTTACGATCCGGTTTTTTACCGCGACACGCTGTATTTCACCATCCGCAACCGGGGCGCGGCCACGGGCGGCAACCAGACTTTTGAAGTGTTTGTGGATGCCAACGGCGATATTGACGAGATGAATGAGAACAACAACATTGCCTCCCGCGATTTCCTGGTTCCGGCGGTGGGGGCCGTGCCGTTGTTCCCGCGCGAGTACAGCATTGTGAGCAGCCAGCCGGTGCGGTTTGTGGCGCAATCCACGATAACGCCGCTGGAAAGCCGCCCGTACCGGATTGAAGTGGACACGGTGGCCACATTCACAAGCCCCGCCCGCCGCGAAACCACCGTGACCAGCAATTTCCTCATCAACTGGGAAACCGATTTGGTGCGCAACGCCCCCGACAGCACGGTTTACTACTGGCGCGTGAGCCTGGCCGACCAGCCCATCGGCGAGCGGAACGCCTATACCGAAAGCTCGTTCATCCACATCAACAAAAGTCCCGAAGGCTGGTCGCAGAGCCGTTTTCCGCAGTTTTCCAAGGCGGCCTTGAACACGATTGCGCGCAACACGGCAACCGAGAAATTTGAGTTCACGGGAAATAGTATCTTTCTGAATGTCAAAACCTACGGCTCCGGCAACCAGCCCGAAGCCTACAAGCAAGTGGAACTGCTGCTCAACAACGGCCCCGTGGTGGTGGCTGGCCGCTGCAATCCCGGCGACCCGAACACGCTGGTGGCCGTGGCATTCCGGCGAACCACCGCGCAGCCGTATCTGGTGCTGCCGTCGCTGAATTGCGGCAAGGATTTGTTTCCGGCGCACTACCTGACCAATAATTACTTGGCGGGCGGCGGCTTGACGGCGTTTCTGGACGGTGTGCAACCCAACGACTTTGTGTTGCTGTTCACGACCGGCTCCACTGATTTTTCCAACTGGTCGCCCGCCATGCGGCAATTGCTGGTCGGTTTGGGAGCCGACGCTACCAAACTCGCGCAACTGAAATCCGGTGACCCGTATATTTTGCTGGGGCAGAAAGGCGCGTCGTTGGGCAAAGCCACCGAGATATACCCGGTGTATGATGGCGCGGTACCGTCCTTGCGGCAAGCCTTGAATTTGCAGGACACGCTGCGCGGCAGCAACGACCGGGGCATTGTCACCTCTTCAATCATCGGTCCGGCCTCGCTTTGGGGAACGCTGTACAATGCCGTCCGTCCGCTGGAATCGCCCACATTTGACAAATGGCAGCTTGATATTTTGGGCGTGAACCTGCAAGGCAATGAATCAGTGGTTTTTTCAGATGTAAAGGCCAGTCCGCTTTCCATTGATTTCATCAATTCGGCGCAGTACCCGTACCTGAAACTGCGCCTGCAAGCCAAGGATTCGGCTAATCTGACTCCGCCGCAACTCAAAAAGTGGCAGGTGATTTACGACGGCGTACCCGAAGGGTTGATCAACACGAGCCTGGTGCTCGCAGATGCCTACAAGATTGGCGACCAGACCGAAGGCGGCGAAATTAGGATTCCGGTAGTCTTCCAGAACATTTCGCCGAGGGCGTTCCAAGATTCGCTGACGGTGGAATATTCGGTGTTGAACCTGGACAACCGGCAGGTGAAAAAATACAGTTTCAAGGTTCGCAAACCCGCTGCCAACGGCGACACCGTGCGGTTTACGATTGCCGTGAAAACCGACGGGCTGGGCGGCAACAACCAATTGCAGGTTTTTGTGAATCCGAGGGTTTTGCCCGAACAGAGCTACGCTAACAACGTGCTGAACATCCCGTTCAAAGTCAATTCGGATAAAATCAACCCCATTCTGGAAGTCACTTTCGACGGGCAGCGCATCATGGACGGCGAAATCGTGTCGCCCAGCCCGATGGTGGTGATCCGACTGAAAGATGAAAACAAGGTGCTGATAAAAAAAGACACGGCGGGCATGGAACTGTACCTGAAACGCCCGGACGGGACAATTTTCGAGAAAATCAGCCTTAGCAGTGTGCGTTGGGTTCCCGCCGGGCCGGACAATAGTTTCCGGCTGGAATGGCAGCCGCAAAACCTGCCCGACGGCATTTACACGTTGCGCGTGCAGGGAGCCGATGTGGCGGGCAACAAGGCGGGTGCGCAGCCGTACCAAATCACGTTTGAAGTCATCAATGCCTCCACCATCACGCATTTTTATCCGTATCCCAACCCGTTTTCCAGCAGCACGCGGTTTGTGTTCACACTGACCGGTGCCACGGTTCCCGACCAGATCAAGATCCAGATCATGACGGTTTCGGGCAAGGTGGTGCGCGAAATCACGCATGATGAACTTGGTCCGCTGCGCATCGGCAACAACATCAGCAGCTACGCTTGGGATGGCTCGGATGAATTTGGCGACAAACTTGCCAATGGCGTGTACCTCTACCGCGTAATCACGCGCATCAACGGCCAGGACATGGATCGCCGCGCCACCACCGCCGACAAGGCGTTTAAAAAGGAGTTCGGGAAGATGTATATTTTGCGGTGAGGGCTCAGGGCGGTATCCTGCGTTTGCGGCTTGCGCCCTTTCAGGGCTGTGAATTCAAGCCGGGTTTGGCCTTTTGAAAAGATACTATTTTCCATTGCCCATCTGAGCCGCCAGTGTTGGCTGGATGTGGGGTTGCGCCATTTTTTGCAGGGCGGTTACCTTCTCCGAGTTCGGATAAAGCAATTCCGCTTTTGCCAGATGTTCCGCGCAAGCTGCATATGACCTCCGGTTAAAAGTTTTGACTGCCTCGTTAAAGTATTGCAAGCCCGCCAATTGTGTCAGCGAAATCGCTTGGTTATACGCCTTGCCGGAGCGGATTTCGTTGGATGCGTACCAGAACTCGCGGCGGGCAATGAGCAGTTCATCATCCGAAACAAAGCCGTTTTGCGGGTCGGTCGCATCTATCAGGTATTCGCTGCGCACGGATTTTACGCGCAAGTAGGCGTGGAGATTTGTCTCCCTGATTTCCACCGCGAAACCAAGGTGTTGCAGCACGTAAGCATACAGTGCCGTGCCACTCACACAATTGTAAGTGCTGTCTCGGAAAGTTGCCGTGAATAGCGGATAAGGTTGGTAATGGTGCAGATACCGCTGCTGTACCTGTTGGAAAGCGTAAAAAAGGAATTGGGATTCGGAGGAAAATTTGCGCCGCTTCTTGACCAGTTGCTGGCAAAAACCGGAGAGTTCTGCGTGGATTTTTACAAAAGTGCTGTCCGTTGCCAAGCCATCCACGGCAACCAGATAGGCGAGTTCCGCCATACCTGAACCGGCAGCGGTGTGCTGGAAAGCGGATTGCTCAAACACGGATTGCCAACGGATGGCTTGCCCCTGCACGCCGTCCATTGCTACCCAATAAAGGGTCAGGGTCAATATGCAGAAAGTCTTTTTCAACGCGATAGCTGGAAATCATAAAATGAAAAATTGGTTCGACAAATGGCCGGCCGACAGATGAGTCATTCGGACAGCGGGGAATTTTTACAAATTTAACAATTAGTTAACAATTCGGTAATATAGTAAACAAGAAAACCTGATAAAACAAGAAAACCATGCCAATTAGTGAATTGACATGGTTTTTTGAAAGTCTAATGTTACTAAATTGTTACCTCAGTAACAATACGCCGCCCTGAATCTGCACGGGAAGCCGTTCAGGATAATATTGGGCGGTGTACACGATTTTCCAGGTATAAGTGCCGGGTGGTACCTTTTCGCCCCGGTATGTTCCATCCCAGAACTGATCCCGCGATTTGGTCGCGAATATTACTTCGCCCCAGCGGTTATAAACCTGCATTTCAAATGCGCCCACGTAAGCGTGAAACACTTCCAGCGTGTTGTTCGTCACATCATTGTTGGGAGTGAAAGCATCCGGCACGAAAATTCGTGGCTCGCATTTGTCCACAATCGTGACCGTATCGGTTGCCGAGCAGCGGCCATTGTCGCTCACGGTGACGATATATTTGCTGCCCAATACCAAGGTGAGCGGGTTCAGTTCCAGCCGTCTTTCCGTCCCGATTATTGCCGGGCTGCCCTCCAACCGCCAATCGTAAGTGTAGCTTTCACCCGGCCCGGCATCCAAGGTTACCGGTTTGTTGAGGCTCGCCTCGTCGGATGGGCAAACCGGAACCTCGCGGCGCTGCAAGCGCACTTGCGGCACGGGCAGGAACGTAATCCTGACTGTATCGGTGCTGGCACAAGTGCCCGCACTTACCGTTACGATATAACTGCCGGTGCGGTTTACGGTAAGGGTGGGCGTGTTCTGCCCGGTGTTCCAGCGGTAGGTGGCTCCGGGAATCGTGCTGGCGGCATCAAGCGTTACCGGCGCGTTGGCGCACGATTCCCGATCAGGGCCGAGGTTGGCAACCGGCCCGTCCAGTACCGTCAGGCGCACTTCCGTCGGCAGGCTCTCACAATCGCCCTGCGTCACGTAGAACACGTACGTGGCCGGGGTATTCGTGTTGAGGGCCGGGCTGAAACTGGAACCCTGAGCCAACGGCGCAATGCCATTCAGCGGGTCGGTTGGCTGGGCATACCACTTAAACGGCCCCGTTCCTGAAGCAATCAGCGCGGATATGGGGCTGCCCGCACAAATTGCCTGGCTGCTGGCTACTGGTGCGGGCGACCGGGGAATGGCAACCACCGGAACAACCACCGATTCCTGACATCCCGTCACCGAATTGCGCACGAGCAATGTGTAGTCGCCGGTTTGCGTTGCGGTCAGCACCGTGCCCACGAAAACGCTTTTGTCAGGGCGAGTCCAAATATACGTGTCCCACTCGGGTTTCACCGGTGCATTCAGTACGGGTCGGGGAGCGGTCTCATTGGCGCAGAAAGGACTTGGCGGTGCGCCGTACTGGTAGGGTGGTGGCACATTGAATGTCACATTCACCGTATCTTTCACTTCACAATTGGGTGGCGACAGGCTTCGCACCGTCACAATGTACCGGCCGGATCGGGTTGCGGCGGCCGTTCCGTCGGGGTTGGTCGGGATGCTGCCGCCGTTCAATGTCCATTGGAAATTGGCATTGGCCGCCGAGGCGGTTCCGGTTACGGCCAGCGTGGCGGTTTGGCAACCCGTGATGGCGGAAATAGCTTGGATTTGCGGCTTATTGGGCGGCGGCTTTATTTCATAGACAAAGCCGAACCGGCAACCGGGTGCGTAAGTCCCTTCCAAACGGTATACGCCGGGCGGCAGGCTGGCAAAAGTCAGGTTTGCCGCATCCGTGTTAAAGCCGGTGGCGTTCGGGACGGGGGCGGGCTGCCCGTTTTCCCGCAACAGGTTGTATTGGGTAAGCAGCGGCCGCGCACCCGGTGTGCCATCCGTTCTGGAAAGCGTGATGGTTCCGGTCGCATCAGCGCAACCCAGCGCGGAAATGGTTTCCTGAAACTTCACCGCATCCGGCGCGTCGTTGATTACCGGAACGGATACCGTGGTATCGCAGCCACCCGGCCTTGTGATGACGACCCGGTAGATGCCGGGCGATACATCGGGCAGGCTGTTGGTGGTGGGGGGCAGAAACGGGATTTCGCCTCCGTCGCGGAACCAGCGGTAAATATACGTGGCGGCGGCTGGGTCTGAACTGGACAGCGAAATGGAACCCGAAGTGCCCGGTGTGGATGCGGGGTCGCAACTGGTTGCATTCACAACGGTGGCCACCACTTGTGGCCTTCTGCTCACCTTTACTTCAAGCGTATCCAAATCCACGCATTTGGTCACCGGATCGGTTACCCGCACCCAGTAGAAGGTGTCGGTGGTTGGCGAAACGGTTTGTGTTTGGGCGTTGCCCAGCGGTGCGCTGACTTGAAACCATTCGTAGATGGCTCCCGGATTGCCCGCATTCAGCAGCAGTGTGCCGCCGCTGCAAAGTGTGGTGTCTTTGCCCAAGTTCACGGCCAAGCCCGAAAAACTGACCCGCACCGTACCTCTTTCCTCACAGGACTCATTGAAAATGACGGCGGTATACGCACCCGGCAACCGGGCATTAATTCGGCGGTTGCCCCTCAAGGTGTCTCCGGCGGGCGTTATCCAAACATAGCTTACCCCCGGAGGGTCGGCCAGTCCCGGATACGGATCCAAGGTGATAACCGTACCGTTGCAGGCCGAAGTGTCGCGGGCGGTGGGTTTGGGTGGCTGCACCGGAATCACGATGGTTTGCGGCGCAATGGTGGGCGGCCCTTCTGTAAGGCAGTCGTTGCGGATGGTCAGTTCGGCGGTATACGTGCCGGGGCCGGGGAAGGTCACCTTCACCGTCATGTTCACGCCAAAACCCGCATCGGCAATGGTTTGTGAGAATGGATTGCCCACCCCCCGGAATACCCACGCGTAGGCCGACTTGGTGGAGTCGCCACCCGCCCGGTCGGGTTGTGCCCGGAAACTGATGGAGGCCGGGGTATTCAGTGGCGTGCATTGCGGCCGTGAATACGAAAAACCCTGCCCGTAACCCTGATTGCTGGGCGGGGTGGTGTTGGGCAACCCAAGTTGCACGGGTGCGGTCAGGTTGGGCACGCCTTGGCGGTTGTATCCGGCAGCGGCCAGATTGGTCGGGTTGGTGATTTCGCCCAGCGCGTTCTGTCCTTGTTGTGCCACGTACAGCCGCTGACCGTTGGGGTCGGTTTGCAGCGCGCCAATCACAAAATCGAGTGTTTTGAATACTTCACGGCGTGTTTTCTGAATGGAATCCTGCCTTGCGGTGGGGTCGGCCAGATCGACCGTCAGGTCGAAGCCGTAGATTTTGGAACTGTCGGTCGCACTGCCCGACAGCGAAACATACAGTGTGCTGTCGCCCACAATTTCCACGCCGTAGGCTTCGGGCGGTGCATTGCCCAAGTTCAACGTCAGCGGCGGACCGGTAACGACACCGGTGGCAGCGTTAAAGTTAAACACCTGCACCCGGTTTGGTTGGCCGGCAGCGCCCGGAATCACGACCACGATTTTTTTGGCATACACTTTCATGTAGCCTTCGCCATTTTCGGTGGCCGCGCCGTGCGTGTCGCCCACGTTATAGGTTTTGGGCTGCCCCACACCGCTGGCCGTGAGCGGATGCACCCGGAAAGTGTTGCTGTTGAAATCGTGCGTCACAATCCAAGTGGTCTCGGGGCGGTCTTGGGCGGTGCTGTCGGGCGTGGCCTTGATGGTGGCGAGCCGTTCGGTGCTGGTGCTGAAAAGCGGCACGTTTCTTTGTGTCACTTGCCCCAGTCCGCCGTTCAGGCGCATATCCACCACGCTGTATTCCAGTTGCGAGCCGCCGGTGGCAATGTCGGTCGTGGTAAACACATAATATACCGGTTCGCAGTCATTGCAGCCCGGCTGCGCCACAATCAGCACGGCTTGCGTGGAATTTGCCCCGCCGTTCAGTCCGTTGCCGGCTGCCACGGTCACGGGGTTTCTGTTGCGGTCAAGCATCGGGTTTCCCGCCTTGTCATACACGTTCTTGCCGTCGGTATAGAACAGAAACGAACCTGACGCGTCAGAGATGCTGGATGTGCCTTCGGGCGTGTTGGCGTTGCCGGAAATGGGTGTGGGCTGCCCGCCCACGAACTTGATGCCCGATCCATTGCCGAAATACCAGCGGCTTTCCTCTTTGGGCGGTGGCGGCGTGTTGGGGTCGGGCTTGTACACACGCACATTCACCTTGTTGTTGCGCGAGCATCCCGTGGCCGGATCGGTGATACGAACCGAGTAGCAGCCCGCCGTATCGGTGGTGATGGTGGGCGTGGTGGCTCCGCCTGGCGACCACAAATACTGCGCGTTGGCGGGCGGCCCGCCGGTCTGGAACTTGGCTTCCAAGGTTATCGAAGTGCCCTTGCAAATTTCCTCTTCGGGCGGCCCCAAGTTATTGTCTGGCCCGATGGTGAATTCGTTGAAGCCGCGCACCGTCACGCTGCCCGATGCGCAGGCGGTGCGCACCCCGGCCACCACCAAGTTGAGCCGCACTTGGTAGCTGCCCGTCTGTTTGAAATTGTAGGCCGGCTCGCGTTGCCTCAGCGTGTCGGGCCTGCCGTCTGGCCCGGTAAAAATCCATTCGTATTCCGCTTGGTTGGTGCTGCCGCCCGTAACGGTAATGGGTGTGCCGGCACCACAGTTGTCGCCAACGCAAGCGGTGGCGGGAATGTTGACGGTGGTGGGGCATTGTGCCAGAACCGGAGCGGACAAAAGCCACGGCAATGCGGCGGCGCACAGCGAAAATAGTATCTTTTTGAAATCGAAAACCCGCATGGAGATTTTTATGTGAGGTAAGGACAGCAAGCGGCACGGTGCCGGGCCACTTTCGGGAAGGAGTTGTGTGGGCAATAACGACAAAGTGCGGTCAAACATTTTACAGAGGCGTTGAATTCTGTTCGAGAGCCTCACGGTTTGCATAAACCTTGAGTTTGCCGGTAAAACCAACGTGCGAAGCCTAAATAGGGCAAAAAAATCCGTTTTCCAAAGCCTGGATTCCCCTGGTGGCAACGGAATCCTTTGTTTTTCGGAACCGGCTCCGGAAGGCAACCCTCCGCAGGACATTCAGGACAATGCCTAACCTGCTGACTGCTAACAGGTTTTGCCTTGGCACCGGATAAGACGCATACGTTTTTTTGAGCAACCCTCAATTTTTCCCTACTTTTAGCGTTGAGATTTCATCCACCGAAAATATTGGTTCATGCACCGGGTTTCCGCTTTTTTTCTGATACTATTTTGCAACACACTCGCGTTGGCGCAAGATCCGCAGTTTTCGCAGTTCTACGCCAATCCGCTGTATCTCAATCCGGCCATGGCTGGCTCATCGCTGGCCACCCGCGTCACAGCCAACTACCGCCAGCAGTGGCCCGCCCTCAATGCCAACTACATCACCTATTCGGCTTCGGCGGATACCTACTTGCCGCACATCAACAGTGGTCTCGGACTGATTGTGCTTCGCGACCAGCAAGCCTTTGCGCGGTACAATTCCATTGACATTGGTGCGCAGTATTCCTACCAACTGCAACTCAGCGAACGGGTGGCGGCGCGGGCGGGCCTCCAGTTTTCGTATGTCAACCGCAGCATCAATTATTTCGGCCTCACCTTCGGCGACCAATTCGACAATACCGGCCAAGTGCGGCCCGTCAGCAGCGACCAGTTTGCCGCCGACCCCAATCCGGCCTCGCTCAATTACCTGAACGTGTCGGCGGGCGGCTTGGTTTTCACCAGCCGGTCGTGGCTGGGCATTTCGGCGCACAACCTCACCCGCCCCGACCAGTCGTTCATCGGCAATGCCAGTCCGCTGCCAGTCCGGTTTACGGTGCACGGAGGCACCAAGATTCCGCTCGACGACAATACGCGCGCCGGACTGGCCGAAAGCAAAACGGCTCCCGAACGCAGCATTTCACCGGCTTTTAACTACAAGGCGCAGGGCAAATTTGACCAGTTGGATGTGGGGCTTTACCTGACCTACGAGCCGGTGGTGTTTGGCTTGTGGTATCGCGGCCTGCCCATTAAACGTTACGAGGTGGGAATCAACAACAGTGACGCGCTGATTTTTCTGGTGGGTTTCAAGCAGGCGGGCTTGTCGGTGGGCTATAGCTACGACCTGACGGTTTCCAATCTTGGGCCGTCCACGGGCGGGTCTCACGAGTTGAGTATGTCCTACGAATTTCCGCCCGCCCGTCCCAAAAAGCGGGTTCCTCGTAGCGTCAAACGCTTGCCATGCCCCAAATTCTGAGCGGATTTCGCGGATGGGAAACATCCGTGTAGTCCCGCCGACACGCAAGACTGGAATAGTATAGTATCTTTCAAAATAGCCAAACCCGCCTGCCGGTACAAAACCCGTTTTCCTTGCCGCATGAAATCCGCACCAAAGGGATTTTATTGTTTTTGGCCGCAAAAAACATTTTCTACGCCAGCACTTCCCTTTTCCGTTTCACCGCTTGCATGGCTGCTTCCACAATGGCGTTGGTTGTGAGGCCGTACTTTTCCATCAGTTCATCGGGCGTGCCGCTTTCGCCAAAGGTGTCGTGTACGCCCACCATTTCCATCGGGGCCGGATGGTTGCGGCAAAGCACGTGCGCAATGCTGTCGCCAAGGCCGCCGCTGATCTGGTGTTCCTCAGCCGAAACCGCGCAACCCGTTTTCCTGACCGACCGCAAAATGGCGGCCTCGTCGAGCGGTTTAATCGTGTGGATATTGATGATTTCCGCGTCAATGCCGCGTTCGGCCAGAATGTGTCCGGCCTCGATGGCTTTCCAAACCAAATGCCCCGTGGCAAAAATGCTCACGTCGGTTCCTTCGTTGAGCATCAGGGCTTTACCGATTATGAAAGGCGTGTTTTCGGCCAGGAAAACCGGCACCACCGGGCGGCCAAACCGCAGGTAAACTGGCCCCGCATGGCTGGCAATGGCGATGGTGGCGGCTTTGGTCTGGTTGTAATCGCAGGGGTTGATTACGGTCATGCCGGGCAGCATTTTCATCATGCCCAAGTCTTCCAGAATCTGGTGCGTGGCTCCGTCCTCGCCCAGCGTCAGGCCGGC
The DNA here is from genome assembly GCA_043789005.1 of Sphingobacteriales bacterium. Lineage (GTDB taxonomy): Bacteria > Bacteroidota > Bacteroidia > Cytophagales > 172606-1 > Xanthocytophaga. Next base: position 63,878 of record JAYWIH010000191.1, read on the forward strand.
GTGCGAGGCGCAAATCTTTACATTTTTGCCCGAATACGCGATGGACTGCCGGATTTGGTCATAAACCCGCCCCGTGGAAAAGTTGGCGAACGTGCCCGTAAACGGAATCTTGCCGCCAATGGTGAGTCCGGCGGCCACGCCCATCATGTTGGCTTCGGCAATGCCCACTTGGAAAAACCGTTCGGGAAACTCCTTGATGAACGCATCCATTTTCAGCGAACCGATTAAGTCGGCGCACAAGGCCACCACGTTTGGGTTGTTGCGCCCGGCCTCGAGCAAACCGGCTCCGAAGCCGCTGCGGGTATCTTTTTTGTCCAGTATTTCGTATTTTTTCATTGCAAACGGTGGGGTTTGGGCTTTTAAAAAGATACTATTTTTGGGTGACGGATTTTAACTTCTCAATAAAATACTTTGCACTTGGGCAGTTGGGATGATTGGCGGCGTTTTCAATGGAAAAGCCAAGTCCGATAAAACGTTTCGCTAACTTGGGTTTTGTGCCTGTACCCCGGCTTGTTTTTTCTTGCGCTAAAGTTTTTATTTTGTAAAAGGGATCAGATTCGAATTCCGGCTGCTCTGCGCGGAAATTTTCCTTCAACAAACTGCTCATTGTAATTGAATCTGCCAAAAACCACGCTTCAATCTCTTTGACGGAAACAATTATTTCTTGACTTTCTTTTTCCGTTATCCGGTTTCTGGTCTGGGTAATGCAAGAATCTTGATCCAAATCTGTCAAAACAAATATTTTCTCGGCACCATTTTTTATGAGGATTGTGCGGAACGGCTCTATGTTTTCTGGCAGCAAATTCCCATTGCCTTTGGCATCAATGACTGGGCTGACACAATCAATGTCCAACTGTTTTAACAATTCCTGAAACTTCGCGGATTCGATTACCAACTTTTCAGTATCGCCTTCACAGATAAATCCGACTTTTACCACGGCAACCCACCTCCAAGAGCGTTCGTAAGCCAAGCTTCATCCATGCTCAAGCCATGAAAATCATCTTCCTTGAATTGCTTGATTCGCGTGGCTCCTTCTTTTTTGTTCACCACAATAATTTCTTCCGGCCTTAACTGCGAAACCAACGTTTGCGAATGCGTATTGAGCCAAATATAATGTCCTTTTTCTTCGCACTGTGAACGGAAAAAATCCACAAATTCTTTCACCACTTTTGGATGTAAGCCGTTTTCCGGCTCTTCAATGCACAAAAACTGTGGCTCATCGCTTTGGAAAACGGCGGTCAGCAAAGCCAGAATATTATAAGTCCCGTCTGAAATCAAAGCTTTATTGAACGGCTTTTTTGAATGCTTTTCGTAAACAAAAAGAGTGTCCTCCTCTCTGATGCTGTGTGTATGGATTTCTATATTTTCAAATTCCGGGATGAATAATTGTAGCCATTCAATAAATTCCTCTGGGATGTTTGCATTGTGTAAAATCCTTTTCAAGATAACTTCAAGATTTCGAGCGGAAATTGTAAGTTTTGAAAGATCTTCAAAGTTGAATTTTTCTAACTTTTCGTTTTTTACAAATATCCTTGAGAATCGATGAATTAGTTGCTTTAAATTAAGATCATCCTTGCTTTGCATATATAGAATGCTCATTGGATCGTCATATCTGCCTTTTGGTAAATTATGTGACCATTCACCCGGATATTCTGCGAAATAAAATGCTCTATCATTGATTTCCCCATTTAACGAAATTCTGTTGTTACTTGAATTTATATTTATCAGGCTTTTCCCGCCAAATAATTGATCGCGATGGGGGTAGTCCTGAAAACAGAAATTCAAAAACTCCAACGCCTCAAAAATATTTGACTTCCCCGCCGCATTTGGCCCCACAAAAACCGTGAATGGATTCGGATTGATGATTTCCAAATCCACCAGCGATTTAAAGTTTTGGATGCGCAGCCGTTGCAGGTTCATTGTTTTTGATGGAAACAGACAGGGGTTTGGGCTTTTTTAAAGATACTATTTTGTCTTGATTGGAATTTGCCGGATTGGAATGTAAAGGATGAAAATGAAATGCTGGCCGGTCGGTAGGGCAAGGCATTTTTTGTTTCTACGGTGGTTGTTCATTCCGGTCCGACACACAGTGCCTGAATTGTTTTTCATTCCGCAATCCTAACTCCGCATTTTCTCAATAGTCCCCCAGCGTTTCGGAGAGTTGCGTCAGTTGGGCCAGCGACAGTCCGAGTTGCTCGTCGTTGGGGGCCACGCCGTGCCATTTGTGGCTTCCCATCATGAAGTCCACGCCGTGGCCCATGCCGGTCTTCATGATATTAATAACCGGCTTGCCTTTGCCTGCCAGTATCTTGGCCTGTTCCAGCGTGCGGATCACTTCGGCCATGTCGTTGCCGTTTTCCAGCACAAGCACTTCCCAGCCGAAGGCGCGGTATTTGGCGGGCAGGTCGCCCAGATCCATCACATTCTTGGTCGAGCCGTCAATCTGCTGGCCGTTCCAGTCAATGGTGGCAATCAGGTTGTCGGTTTTGTGGTGCGCCGCGTACATGGCCGCCTCCCAAATCTGGCCTTCGTCCTGCTCGCCATCGCCCATGAGCACATACACCAGCCGGTCGTCGCCGTTCAGTTTTTTGGCCTGCGCCGCCCCAATCGCCACCGACAAGCCTTGGCCCAGCGAGCCGGAAGCTATGCGGATGCCGGGCAAATGTTCGTGCGTGGTGGGGTGGCCTTGCAGTCGCGAATTGATTTTGCGGTGGGTGGACAGTTCGGAAACCGGAAAGTAGCCGCTGCGGGCCAGTACCGAATACCAGACCGCCGAAATGTGCCCGTTGGAAAGGAAACACAAGTCCTCGCCCGTGCCGTCCATGCTGAACTGCGGGTTGTGCTTGAGGATGTGGAAATACAGGGCCACGAAATATTCCGTGCAGCCCAGCGCACCGCCCGGATGCCCGCCTTTGGCACCGTGTACCATGCGCACAATATCGCGACGAACCTGGACGGCAATCTGTTGTAATTCAGCTAATTCCATGGAAAAACGGGTAAATGGGAAAGTGAGAAAAGTAAGTGGACACGGTGAAAAATAGTATCTTTCAAAAAGTGAAAACCTGCGGTTTTCGCACAAGCTGAAGCGTGTGCTACCGCCTCAGCGAAATAACTGTGTCTGCGGGAGCGTTCCGGCGGAATGCGGCCAGACCATTGTCCAGAAAGCTGGTGAAATGATCCGCATCCAAGTCATAGGCCACCGGTTCGATGGGAAGTTGGCGGCCATCGGGATTCAACAAAACATACAGTGGCTGCGCATTATAGTTGAATTGCGTGATTTGATAATCAAAGTTTTGCGCGCCGATAGTCTTTTTCAGTTTACCATCACGCGCGGAAGTGTACCATTCGCTTTGCGGCAGTTCGGTTTTGTCGTCCACATACAGCGACACAACCACGTAGTCGTTGGCCAGCCGTTGCTGCACCTGCGGCTCCGACCACACGCGGGCTTCCATTTCGCGGCAATTTACGCATCCGTGTCCCGTAAAGTCAAGGAAAAGCGGCTTGTTCACTTGCTTGGCGTAGGCGGTGGCTTCCTTCAAGTCAAAAAAGCCCGGCAGGTTGTGCGGTGTTTTCAGGAATGCGGCGTGTTTTCGCGGCGGCAAATTAGTATCTTTTGAAACGAACAAACCTGCCGCCGACGGCTGCAGATTAAAATCCTGCGTGGTTTGGGGCGGCAGTAACCCAGCCAGCGGCTTGAGCGGCGCGCCAAACAGGCCGGGAATGAGGTAGATGGTAAAAGCAAAAACAAAAATTGCCACCACCAAGCGCGGAATGCCAACCGTGTCGGGCGTGTCGTCGTGTGGGAGCCGGATTTTGCCAATCAGGTAAAGCCCCAAAAGCGCAAAAAGCACAATCCAGAACGCCAGAAACACATCCCGGTCCAATAATCCCCAATGGTACACTTGGTCGGCGTTGCTGATGAATTTGAGTGCCAAAGCCAATTCTAAAAAGCCCAGTACTACTTTCACCGTATTCATCCAGCCGCCCGATTTGGGCATATTCTTGAGCCAAGCCGGAAAAATGGCGAACAACGCGAACGGAACCGCAAAAGCCGACGAATAGGCCACCATGCCCAGCACCGATTTGAGGCTCACGCCTTCGGAGGCCAGAATCAGCAGGCTGCCCGCAATAGGGCCGGTGCATGAAAACGAAACCAACGCCAGCGTGAAAGCCATGAAAAAGATGCCGTAAATCCCGCCTTTGTCGGCCTCCTGATCCACGCGGTTGACGAGCCAACTGGGCAGCACGATTTCAAACAAGCCCAGAAACGACAATCCGAACACGACAAAGACCGCAAAAAACAGCAGGTTTGGCAGCCAGTGCGTACTAAGGGCGTTGGCACTGTCGCTGCCGAAAACCAGCGAAAATACACTGCCGATCAGCGTGTATATAATAATGATGGAAAGCCCGTAAATCACCGCGTTCAAAATTCCCTTGCGCCGCGAGCCACCTTGGTTGGTGAAAAACGAAACCGTCATCGGAATCAGCGGATACACGCACGGCATGGCCAGCGCAATGAAACCCGACAGGAAGGCCAGCAACAAAAATCCGCCCAGCGACTCTTCTTTCTTACCGGTTCCGGTTCTCACGCCAGCGGCTTGCGGGGTTTGGCCTTTTCCGGGGATACTATTTTCCAGTTGCGGCTTTTGCGCTTTGCCCGTTGCGGTTCCGGTGTCTGGCACAACCAATGGACTGGTGGGGCTTGGTGCCGCGCCTGCCAGCAGTTTTATCGGCGCGAAGGCAAATTCCTCTTCGCCCGGAATGCACTTGCCGTCCTTGTCCGAACATACCTGAAACTCAATTGTGCCTTCAATTTTCGGACTGGCTTTCAGGATTTTGACGGTTTGGCGAAACTCGGCTTTTGCCGTGAAATACGTGTACTCACCGCCCCACAGGTCGTCGTATTTTTTCTTGGGTTTCACGGGCCGCACCTTGCCCACCAACTGGTAGGCATCGTTGGGCTTGAAAGCGAAGCCGGTGACCTGCGGCCCCAAGTTCGGGTCAAAATCGGATGAGTACAAGTACCAGTCCGGCTCAATGTCGGCCCGGAAAATCAGATCCAGTTCTCCGCCAGCCTTTACTTCCTTCACGGAAACATCATAGCTCCACCGGGCGGGAACCAGCACTTGGGCGCATAAGGCGGTGCTTGCGCCAAAAAAGATAAGAAGGGAAGACAGGAAGTTTTTCATGTTGAAAGGATACTGTTTTGTTTGGAAACGGATTTCTCGGCTTTCGGGTTCTTGCCGCCTGCGTCCAAAAACCGGCTCCCTCAATCCACAACCGGAACCGGATTGCGGAAGGCCATTTTGTGAAACCGGCTTTTATTTCGCCAAAATCCGCCGCCACCGTTCCGAAAACCAATCGCCTATTACATTTGGTTCAGCCGCCGGTTTTGCCGCGTGGGGGGTTTGGCACTTTGAAAACATACTATTTCCCAACTAAAACCGCCCAAACATTAGCTGTGCAGAGAATCGGCGGATTGTGACCCGCGCCGCAACCGCCGATGCGCTAATATTGCACAGGTGATTGGACAAAGTAAGTGTTAAATATAATCAATGCGGAATGCGGGCGGAAAATTGTTTCCGTCCGCGCTCCGCCAACTCCCGGAATCACAACCCCGAACCCATGACCAAAATGTATTTGTTGCTTGCCCTGCTTATCAGCGCGGCCTTTTTGCCCACCCACGTTTGCGCGCAGACCAAAAGCCCCGAGGTGGAAAAAAAAATAAAGAAAGCCGACGGTTTCATGGCCATCAAGGAATATAAGATGGCGTTGCCGGTGTACTTGGAACTGGACAAACTGACCCCGAACGACCCCGAAAACCATTATGCCTTGGGCTTGTGCCATTCAAACATGGGCGAACCCCAGAAAGCGTTGCCGTACCTGAAATCGGCCATCGAAAGCAAAAGCGAGAACGTGCCCAACAAGGCGCATTTCCTTTACGGAAAAGCACTGCATTTGAGCGGCAAGTTTGACGAGGCCATCACCTCGCTCAACAACTTCCGCCAGAGCGACAACAATGTGGAATTGGTGGCCGAAGCCGGCAAATTGGTGGCGCAATGCCAAGTGGCCAAGGCACTGACTGGCAAGCCCGAAGTGGTGCTGGTACAGAGCGTGGACGCGGTGAACACGCCCGCCACCGAATACGGCCCGGTGATTTCGGCCGACGAGTCGGTGCTGATATACACAACCATCAAGAAAAATGCGGCGGTTGGCGCGGCGGCCATGAAAGAATATGAGGACGTGATGGTTACGCGCAAAAGCGGCAGCCAGTGGAGTGTGCCCCAAAGTGCGGCCATCCCGACACCGGTAGTGAACGGTGTGCGCAGCAATATCGGTTCGGTGGGCCTCTCGCCCGATGGCCAGAAGCTGCTGGTGTACATTGGCAAGGGCGGCAACTCGGGCGACATTTACGCCGCGCAATTGCAGGGCGATAAATGGGGCGTACCCGCCAAACTGGGGCGCGAAGTAAACTCGACGTACCAGGAAAACAGTGCCGCTTTCACCTCCGACGAGAAAGTGGTGTATTTTGCCAGCAACCGCCCCGGCGGCTTGGGCGGCATGGACATTTACAAGGCCGAAAAGCAGCCTGATGGCACGTGGGGCGCACCAGTGAGCTTGGGGCCCACAATCAATACGAAATACAACGACGAAGCCCCGTTCATCCACCCCGACAAAAAGACGCTTTATTTCACTTCCGACGGCCCAACGGCCATGGGCGGCAGCGACATATTCCGCACCATTTACGAGAAAGGCAAATGGACGGCTCCCGCCAACTTGGGCAGCCCCATAAATTCGGTTCATGACGACAGTTACTTCGCGCTGTCGGCCGATGGCAAGAAAGGCTATTTCTCTTCCAACCGGCCGGGGGGCAAAGGTGGCAGCGACATCTATTTCCTTGGCATTCCCGAAGAGCTGGGCGTGGTGGCACTCACCATGATGAAAGGCCGGATACTGGCCGGCGACCCCGCCAAGCCGGTCAAAACGCAAATCAAAATCGTGGACAAGATGACCAATGAGGTTATCAAGGGGGTATATAACCCGAACGCGAAAACCGGCGACTACCTGATTATTTTCCCGCCCAACCGCCAATACGACATGATTATAGAGGCTGAAGGGTACAAGCCTTACTTAGTGAACATCAACGTGCCGAACCAGAATTACTTCTACGAACTATACCAGGAAGTATTGCTCAGCCCGGTGATGAAAGACGGAAAGGTAGTGGGGCAGGGGATAGCGGTGAAGAATGCTTTTGAAGATGCGGACGCGGGCAAAACCGATTCGAACAATGGCGAGGTATATGCCATGATGGGCAAACTCTTGTCGGCTGAGGATTCGTCGGCCTTGGGAGCCTTGCTGGAATCGGTGTATTCCGACCCGACCGACATTGCCAAGATGACCAAGGAAGAAAAGGCAACCGAAGCCAAATACATTTACAACGATGCCAGCGGCAAGATGCAGGCCACCAAAGTGGGCAAGGAAACCATCTATACCCTGTCCGCACTGGACACCAAGGCTGCCAACGCCAAAAAAGAAGTGATCACGCAGGCAACCGTGCTCAAGGCTGATAAGGTGTATATCGTGTATTTTGACACCGACAAGGCCGACTTGAAGGCCGATGCCAAGCCCGAGCTGGATAAGATACACGATTTCCTGAAGAAGAACCCGGCGTACAGCGTCAGGATTGCCGGGCATACCGACAACTCCGGTACTCCCGAACGCAACATGGGTATTTCGGAAAACAGGGCAAAAGCCGTGGTTGGCTATCTGGCCGCTAAGGGTATTGCCGCCAAACGCGCCTTTGCCAAAGGCTACGGCCAAGCCGAGCCGCTTAATGGCAATGCCAGCGAAGAGGAAAAGAAAAAAAACCGGCGTGTGGAAATCTCTTTTGTGGATATGAACCAAGCCGGGCAAGTGGGAGCGGTTGAAAAGTAAACAGGTGATTTCGTCGGATAGCCGAACATAAAGCAATTGCGCACCAGCGCGTCAAGACCCTTAAATAGGTGGTTATGGATAATTGATCAGACAACCGTGGCGGTTTCCGTCCCGGTTGTCTTGTTGTTTCAGGGCGGCCCGCACCCAATGAAAATAGTATCTTCGGAAACCGCCAAACCCGCCAATCCGTGTCTTTCCGGATTTTTCGCAAAAACATTTCAAACACCGGAAAATGATAAGAAAAGCGTGGTGAACCGGTTGGGTGAGATACCACCTTTTTTGTCAGCAGCAAAAAACGTTTTGCCGGGATGCTTGGTTTTTGCGCATGAATCTCGATTTTATGTTCCTATATTTTGCAGCGTGTCTTCACACCGGGTATTGAACAAGGGTGGTGGGCGGCTTGGCCGATGAAAATGCGGTTAGATGGCGGATTGGGCATGATTAAAGTAACCCCGGTTTGCGCGTCCCATACCCCAAATGACCTCAGATGGTTGGATGAAATGGCTCTTTTGTAGAATTTTTTCCGCATATTCGCCCAGATATTACATCTTTACCAAGCACCCGGAATGGGCTGGATTGGTTATTGTCAGCGGATTCTGGTATTTTTAAAATGTCTTTTCGACCAAACACACAAACGGAGTAACGAACGGGTCTGTTTCTTCGATGTTGCAAACTTGGCCGGTTACGAATTCCCAATCTCAAGTATTAACCTTAGAACTGCACGAAATGAAGGATAGCGAAATCCTTGAGCGAATAAGGAAGGGCGATGAAAGTGCGTTGGATTACCTATATAAGAAAAATTACAAGATGATGACCAAGCTCGTCATCAACAACAACGGTTCTGAGGATGAAGCGAAGGATGTGTATCAGGAGGCGTTGATTGTGTTCTGGCAAAAGGTTACGAGTGGCAACCTGATGCTCTCTTCCAAAATCAGCACTTTTTTGTACAGTATCTGCCAAAACCTGTGGCGCAAGGAGTTGGAACGCAAAAGCCGCATGAGCAATGAGGAGAAAGACGCGGAGGAAGAGATGGATTTTGACCGGCAGGAACGAATAGAGGTAATCAACCGCTGTATCGGCCAGCTCGGAGAAACCTGCCGCCGCATCCTGACTTACTACTATTTCGACAACCTTTCGATGCACGACATTGCCGATGTGCTGGGTTTTGCCAATGCCGACACCGCCAAAACCAAAAAGTACAAGTGCAAGAAAGAACTCGACGAATTGATAAAGTCCAAATACAAAGCCAGTGACTTCATGGATTGACCAAAACAACATGAACCCAACCAGCCAAGCCGTTTCCACACTACTCCAAAAGCGATTTTAATGATGAACCAGGAATATCAACATTCAGAGATAATCGAGGCTTACCTGCGCAACGACCTGTCGGTTGAGCAGAAAGTCGATTTCGAGGAATTGGTCAGGCAGGATCCTTTGCTTTACAACGAGTTTGTGTTGCAGCAGGATATTGTTTCCGGTTTGCAGAACCACCGCAAGGAACAACTCAAATCACGGCTCAACCAAGTTGAGGTCAGCAGTCCGGCGCAGTTGGGCGGAGTCGGGGCGGTGGGAGTATGGCTGGCTGGCGCAACACTGGCCGGTTTGCTGGGCTGGTTCGCTTACACCGGCTTCCATGATACGAAGAATGCTTCCCCCGAAATTTCCGTGGTGCAGGCTGTTCCGGAGCAAGCCGAGGCTTCCGCGCCAGAACCGGTACGGGATGCGAACATGGAAGAGGCAGCCGGCAACACATCTGAAAAAGTGAAAGCCCCGAAAGCCCGCAAAAAAATTAGTATCCCCCGGAAGGCCAAAACCTCCAAGTCCGTCAAAACCACCGTGGCGGCGGGTGAAGCCGCTCAAATATTGCCAGACAGCGACGTGCCTGAAACACCCACCGAAAAAATGGATTCCGACGTGTCGTTACAAAAACCGCCCGTTGCATCTTACAATGGCAAGACCGAAGCGCAAAACCGCCTCAATGTGGTGGACAACACCAACAACCGGCTCAAGCTGCATTATTATTACCAGAATGGCCGCATTGCGTTGCTTGGCTTTGAGCGGGGTTACACATTCCTGAACGTACCCGCCGAAAACACAACTTACCTGTTTTACGAAGACAATTTCTATAAGCTGAATCTGAACCAGTCTCGGCCCGCGCCCATCAAAGATGTGATGGTAACGGATGCGGCGGTAATCGAGTCGCTTAGGAAGCTGGTGGAAAACAGGAACTAACCCATCTTGGCACCTGCCAACAGCCCCCAAGGTTTCCAAAACCTTGGGGGTTTTCTGTTTTCCGGACGGATGTGTTCCGCCCGGAATACGGGTTCAGGACATTCGGCTTTTATGTTTACCTTTGCAGCCAAGACGCTGCAACCCACCCGCATTTGTTTCGTTGAAAAAGCACCGCACATCCAAACGCTTCGGCAGTTATCCCTACCTCACGGTGATTTTCAGCATCATGCTGGCCCTGTTTGTGCTGGGTTTGGGTGGGCTGCTGGCCTTGCAGGCCATTCGCCTGTCGGAAACAATAAAGGATAACATCGAGGTGTACGTGTATTTGGACAAATATGCCAACGCGGATGATATTGCCCGCATAAATCAGGAAATGCGCCGTAAACCTTATCTGTCAGTCCGGGAAGACCGTCCGCAGATGCGTTTTGTTTCCAAGGATGAGGCCGCCCGGAAATTCATCAAGGAAACACACGAGGATTTCATGACGCTGCTCGGCGAAAACCCGCTGCGCGACGCCTACATCATCCGTATCAAACCCGAACTGTACCAGAAAGCCCAAATGCAGCAGATAAAGGCGGATTTGGAAACGGTAAAAGGTGTGTTTGAAGCGGTATATCTGGAAGAGCAAGTGGAAGAGGCCAACCGGAATTTGTATAAGGTGACGTGGGTTTTGCTCGGCTTTGCGGCCATCCTGTTCGTGGCGGTTTTCATCCTGATCAACAACACACTCCGGCTGGCCATGTTTTCGCAGCGGTTTTTGATCCGGAGTATGCAGTTGGTCGGCGCAACACCGGCATTCATCCAGCGTCCTTTCCTGTTGCGGGCCGCTTTCTACGGATTCCTGAGCGGTGCGGTGGCTTCAATGGCATTGTACGGCTTGGTTTATTACGCGGGCACACAACTGGAATTATTCACGCTGGTGCAGGAACCCAATGCCTTGTACTTGTTTTTTGCCGGATTGTGTACATTGGGCGTTCTGGTGAGTATGGGAAGCTCATACCGCGCATTGGGCAGGTACCTGAATATGTCGTTGGACGAACTGTATTGACGGGCAGGTTCGGGCTTTGAAAAAGATACTATTTTAAGACAATTCTACTGACAAAAAACAAACCGGGAAAACCATGGACAACAAACAGAAATTGGCCTTTGGCCGCGAAAACTACTTGCTCATGATCATCGGCATCGTGACCATTTTTGCCGGCTTCATCCTCATGTCCATGGATACCGAGCCGTTCGGCTTTGGCGTGCTGGGGCTTACGGTGGGGCCGGTTGTGGTGATGGCCGGTTTTGTCATTGAGTTTTTTGCCATCCTCCGCAAGCCGAAAAACCGGCAGTAGGGTTTGGCACTTTTGAAACATACTATTTCCAAAACCCGCAAAGCATAGTCTTGCGGGTTTTGCCCATTCTCCTCTACCCAACCTGCCGGTTACCTCAATGAACATCCTGCACGCAATCATCCTGGCCATTGTCGAGGGCCTGACCGAATTCCTGCCCATCTCCTCGACTGGACACATGATTATCACCGCCGCGCTTTTCGGCATCGAATCCAACGAATTTACCAAGGTTTTCATTGTTTCCATTCAGTTTGGAGCCATCTTGTCGGTGGTTGTGCTGTATTTCAAGCGGTTTTTCAAAGACCTCGGTTTTTACTTCAAACTGCTTGCCGCTTTCATTCCCACCGGAATTTTGGGCTTGCTGCTCAAATCGCGCATTGACTCGCTGCTTGAAAACGTGACCGTGGTGGCGGTCATGTTGCTGCTGGGCGGCATTGTGCTGCTGCTCGTGGATAAGTGGTTTGCCAGCAACGAGTTGCACGCCCCCGAAGAAGACGACATCAGTTACAAGTCCGCTTTTATCATCGGGTTTTTCCAATCGCTGGCCATGGTTCCGGGCGTGAGCCGTTCGGCGGCCACGATTATCGGTGGACTGACCCAGAACCTAACGCGCAAAACCGCCGCCGAATTCTCGTTTTTCTTGGCTGTTCCCACCATGTTTGCCGCCACGGCCAAAAGCCTTTGGGACGACAAGGAACTGCTGTTGGCACAACGCGACAACTGGAGCATCCTGCTGCTCGGCAACGCGGTGGCGTTTGTGGTGGCCATGGCGGCCATCCGGTTTTTCATCGGTTTCCTGACCAAATACGGTTTCCGCGCCTTTGGTTATTACCGCATCGTGGTCGGAGCGGTGCTGCTGGTACTGATTTATCTGGGTGTGGATTTGAACATGGTGGATTAAACGGGGGTTTGGCGTTTTTGAAAGCTGAAAGCCCCGTTTCCGCCTCTGGCGGAACTTTTAGCTTTAGCGGGGATACTATTTTTGACCGCTGATTTTTCCTGATTCCCACAACTGGCGCGGGATTCCCTGCCTGTCCGGCAGGCAGGTTATCCCGTGCCGCCCATGTGCCGAGATTCCCTGCCTCGTCGGCAGGCGGGCTATCTCGGTGACGCAACACCCGGAAGATCCAACGATTCTGAACCAATCAAAACCCACCAGATAAAACACCATGCAGCAACCGACCGAAATCCCCGCCAATCCCGGTCAAGTCATTCTAATTGACAAGCCGCTGCGATGGACTTCGTTTGACGTGGTGAAAAAACTCAAGTATGTCCTCAAAGCCAAAAAAATCGGCCATGCCGGTACGCTTGACCCGTTGGCAACCGGTTTGCTGATTCTTTGCACCGAGAAAAAAACCAAGGAAATAGACCGATACCAAGCCCAAGAAAAGGAATACACGGGCACACTGGTGCTGGGCAAAACCACGCCTTCGGTGGATTTGGAAACCGAAGTCAACGCCGAATTTCCAACCGGGCACATTACTGAAAGCATGATTCACGAGGCTGCCCGTCAACTGACCGGCGATATAACGCAGGTTCCGCCCATTTTCTCAGCCATTAAAATTGGCGGCCAACGCGCCTACCAAAAAGCCCGCCAGGGCCAAACCGAAGCCGATGTGGTTATCAAACCACGCATGGTATCGGTTTCCGAATTTGAAATAACCGACATCAGCCTGCCCCAAATTTCGTTCCGCGTGGTGTGCAGCAAAGGCACGTATATTCGCAGCCTGGTTCGCGATTTCGGCCTTTTGCTGCAATCCGGTGCGTATATGTCGGCGCTGTGCCGCACCCGCATCGGCGATTTCCGGCTCGGAGATGCGCTGGGCGTGGAAGAGTTCGTACATTTGCACAAACCAGATGGCGGAGTGGTTTGATGGATTGGGTTTTATGTTTTCGGAACATACTATTTTGAAAACCCTCGAACCATTCGACTCAGTTTAGCCAGCCAACCTATGCAGATTCATCGCGGCACAGAACACTTCCGAAAACTCCCGTTTGCCGTTGTCACCAGCGGCACGTTTGACGGCGTGCATCTGGGCCACCGGAAAATCCTGGCTCGCCTGCGCGAAATCTGCCATACTTCCGGTGGCGAAAGCGTGGTGATTACGTATTGGCCGCATCCGCGCACGGTGGTTTCGGAAGCCAACGACCTGCAACTGCTTTCTACGATTGAAGAAAAATCCCAACTGCTTGAACAGCAGCAGGTTGACCATTTGGTGATTATTCCTTTTACCCGCGATTTTTCCGAACTTTCATCCGGGCAGTTCATCCAGCGGATTTTGGTGGATGGAATCGGAACCAGAAAACTGGTGATCGGCTACGACCATCGTTTTGGCCGGAACCGGGAAGGGAGTTTCGAGCACCTTTCGCAAAATGCGGGTTTGTACGGGTTTGCCGTGGAGGAGATTTCGCGCCAAGATATTGAAAACGTGGGCGTTAGCTCATCCAAAATCCGGCAGGCACTATCAGATGGTAACGTACACATCGCCACCGAATATTTGGGCAGACCCTACGGTTTGAGCGGTGTGGTTGTCAAAGGCAACCAGTTGGGGCGCACCCTCGGCTTCCCCACGGCCAACATCCACGTCTCCGAACCGTACAAACTCATTCCCGCCGATGGCGTGTATGCGGTGCAAGTAAGTGTAAACCAATCGGTTAAAAATGGCGTAATGAATATCGGGCTGCGGCCTACCGTCCACGGAACCAACCGGACCATCGAAGTGAATATCTTTGATTTCGACCGGGATATTTACGGCCAGGAACTGACGGTATTTTTTGCGGAGAAAATCCGTGGCGAGCAAAAGTTTTCCGGTATTGACGCGTTAAAGGCTCAAATCCAGCAAGACAAGGAAACCGCCATGCGAATATTATCGAGTGCTTCCGCTTCCTGAAACGGGAATTTCAAAATAGTATCTCTGAAAAAGGCCAAACCCGCCTTCTGTCTTCTTGAAAACACGTTGATCTATGATGGACAAGACCGTTGCCGATGCCGATGCCGCCATTGCTGATATTGCCGATGGAGCCGTGCTGATGCTCGGCGGATTCGGGCTGTGTGGCATTCCCGAAAACTGCATCGCCGCGCTGCTTGAAAAAGGTGTTAGCCGCCTGACGTGTATTTCCAACAATGCCGGCGTGGATGGTTTCGGTATTGGCTTGCTGTTGAAACAAAGGCAGGTGGAAAAAATGATTTCGTCGTATGTGGGTGAAAATGAGGAATTTGAACGGCAATTGCTGGCGGGCGAATTGGATGTGGAACTGCTGCCCCAAGGCACGCTGGCCGAACGCATCCGCGCCGGAGGAGCCGGAATTCCGGCATTTTTCACACCCGCCGGAGCGGGTACGGAAGTGGCCGAAGGTAAGGAAACCCGGCTGTTCGATGGCAAAATCCACTTGCTTGAACATTGGCTCCGCGCCGATTTTGCCATAGTGAAAGCGTGGCGAGGCGATACCGCCGGAAATTTGGTTTATAAGGGAACCGCCCGCAATTTCAATCCGGTGATGGCAACCGCCGGACGGGTAACCATTGCCGAAGTGGAGGAACTCGTGCCCGCCGGAACGCTTGACCCAAACCAAATCCACACGCCGGGCGTGTACGTGCAGCGCATTTTCCAAGGAAAGAACTACGAAAAACGCATTGAACAGCGAACCGTGCGGCAGTAGCGCACGCTTCTGCTTGCGCGAAAAACGGCAGGTTTGGACGTTTCAAAAGATACTATTTTTTTTGCTCCCCTTCGGGGCTGGGGACTTCTCATCTTTCAAAACATACTGTTTCCATGCTCGACAAACATGGTATTGCACGGCGCATTGCGCAGGAAGTCCGCAACGGAATGTACGTGAACCTCGGCATCGGCATCCCGACGTTGGTGGCCAATTACATTCCCGAAAACCTCAGCGTGGTGCTGCAATCCGAAAACGGGTTGCTGGGCATGGGGCCGTTTCCGTACGAAAACGAGGTTGATGCCGACCTGATCAATGCTGGCAAACAGACCATTACGGCGGTGGCGGGAGCGGCCTTGTTCGACTCGGCAGACAGCTTTGCCATGATTCGCGGCGGCCACATTGACCTTACGGTGCTGGGCGCGATGGAAGTTTCGGAAAACGGCGACATCGCCAATTGGAAAATTCCTAGCAAAATGGTGAAAGGCATGGGCGGAGCCATGGATTTGGTGGCCTCGGCGCGGCATATCATCGTGGCAATGCAACACGTGAACAGAGCCGGAGAATCAAAATTGCTGCCCGAATGCACGTTGCCCATTACCGGACTGCGCTGCGTGAAACGGATTGTGACCGAAATGGCCGTTCTGGATGTGCTGCCCGGAGGCGGTTTCCGGCTGGTGGAAACCGCACCGGGCGTATCGGTGGGGGAGGTGCGGAACGCCACGGCGGGCAGGCTGATAATTGAGGGGGAAGTGCCGGAAATGCGGTTCTGAGTTTGCCGCAAGCCGGATTGCGGCAAACCCACACGAGTCTTACTCGGCCTTTCTGATGGTTGCCTGGTAGCTTTTGTACAGTTCCTGAAACTTGGCGTAGGTCTGGTGCAGGTTTTCCAACCGCTGTTTCTGCATTTTCACCTTGTTTTGTGATATTTCCTTGCGTTGGAGGCTGGCAAAATATTTCTCCTCGCCATGCGCCTTTAATGCCATCAAATGATTGATGGCCAAGCTTTTAACTGGAAAATCAAAGTGATTGCACACCGCTTCCTGCTGGAGCTTGGCAAGCGTGTTCTCTTCCCGCAGATACATGGCGGCTAACTCGGAAGTGTTTTTAGGGCGCATGGGGTTGGGTTTGGATCAGGTGGAATAGGTACGGATGTAAGTTTTCATCCATATATCCACCTCATCCGCCAAAAGTGACCGGCCAAAACAAAGATTTTCCGCCGGAATCCCGTTTTTGTGTTTCGAAGGCCGGTGCAAGGAAAAGGAGGGAAAGCCAAGAATGCAATACGGCTCCGGCAAAAATAGTATCTTTTTGAAAGCCCAAACCCGCCTTCGCTGAAGTGTGCCGGTTACCTTTCAATCCCACCGAGTACTGCCAATTTCCATGCCTGACATCCATGCCATTCTGAAACAATACTGGGGCCACGAGTCTTTCCGTCCGTTGCAGCGGGAAATCATCCAATCCGTACTGGATGGCCGCGACACGTTGGCCTTGCTGCCCACCGGCGGCGGGAAATCGGTGTGTTTCCAAGTTCCCGCGCTGGCAAAAGACGGTCTTTGCGTGGTTATCTCGCCACTGATTGCGCTGATGAAAGACCAGGTGGAAAACCTGAACCGGCGCGGCATCAAGGCCGTGGCAATCCATTCGGGCATGAACCGCCGAGCCATTGACATTACGCTGGATAACTGCCGGTTTGGCGACACCAAGTTTTTGTACGTATCTCCGGAACGCATCCGCACCGAGATCTTCCTGGAACGGTTCAAAGGCATGAATGTCAACCTGTTGGCCGTGGATGAGGCGCATTGCGTTTCGCAGTGGGGCTACGATTTCCGTCCCCAATACTTGCAGATCGCCAAGCTCCGCGAACTCATGCCCGGCCTGCCCATCATTGCGCTGACCGCCACGGCAACCAAGGAAGTGCGCGAGGACATCATGGAAAAACTCGCCTTTCGGCAGCGGACGGTTTTTACGGGCAGCTTTGCGCGGGCCAACCTGTCGTATTCGGTATTTGAACTGGAAGACAAGGAACGCAAACTCTACGAAATACTGCAAAAAGTGCCCGGTTCGGCGGTGGTGTACGTGCGCAGCCGCAAACGCGCCCAAGAAACCGCCGAATGGCTGAACCGACAGCGCATACAAGCCGATTTCTACCACGCCGGACTGACCAACGAGGAACGGAGCACCCGGCAGGAAGACTGGCTGCGCGGCCGCACACGTGTGATGGTGGCCACCAATGCCTTCGGCATGGGCATTGACAAGCCGGATGTTCGGGTGGTGGTGCATCTGGACTTGCCCGGCAACTTGGAAAGCTACTATCAGGAAGCCGGACGCGCCGGACGCGACGGCCAAAAGGCCTACGCTGTGGCCTTGTATCACGCCACCGACTTGGAAAGCATGGAAATGGCTCTGGATCAGACTTATCCGTCGGTGGAGCGGCTGCGGCACACGTACCAAGCCTTGGCCAATTATTTCCAAGTGGCGGCGGGCAGCGGCGACTTGGCCAGCTACGATTTTGATTTCGAGCATTTCTGCAAGACCTACCGGCTGCCCACCCAAGAGACTTTCCATGCACTGAAACGCTTGGAGGAGGAGGGTTTCGTGCAACTCGCCGAATCGTTCCATAATCCGTCAAAAATCCAGATTATGGCCGATAAGAAGACGCTGTACGAGTTTCAGGTGGCCAACGGTGCCTACGATCCGCTGTTGAAAACGGTTTTGCGGATGAATGGCGGCGAGATTTTCAGTTCGCTGGTCACGGTTTCCGAGCAAAAGCTCGCGGATTATTTGCAAACCGATGTGCCAGCTATCAGCCAGATGCTCGCGTACATGAGCCAATGCAACCTGTTAATTTATGAAAAACAAAAAGACAAGCCGCAGCTCACCTTCACAACGGTGCGCCACGAGGCCAGCCGCCTGCCGCTGGATGTGCAGCAACTGCGATGGCGCAAAAACCGCGACGTGGATAAGTTATTGGCCATGAAGCGATTCGTGATTGAAAGCCGCCGCTGCCGTACGCTGCAACTCATGGAATATTTTGATGAGTCCTCGGATCATGAATGCGGCGTGTGCGATGTGTGCCTGCAAAAACGCAAGCAGAAAAGCGGCGCGGACAACCACGGCAAATACCGCCAGCAAATCAGGCTGTCACTGGCAAACCGCACTTCCGGCCTGACCGATCTGGTGAAAAGCTTGGGCATCAACGATGAAAAAGCCATTGTGGAAACCTTGCGCGAGATGACCGATGCCGGCGAAATATATGTACTGCCTGATGGACGGCTGACAATGAATGGCTGAATGCCACTTGGCAACAGTAGGCAATCGGCAAAGAAGCGGTGGGCGGGTTCGGTTTTTGCAGGTGTGCCGTTTTGGGGAAGTTCAAATGGCGGGGCTTAAACCGGTTCTTGCCATGACAAACGCAAAACAATAAACGCACAAGGCAGGTTTTGCCTTTCTTCAGCATACTATTTTCACAGCCTACTGCCCCCGACCGCCACTTTTTGCGTGGATAGTGGGCTGTCCAATTTGTCCCTGCTTGTTTTCCGTACGGACATCCTGTACTTTTAACCCTAACAAACCCCTTACAAACTTGTCACGCCATAAAACCATAGCCGAAGAAGAATTGGTGGTAATGCTCAAGCAGCAAGACCGCAAAGGCTTCGAGTATTTGTATGACCGGTATTCAGCGGCCTTGTACGGAGTGGTGCTGCGCATTGTGCGAACCGAGGAACTGGCTCAAGACGTGGTTCAGGAAGCGTTCGTGAAAATATGGCGGAATTTTGCGGCCTACGAAAAAGCAAAAGGCACGCTTTTCACGTGGATGCTGAACATAGCACGCAACACGGCCATCGACAAGATCAGGTCGCAGGATTACCGGCAGCAGGCACAAATCCAAGATGTCTCGCAAAGCGTAGGTATCATTGACCGGCAGGCCAGCGTTGAAATGCCGGTGAACCACATCGGCTTTGAAAAGTTCGTTTCCCAACTCAAGCCCGAACATCAGATACTGGTGGACTACCTGTATTTCAAGGGCTACACGCAGAGCGAAGTGTCGGAAGAGTTGAACATACCGTTGGGTACGGTGAAAACTCGTATCAAAACTGCCATCGGCCACTTGCGCGAAATTATCAGCATCAATGAGCATACCGGATAATCTAAAGTGTTTGCGGGTTATTTTAAGACCTGATGAATTGAAACGGAACCCGTTTTGTTTCAAAAGGCAAGTACCAAGTATCCTATCTACTTAAAAAATTGGACATCCAAGACTACATATCATCGGGTATCATAGAGAGCTACGTGCTTGACCTGACTTCGGAAGATGAATCTCGTGAGGTGGAGGCCTTGGCGGCCGAGCACTCAGCCATCCGGGACGAAATCGCCGCCGTTCGCTTGGCGTTGGAGGTGTATGCCCAGCAGTTTGCCCAGACACCGCCGCCCTCCTTGAAAAACCGCGTAATGGCCGCTTTGGGAGAGCCGGACGAAAACACGCAGCCGCACGCGTCGGGCATACCGCAGCCATTTATTGCGGTGGCGGCAGGTGAGGCATCCCAACGGGAAGCCATCGCCCTCAATCCGCAAAACAACCCGCCGGGCATCGGTTACGCCGCCCCCAGCCGGTTTGCCTATTGGAGCATTGCGGCCAGCCTCTTGCTGGTGGCCAGTGCCTTGGCAAATGTGTTTTTATACAACCGCCTGCGAAAAGCCGAGACATCGCTGACCCAAGCCAATGCCGCCCAACTCCTTTTGGCGCAGGAAAAGCAAACCCTGCAAAACCGTTTTGGCAGCGTCATGCTTACGGCCTCGGTGGTGAGCGACCCTGAATATAAGGTGGTGAACCTCATGGCCTTGGAAAAGGGCATGGCGGCGGCAGTGGTGCTTTATTGGAATCCGCAGCAAGGCGATGTGTACATTGCCAGCAACAAACTGCCGCCATTGCCCCAAGGCAAACGCTATCAGCTTTGGGCCATTGTGGACAGCAAGCCGGTAGATGCCGGTGTGTTTGAACCGAAAAAAGACAAAAACCTGCTGGCCATGAAAAATATGCCAGCCGATGCCAATGCCTTCGCCATCACCATGGAAGATGCGCAGGGCAGCCCCACACCCACCGGCAAGATGTATGTGATGGGCAAAGTATAGGATTTGGCGGTGTGGAGAATAGTATGTTTCCAAAAGTCCAAACCCGCCTGTCTGCGGGCTTCACATGAAAAGCAAAAACCCCGGCCACAAGCCGGGGTTTTTGCTTTTTGAAACATACTATTTTGAAAGCCAGCCCTATGCGGGCTTATCTCTTGCTTTGGTTGTAATACTGCATGGCTTTGGGCATCAGTTTTTGCAGGCGGCTGATGCGCGTACTTTCGGAAGGGTGGGTGGACAGGAATTCCGGCGGCTTCTGCGCGTTCTTGCTGGCCTCGGCCATGCGCTGCCATAACCTCACCGACTCCTGCGGGTCGTAGCCCGCCAAGGCCGATACGTACAGGCCAATCTCGTCGCCCTCCGATTCCTGGCTGCGCGAATGCCTCAAAATCCCCAGTTGCGTGCCTGCGCCAGCCGCTTGCAAAATGATTTGGTTTAGCGTCGTCGGGTTTGCGCCAACAGCCACTTGGCCCGCTTGCAGCAAACCGCCAGCCACCATTTGCTGGCTGGCCCGCTCGCCCCCGTGGCGGGCCACCGCGTGGGCTATCTCGTGCCCCATCACTACCGCCAAACCGGCTTCGTTCTGCGTAATTGGCAGCAAACCGCTGTAAACCACCACTTTGCCGCCGGGCATACACCACGCGTTCACTTCCTTGCTATCCACCAAGTTATATTCCCAATTGAAACCTTGGATGGCAGCCAGCTGGTTGCGTTCGCGCAGCAGCCTTTCCAATCCCTGCTGCACCCGCGCACCCACACGCTTGACCATGGCGGCTTGGTCGTTGCTGAGTGTCTTGTTTTCGGCAATGAATTTGGAATAAGCCTGCAAGGCCATCGCGTTCATCTCCGAATCAGGGACGATGTTGAGTTGGCGGCGGCCCGTGATGGGAACTGTCTGGCAACCGATTAAAGTCCATAACAGGGCAATAAAAATCGAAATTCTCTGGATTTTGTTCATTTGCTTCAGTGTTTTTTTAAGTGAGGTGTAATGTGGATACATATATGCCATTCCGTCCGGTTTGTGTTGTTTTGCCGGGCAGGAAAGGTTTCCGGTTGAATCAGAGCAAAAACTCTGCCTGAAATTATATATTTTTGTTGGATGCGCTGAAATATCCACCGGGTTGCATGAACCCGGCCATTTTTCTGGGCCGGCAACGCCCTGATAGTGAATGTCCACCCACAACCAACCCCTGAATCATGAAGATCATTGCCATTGGCAGAAATTATGCCGACCATATTGAGGAACTGAAAAACGAACGTCCGTCCGAACCCGTCGTGTTCCTGAAGCCCGACACGGCAATGCTCAAAGACAACGCGCCTTTTTATTATCCCGATTTTTCAAAGGACATCCAGCACGAAGTGGAGATTATCCTGAAAATAAACAAGGAAGGCCGGTACATCGAGGAAAAATTCGCGCACAAATACTACGATGAAATCGGTGTCGGCATTGACTTCACCGCCCGCGACCTGCAACAGAAATGCAAGGAAAAAGGGTTGCCTTGGGAAATAGCCAAGGCATTCAATGGCTCGGCTCCCGTGTCAGGTTTTGTGCCGAAAAGTAATTTTGAGAACCTTAAAGCGTTGGATTTCAGCCTGAAAGTGAACGGCGAACTACGCCAGCAAGGCAACACAAGCCTGATGTTGTTCAGTTTCGACTACATGATTTCGTACGTTTCGCAGTTCTTTACCTTTAAGAAAGGCGACATCATCTTTACCGGCACTCCCAAAGGCGTTGGCCCCGTCCAGATCGGCGACCGGCTGGAGGCGTTTGTCATGAACGAGAAAATGATGGATTTCCAAATAAAGTGACCCCAAAGGAACCTCACCCCCGGCTCCTCTCCTGCCGGGAGGGGTGAAAAGTCCCTCCCCTGTCCGTCCGGTAGGCGGGCTTGCGGGGAGGGGTTGGGTTTTTTTCCAGGACACAAGCCGAAAATCCTGATCCATGCAAAACCCGGAAAATAGTATGTTTCAAAAAGGCCAAACCCAGGCAATTCTTGTATTTGCCCATTTGCTCATTTGCGCGTTTGTCCATTCGGCAACCGCCCAAAGCACGTATCCCAAGGGCTATTTCATGTTTCCCATCAAACCGGGACAAACCAACCTGCTGACCGGCAACATGGGCGAACTGCGCCCCGACCACTTCCACGCCGGGCTTGACATCAAGACCGGCGGCCAGGAAGGCCTGCCCGTGTATGCCGCCGCTGATGGCTACGTGTCGCGCATCAAGATCACGCGGCGCGGCTACGGCAATGCGCTGTATATCACGCATCCCAACGGCTTTGTGACGGTTTACGGCCACCTGAAAAACTACAACCCAACCATTGCCCGCCACCTCAAGGCCAAACAATACGAAGAGCAGGTTTTTGAGACGGATGTACTGCTCGACAGCACGCAGATACCCGTGAAACGCGGCGAAATAGTGGCGCTTTCGGGCAATACGGGCGGTTCGGGCGGCCCGCACCTGCACTTTGAAATCCGCGATAGCCACGAGAATGTGCTGAACCCGCTGAATTTCGGCTTTGCCGAAGTTGTGGACAACCTTGCGCCCATCATCTCGCGGATTGCCCTGCGCACCCTTGCCATGCCCGCCCGCGTGGATGGCGAATTCGGGCGGCTCGAATTTTTGCCGCAACGGCTGCCCAACGGCAATTACGTGGTGCGCGAACCCATCAGCGCGTTTGGCGAATTGGGGCTGGAAGTGCTGGCCAATGACATTTCGGACGGCACGGCCAACCGCAACGGCGTGAGCTGCATTGAAGTGAAAATGGACGGCCAAGTGGTTTTCTCGCACCACCTCGAAAGTTTCTCGTTCGACCAGACGCAGTACATCAACACGCACATTGCCTACGAAAACTACCGGCTATCGGGCGAGCGGTTTCAACGGTGCTACCTCACCGACGGCAACGAACTGAATACGTACAAGACCAGTGCGCAACGCGGAAAGATACAAGTGCTTGACAATCAGACGCACCAGATGCAAATCAGCATTTGGGATGCGCACCAAAACGTGACCCGCCTGAACTTCACACTCAAAGGCGACTTGTACACGCCCGCGCCGCCCGCGTTCAAGTCGTCGTTGAAAACGGGGCAAATGCAGCAGCACCTGTTTGAAAACACGCTTTGCCTGTGGGTCAGTAATCCGCAAACGGGAATGCAACCCGCCACCTTTTATGCGGGCAAAGACAGCGTTTCCGTTCCGGCGGCGTACGTCAAAAATGGCGAAGTCGTATATCTGTGGGATGTGCGCCGCGCCCTTCCCGACTCGCTGAAAATAAGCGGCCGCACGGAGCCGTTCCATTTCCGGCAAGCCATTCCGTCGCGCACCAACCATTTGTTCGAGGGCGATTCATTGAGCATCCTGTTCAGCGAAACGTCGCTTTTCGACACGCTGTACTTGGAAACGCGCCAGCAAAATAGTATCTTCCAGATTGGCAAAACCTCCGTGCCCCTGCGCGACAATATTGATGTGCGCCTCAAACCCAATGTGGCTGAAAACCAGCGCGGCAAGGCGGCGGTGTACGCCCTGCGCGGCCGCAGCCCCAGCTACCAAGGCGGCACTTGGATCGGTGACGAGATCAGTTTCCGCACCAAGGATTTGGGCACGTACACGGTACTGGCCGACACGATTGCCCCGGCGGTTAAATGCGTGTTGAAAAACCGGGAGAAAATAATCTGCAAGGTTTCCGACAACCTGTCGGGCATCGGTACGTACCGGGCTTCCATCAATGGCCGCTGGCTGCTGATGCAGTACGACTACAAGACCAGCCTGCTCTGGACCGACCGCCCGGCGGATATGCCGGTTTTAACGGGGAATTTTACGTTGGAAGTCAACGACAATGTGGGCAACACCACCACACTCGCCCTGAAACTGCCCTGAAACGGTTGGCCACGCAAATGATGTTGCACAGGCCGGGCAATCTGATGTGACAGGTTCGCATTTCATGTTGCCGATACAGGAAAAACAAGTTCTTGTAAGTCGCAATCAATTGACTGTCAGGTTTTTAAAAAGAACACTTGACGAATATTGGCAAATAAAAAATATTTTGCAGTTTTGCTGTGGACGAACCAAAAGCTTCGTTCGTTAATTGACGAGTTAGCGGTACTTGCAATGCAATTACCAAACAGACAATAATTGACCAACACGCAATGCCAAATGACACGAGAGGAAACCAGCATAATTGACATATCAACCTTTGACAGCCAAATGGCAGGAATACCAAGTGGAAAAATTGAATTGAGGGACGACAGGACAAAACAAAAATGGACTGTCGAGATAGAATCATTTTTACTTGCGAAATTCCCTGTAACACAAGAATTGTATTTTGCAATTACAAATCAAGACCCAAGCACAATTAAAGGCAATGGACACCCTGTCGAGAATATAACTTGGAAAGAGGCCGTTGTTTTTTGTAACAATTTATCCGCTAAGACAGGACTGAATCCTTGCTACCAAATCCGGGAAGAAAATGAAACCGTGACCTTTGATGTGAATGCGGATGGATTTCGTTTGCCCACAGAAGCGGAATGGGAGTATGCCTGTAAAGCAGGAACAACGGGAATAAGATATGGAGAACTGAACAGTATTGCCTGGTACAAAGAAAACTCGGAAAATACAACCCACATCGTCGGACAAAAAGAACCAAATTCGTGGGGACTCTACGATATGTTGGGCAACGTGTGGGAATGGTGTTCTGACACCTATGACGAGACGGTTTATGGCTCGTACAGAATATTCAGGGGCGGTGGTTGGGCTGAC
>JAYWIH010000192.1:0-27512 GCA_043789005.1 Sphingobacteriales bacterium
TGGATGAAAGAAAATGCACACACTTACGGAGTAAATCCTAATACAATTGTTGTGGGCGGTGGTTCTGCCGGAGGTCATCTTGCAATGCTCGCAGCCTACACTGCCAACAACCCGCAGTTTACACCAAATGAACTGGTAGGGAAGGATATCAGCGTATGCGGAGTTGTTTCCCTATATGGCCCAACAGATTTAGAGGCAATGTACTATCATACTAACCAGCATCTTACCACGCGTTTGATTCCTGGCAAACCAAAAAAAGCCGTGCCTCAAATGCCCAAATGGATAGTGAATAGGATGGGGAAAGCATATAATCGCTTTAATTTTGAGAACTTTGCAAATGCAGGAACTTTTGCAGCTCTTTTTGGAGGGCATCCAGATGAGTGCCCTGAGATATATGCACTTTTCTCACCTATCACACATGTAGATGCTCACTGTCCTGCCACAATCCTGATACAAGGTGAACATGACCTGATGGCTCCCGTAAACACCACTCGTATTTTGCACACCCGTTTAATGGAGAAAAAAGTGCTAACAGTAATGCATATTTTACCACAGACAGACCATGCATTTGACCTTATACTGCCCGAAATATCTCCATCATCACATACCGCAATTTATGATGTAGAACGATTTCTGGCGTTACTTATTAAAAACGCCGTGAAGCCAGAAGTGAGTAAAGAAGAAATTGAAGAAAAATATTGAAATTTTCAAAATCAATACATACAAACTAATATTTCTTCATAAAAAATCAGAAACCATGCTCAAAATAATCTTCCTATTCATCACTCTCATTCACGGCTTGATTCATTTCATGGGTTTTGCCAAGGCTTTCGGTTACGGGAATATTACCCAACTGACCAAAGAAATCTCCAAACCCGTGGGATTTTTATGGCTTTCAACGGCATTGCTCTTTATCACCTGCATTGCCTTATACCTTCTGAAAAAAGATGGCTGGGTTTACGTTGCCCTGCTTGCGGTGGTTTCATCGCAGATTCTCATCCTCAACAATTGGCAGGATGCCAGATTTGGCACCATCGCCAATGCAATTGTCTTGACGGTTTCAATCGTCGGGTTCTTTCAAATAAAGTTCAAGAACGAATACAGGAACGAAGTGAAAATCGGACTGGAAGAAAGTCTAAGAATACCCAATCCCATTCTCACAGAAACGGAAATAGCTTATTTACCCGAGCCTGTACGCAAATATATCCGTTATACAGGTTGCATAGGCAAGCCCACGGTAAACAATTTCAGGATAGGTTTTTCGGGAAAAATCAGGAGCCACGAGAAACCGGTGTGGATGAAACTCACTTCCGAACAGTACAATTTCATGAAAACACCAACGAGACTGTTTTATTTGGATGCAACGATGAAAGGTTTACCGGTAGGTGGTTTTCATTGTTTCAAGGATGGAGTGGCCTTGATGGATATTCGGCTATTATCCATGTTTAAAGTTGAATACCAAAAAGGTGATGTCATGAATGTTTCAGAAACCGTCACCTTTTTTAATGATATGTGTTGCATGGCACCAGCCGCACTTATTGATAAACGTATTGAATGGTTGAAAGTGGAAGAAAACAAAGTGAAAGCGTCCTTTTCAAACAACGGCATCACTATTTCAGCATGGCTTTATTTCAATGAAAAGGGCGAGTTGGTCAATTTCATTTCAGAAGACAGGTCTGCCCTTTTCAGTAACGGCACAACTGCAAAACTCAGATGGAGTACGCCTCTGCGAGATTACAAGGCCATAAACGGTTACAGATTGGCCGGTTATGCCGAAGCCATCTATACCTATCCCGATGGCGATTTCACTTATGCAACTTTTGAGTTGAAGGATATTGGCTACAATTTATCAGAATAATAAAAACAAAAACAGGATGAAATATGCAGGATAAGATGAAAATAATATCAGTCAAAATCATCCATACCGTCATTTGGTTGTTTTTCAACGTGGTATTATTTTATATGGCTTATGCAGTTATCATGAATAAAATCAACAAATTTGTCTGGATAGGTATCGGCCTTGTAGTGACGGAGGGAATTGTGCTGTTGATTTTCAATAACATGTGTCCGCTTACTGTTATGGCACGGAAATACTCCGACTCTACCAAAGACAACTTTGACATCTATCTGCCCAATTGGCTGGCCAAGTACAACAAGCTGATTTACACCACTTTTTTTGTCATCATAGTTTGTGGCATAGTTTACAGGATTTTAGACAAACAATTATGAACTCCCAAACAGTACGAAATATCCATTTGTTCTTGTTAGCCTTTCTTGGGTTAAGTGCCCTTGGCGGAGGCGGCGCATTGATTGTTTCACCATCAGGCAAACTGCTTGGAGGATTGCCATTGTCCATTTTACAACATTCACCATTCGACAATTTCCTAATTCCGGGTATTATTTTATTTGTTGTCTTAGGGCTTTTTCCAACCTTACTGATATTTGCATTGCTTAAAAAACCAAATTCACCATTTGCAGAGTATTTCAACTTCTTCAAGGATATGTATTGGGCATGGACGTTTAGCATTTATGTGGCTTTTGCACTCATCATCTGGATACAAGTGGAAACATTTTATGTACAGGGTGTTGGTTGGCTACAAAACTTTTATATGTTATTTTCCATTCCATTAATTTTTGTGACTTTGCTGCCGCAGGTCAAAGATTTCTATAAAAAACAGGAGTAAGAATATTCAACTATCTACAGTAATGAATACAGACACATTGCCCAACAGACAACCACTCAAATTCTTTCTGATTGTTTTTGTACTTTCTATTCCCTTATGGATAATTGAGACAATGGTAGATTTCACAAGGTCTTCATTGGATTTTTCCATAACAGATATTCTTGCAGCTTTCACTCCGATAATTACGGCAAGCATTTTAGTATATAAAGAAGAAGGACGCAGTGGAATTCGTAAATTTTTCAAGCGAATTTTCGACTTCGCCAGAATCACGAAAAAGATATGGTATCTGCCAATAATTTTTCTCCCACTGTTTATCTATTTTTCAATATACCTCATCCTTCACTTATCAGGATTACCCCATGCAGACAATCCGAATATCCCTTTTACATCTATTCCCTTTCTATTTGTTTTATTTCTTATTGGGGCAATATGTGAGGAAGCCGGCTATATGGGTTATGCCATTGAACCTATGCAAAAGCGATTTGGTGCATTAGGAGCAAGTATCTTGGTGGGTATTCCTTGGGCAGTATGGCATTACCCGTCTATAATTCAACAGGGACACGGTTTTTATTGGATAGCTTGGGCAACACTTGGCACAGTAGCAGTAAGGGTTTTGATAGTTTGGATTTTCAACAATACCGGACAAAGTTTATTCGCCTGTATTTTATTTCACACACTGTTGAATGTTGGAAGACCCTTGTTTCCAAAAGATGAAACCCACAATCCTCTGGTTGACTATCCTGAAGTTCATTATTCAGTGATTTCGTTAACGGCTCTCATTATCGTCATTTTATGGGGTTCAGGAACATTAGTTTGGCACAAGCATCACAATCCACACACGATACCTCCTGTTTAACACATCTTAATCATGTATAATTACGCACCCATCAACAGACTTGTTTTTACCTGATTGCCAACTAACCACGTGTTTCTCATTGAACACTTCCGTTCCAAAATAGTATCCTTTAAAAAGCCCAAACCCCTCGCGTTCAAAATCCGCTGAACCGGCCAAACGCCTCTTTTTCCAATGCTTCGCGGTGGTTGGGGTGCGCCAAGCCAATCAGCAATCTGGCTCGTTGTTTCAGCGTTTTGCCAAACAGGTCGGCAATGCCGTGTTCGGTCACGATGTAGCGGACGTGGGCGCGGGTGGTGGTCACCCCGGCTCCCGTTTTGAGCGTGTTCACGATCTTGCTCTCGCCACGGCCCGTCACCGACGACAGCGCGATGATCGGTTTGCCGCCTTCGGACAAAGCCGCGCCGCGCATGAAATCCACTTGTCCGCCCACGCCCGAATACTGGAAAGTGCCAATGGTGTCGGCGCAGACTTGTCCGGTCAGGTCAATCTCGATGGCACTGTTTATGGCCGTCACTTTCGGGTTTTTGCGAATGATGCTCGTGTCGTTGGTGAACGAAGTTTCTTTCATGGCGATGGACGGGTTCAGATGCACAAAGTCGTACACCTTGCGACTGCCCATCACAAAGCACGACACCGTTTTGCCGGGCAACACTTTTTTCAGGGAGTTGGTCACCACGCCGCTTTCCACCAAGCCAATCAGCCCGTCGGAAAACATTTCGGTGTGGATGCCCAGGTTCTTGTGGCCGCCCAACTGGCCCAGCACCGCATTCGGGATGCCGCCAATGCCCATTTGCAACGTCGCGCCGTCTTCCACGAGGCTCGCCACTTGCCTGCCGATTTCAATTTCGGTGGGAGTCAGCGGCTGGGGCGGCACTTCGTGCATCGGATAATCCACGGCCACCGCCGCGTGGATGCGGCTCACGTGAATGAACCCGTCGCCGTGTGTGCGCGGCACGTTCGGGTTGATTTCGGCAATGACGTGCTTGGCCGTTTGAACGGCGGCAAGGCTCACATCCACCGAGCAGCCCAACGAACAGTAGCCGTGCGCATCGGGCGGCGACACCATGACCATCGCCACGTCGAGCGGCAGCACATTCTGGCGGAACAGCAGCGGGATGTCGGACAAAAAAACCGGGATGTAATCGCCGTAGCCCTCGGCCAGCAAACGCCGGTGGTTGGCCCCGACAAAGCAAGCGTGCGAACGGAATTTATGCCTGAATTCGGGTTTCAGGTGCGGCAACGCGCCTTCGGTGTGGATATGAATCAGTTCCACGTCGTCGAGCCGGTCGGCTTGGGCAGTCATGGCATTGAGCAGCACGTGCGGTGTTTGCGCCACGCTGTGGACAAACACACGATTGCCAGACTGGATGGTTTGGACGGCCTCAGCGGCGGTGGAGAATTTCAGGTTGGCTTGCATGGCGGTTGGTTGGTGAAATAGTATGTTTCAAAAAGACAAAACCTCCCATTTTCCCAAACAAGAGGTTTTTCAAAGCCATTTTTCAAGATTGGGGCATATACCTAAGAATCAGACCAGATGCACGTCCATCAACTCTTTTCCGAGCTTATGGACGGCTTCTTCTATTTTACGCACCTGCTTTTCTGAGGCCTGTTTGATTCCGTTGGCATATTGGCGCACTAAACTGGCATTGATACCCGCCAATTCAGCAACTTTGCCAATCTTGATTGCATCAAACTGCTCAAAGAACTCAATCAGTTCGTAAGCGTACTCGAATTTCAAATCCTGTATGTTCACGTTTTTGAACAAGGCATCCTCGCTGCCTTCATGTTGCACATAATCTTCCAACAACATTCTGATATTTCCAGTCACCTCATTAATATTTTCGCCCTGCGTGGCTATTAAATAATTTGGCAGTTCCAAACGCGCATCCCATTCCTGGCCATTGCGTTCGAGAATGATGATTAATTCCTTGGAGTTCATTTTTTATGTGTTTAGGTAAAATCCGGTTCTCTCCTGAATTTTTAATTAATCTATTGATAATTTCCTTAATTAACAAAATCATGACAGTTGCCGACATATTCGTACTTGTGAGGTGTATATTTCAAGTGAAACAAAAAGGTGGAATCATTTCAATCCCGCTTTTTTCAGGATTGAGTTTAAGGTTCCTTTCTTGATGTCTTTTTTTCCATGTACGGGTACGGCAATATTGTTTGCACTGTCAGAATGTTTGAAGATTTTGTGGCTGCCAGTTTGCCTGACTTCGCATCAACCTTGTTCCATGAGTAACTTTATCAAATCATGCGCATTCATTTTTTGTGTTTTAAGATGAATTTCAGGTTTTGATTATTACTGCTAATAGCCGAACACAAAAGTAACAAAAATGTTACAAAACTCCCGGAAGATTTTTGCAGGACGGAAATCCCTAACCTTTCACACCGGATCTACATCCACGGTCACGTACACTTGCTTGAATTGCTTGACGGCCAGCGTTTTCTGGATTTCCTCGCGGATTTGCTGTTTGATCAGTTTCAAATTGATATTCTCCTTTTCCAGCTTGATCAGGATGTCCTTCAAAAACTGGTTGCGGATGCGGTTGACCAGCGGCGGCTCCGGCCCCAGCACGCGGCTGCCCAGCTTTTCGCGCAGTCCGGCAGCCAACAGTTGGGCGGCTTCTTCAGACACCGTTTCGTCCGGGTGCTTCACAACCAGCCGGATCAGGCGCGTGTAGGGCGGATAATTGAATTTCTGGCGTTCGGGCAGTTCCTTTTCGTATAGGCCCTCATAGTCGTTCTGCAATATTTTCTCAATGATGAATAGTTCCGTGTTGCCCGTCTGGATGAGCACTTTGCCTTGCTGGTCGCGCCGCCCGGCCCGGCCCGCCACTTGCGTAATCAACTGGAAAGCCCGTTCGTGGGCGCGGAAATCGGGAAAGTGGATAATGTGGTCGGCATCGAAAATGCCCACAAAGTTCACCCGGTCAAAGTCCAGCCCCTTGCTCAGCATCTGCGTGCCGATCAGAATGTCCGTTTCCCCGGCTTCAAACGCCTGCACGATGTTCTGCACCGCATTTTTCTGGCGCGTGGTGTCCAAGTCCATACGCGCGGTGCGGGCGGCGGGCATCAGCAGTTTCAGTTCGTCCTCGATTTTTTCGGTACCGTAGCCCATCGTTTTAATGCGCGTGGAGCCGCACACGGGGCATTTGTGGTTCATCGGCTCGGTATAGCCGCAATAATGGCAGCGTATTTCCTGCGTTTGCTGGTGATACGTCAGGCTCACGTTGCATTGGTGGCACTGCGGAATCCAGCCGCAATCCTCGCACATCAGGTACGGCGCATAGCCGCGCCGGTTTTGGAAAAGTATGCTTTGCTCGCCTTTGTCCAGGCTGTGCTGCAAGGCAGTGAGCAGCGGCTCCGAAAAGCTGTGCTTCAGTTTTTTCTGCTTGCGTTCGGTGCGGATGTTGACCAGCGAAATCTCGGGCAGTTGCGCCTCCCGGAACCGCTGCGTGAGTTTCACGTAGCCGTATCGCCCCTGTTGCGCATTGTAAAACGACTCGAACGAAGGCGTTGCCGAACCCATCAGCACCTTGGCTTGCTGCAACTTAGCTACCACCAATGCCAAATCGCGGGCGTTGTAGCGCGGCGCGGGATCATATTGCTTATAGGAGCTTTCGTGTTCCTCGTCCACCACAATCAGGCCCAGGTTATCGAATGGCAGGAAAATGGCCGAACGCACGCCGATGACAAAATTGAACTTGCCCGACAGCACGCCGCGCCACACTTCCACCCGCTCATTGTCTGAGAATTTGGAATGGTAAATGCCCATCTGGTTGCCGAAAACCTTGCGCAGCCGCCCCACAATCTGCGTGGTCAGCGCGATTTCGGGCAACAGGTACAGCACCTGCGAACCGGAAGCCAGCACTTGCTGGATTAAATGGATGTACACGGCGGTTTTGCCGCTGCCCGTAATGCCGTGCAGCAGCACGGTATCTTTGGCCTTGAAAAAAGATACTATTTTCTCGGTCGCTTCGCGCTGGTATTCAGATAGTTGCACATCGTCTCCGGGATACGGAATGTCGGCAAAGCGGGAAATGATGATTTCAAATTCCTCAAAAACGCCCTTTTTGGTCAGCGTTTTCAACGCCGATTCCGAAATGTCATCCTTCACCAAAACCGATTTTTCCAAGCCATCGCCGTTGGCCGCCGGGTTTTGCATCACCGGCACGCGCGACAGGTATTTCATCAGCACGCCCACTTGCTTGTATTGTTTGCGGTCTTCGAGTTCGTCAATCAGGTCCTTGAGCGGCTCCCAATCGCGGTAGGCGGCGGTCAGGCGCAGTTTGCGGAGTATCTTGGGCGAGTATTTCTCCTTGATTTCCTCGTAAATGAGAATCGCGCCTTTCTTGCTGAGCGATTTGAGCAGCGGATAAATATCACTTTGGCCCAGCAGCCGTGCCGCTTCATCCGTTGAGAGCGAGTTTTTCTCCTGCACCGCCTCCAATAACTTGGCCTCAATTTCGGTGAGCGGCACATTGGGGTTGAACTCCGGGTTGAACTGCAACTTGGATTCGCTGTTGATTTTCAATCCAGAAGGCAAAGCCGCATTCATTACCTCACCGATGTGGCACATGTAATACTCCGACACCCAACGGAACAGATCCAACTGCTGGGTGGTCACCATCGGCGAGTCGTCAAGCAGTTCCAGCAGTGGCTTGGCGATGTATTTCTTGGGCGGCTCATGGTGTACCCGCGCCACCACCGCCGTGAGCACGCGGCGCGGCCCGAGCTGCACAATCACCCGCGCCCCCACCAAAATCTGGTCGTTCATGACTGCAGGCACGCGGTAGGTGAGCAGGTTGGGCAGGGGCAACGGCACAATCACATCAACGAAAAGCGTGATCACTTCGGGAAAAAGCCCCCAACCGATTGGTTCGGCAGCGGTGGCGGGGTTATCGGAATCTTGCACTTGTTTCGTTTTACGTTTGCCGTTTACTGTTAGAAAGAGTCGCGCCAACGGGCGGACAAACCGCGAAGGCCGGCAAAACGGGTATATTGAAGCGGAACACGAAAGTACAAAAAAAACGGGAAGCGAGGGTCGCTTCCCGTTTTCGGCGGTGTCCGGCAAATTGCCTGGCCCACAGCCGCAATCCACTGTCTTGTGTTTATGTAAATTGGATATCAATGCGGCGCGGGGTCTCGTCCTTGCTCTTGAAAGGCATCACCACCCGGATGCGGCCCGCTTCATGAACCGCCTCGATCAGTTCGTTTTCCACGAACGGCGGAATGTCGAAAGTGCGCTGGAACAACGGTATCAGCGTCTCATCTTCCGATTCCATCACCACGTCAAGTGCCTGTGGTAGAAATGAATGCACCGTAAGCTTGTTGTCTTTCACGAATATATGGAATGCCTCCGGCTTCACGCCCGGAGCCGAAAGGCTGATGATGAACTTGTCCTCCTCCCTTTCCACTTGCACCGCCGTCAGGCTCGTGCCACCGTTGATGGTGTTGAGCCAGTTGATCGGGCTCACAAATTCCTTCAGTATGTTTTTCATGGGCGTGTTTTTCATAGGTTTTCGCGTTTGCTTTCCATTATGTTTAGCAAACAGCATACCAAGAAAACCAGACCAAGCGGCAAGGTGGCACAACGGGGTTTGGGCATCTGGAAAGATACTATTTTGACACAATGGCAGCAAAGACGGATAAAATCGCTGTCTTTCGCGCCATTTTAGCAGCAAAGTGTTCCAAAAAGAAGCCAAACCAAAATTTCGCTTTGGGGCTTGACGTGATATTTAGGGAAGGAACGGGTTTGGGCTTTTGGAAAGCTGAAAGCCCCGTCTTTAGCGGGGATACTATTTTGGGTTGTCACCATTTCGTCCTCCTGCAAGGAACTTGTGGCAAGTTCGACGGCTTGAGGAACCGGATGCAACTCTGTTTCTCCTAAGTTCCTTGCGAGCTAACGAGCAGGGCTTTGTGCAGGTGTGGAATTAGCATTCCGTCCGCCCGGAACCGCTGCCTGGCTTTTTGATAAAGTTAAATATTAAGAACTAAAGCTAGGCTTTGTTCGTCAAGCCCCGAACCACAGTACAGAAGTATTACCGCTGCTGATTGTTCCAATGTCAAGCCCCACTATTGGCAATACCAATGTTGTATGCAGTTGACTTTTTATTACCGAAATTGTACCACAGTTGCCAGTCAAAAAAATTTATAAAAACCACTATTTTCGGAAATAATACTCTGATAAAGCCCCTACAATGGCTTGGGGGTTTGCCTCTTCTGTATTAGTCATTACAATGATCGATAAATCATCATTTACAAAACGGGCATAGAAAGAACGAAAACCAAGATTAGCACCACCATGATGTATTACCTTGTGCCCGTTACGTTCATCAATAAACCATCCGAATCCATAATTAGCCTTAGATTTAAGGTCGGCAGATGTTTTTATATATGGCTGCCAAAGCAATTCCCAGTTTTCTTTTCTCAGAATGATATTTTCCTCTGTCAGTACTTTATCCCATAGTATCATATCAGTGCTCGTAGAAAGAAAACCGCCGCTGGGCCGAATTGCAAGCATGGCAGTGGCATTAATCAATGTGTCTTTTTTATACATATACCCATTGGCACGGTTAGGGATAATTTGGTAAAAATCGGTGAGGTAACTATTATTCATTCCGGCTGGTATAAATAACGCAGTCCGAATATAGTCCTGCCAAGGCATTCCACTTACCTGTGATATAACTTCGGCCAACATAAAATAACCAATATTACAATACTGGAATTTTTCTCCTGTTTTATAATCAAGGGGTAAGCTATATGCAGATTTGATAACGTCTATATCGGGTTGTCTTTTTAAAGCGTCATAAGCTGGGGGCTCTCTTTGCAAACCAGATGTGTGACTCATCAGGTTCTTTAGTGTAATAGGTCGCCACGATTCTGGTGCGTCGGGGAAATATTTATGAACACTATCATTAATATCTAATTTGCCATTTTCCATCAATTTCAATATTGCTGTTGTAAAAAATTGTTTGCTTATTGAACTAACTTTAATTACGGTTTCAGAAGTTACTGGCACATTTAATTCTATATTGGCAAATCCGTAACCTTTGTTTATTACAGTCTTCCCATTTTTGATAACAGCTAAGGAAAGTCCAACAATTTTTTGCTTCTCCATTATTTGCTTAACTATTATGTCGGTACTGTCAACTTGGGCAAATGATAGACAGGGTAATAAGAGAAAAAGTAACAATTTGTTCATTTCAATATGTTTATTTTAATTGCTCAAAATTGAATTTATTAAATATATCTCGGCTTGTTCCTCGTGTTTAACATAGCCGACGGTTTCAATTGCATACAACATCCGTGTAAACGCAGCCGCCCCGTTTCGTTGCGCATTATCCGTTTTTTCGGAGCCATATGCGTAACCGGTTGCGGTTATTTCCGGATTGGGCGAGGCAAATGAAAATGCGTGAACGGGTTGAGAATGCACATGGTTACCCAAACCTATCGGCTTCGTGCCACATATTCAATGTGTCGGGCAGGTTTGGGCTTTTTGAAACATACTGTTCCCAAATACTTTTTTGTCCTTCTGAAAGGAACTTGGTTAGCGGTTAGGCGTTCTTCTCGGTGGTCAGGCTGTCGTGTCAATGCAAGGTTTATTCTCCATCTTTAAGTGTCCAAAACCAAGCGTCTCCAATTTCGTCATCTTGTATTATTTCTGTAAATGTAAATCCGTTATTCTCTAAAACTTTGGTCGAAGCGTTATGTTCGGGTGCTGTTTTAGCGGTTATTATTATGTCCGGGTCTGTTGCTTTTGCAATTGCAATACGTTGTTCACAAACGAGTGAAGCAATTCCTTGTCCTTCAAATTCTTTAAATGTCCAATATGCAATTTCAACTTTTTCGTCTTTGGGTTGTCCTATGAAACCGCCAGTGCCAACAATTTGATTGTTATCAAAAGCGAAATAACCAACCCAAGGTTTGTTGAAACCAATTTTTGGATAAAATTCGTTCATCGAATTTATTAACTGTTGGCAATTTTCCGAGGCATAAATTTCTTCCGACTGGTCAACATTTAATTCTATGGTTTTAAGCTCCATCTGTCATTCAATTTTTAGTAAATATCTGTAAGTATCTGTCCAAACCTATCTTTTCGTGCCACATATCCAATGTGGCGGGCGGGTTTGGGCTTTTTAAAAGATACTATTTCCGGCAAGGCAAGCATATTATACCGAAGAAGGGTAAGCTGGCTCTGGCAAAGGTCGGCATAATCCCTACTTGGGAAACCTCTTACGGTACCAGGTCATTTGCCCACGGTGGTTGGCAAAATGTTCTGTCACATGAAACCATTTGCAGTAGTTATTCCAATCCCACTCTTTGGTTTCACCCGAAAGCAGCCATTTGTCGTCCCTCTTTTTCATTTCCGATTTTGTTTTCGCCCGTGCCTCGTTCATGGCCTCAACATAATAGTCAATCTTGTTCCCTTTTATTTTCTTCTGGGCTTCCGGCCCGAGTTCCATCGCAACATTCCACTTTTCCTTGTTTTCCTTGGAAAAATCTTTCAGGTCTTGAAATGTGAGGTCCTGGTAAATAACTTCGGTTGCCGCCAAATGCATCATCAATGAACCGATGGTATTCGAATCCTTGTCGTGCAGGTAGTCCAATTGATCGACAGTCAGTTTTTTTGTAACTTCGATGACGGATTCGCTCACCCAATCGAGCATTGAAATCAACGTCCCGATTTGCGGCGTAAAACCTTCCACCGGCCCGATGTGGTTGATATTCCTGTCTTCCAACAATGAGGGGCTGGCATTGGCATACCTTGGCAGAATCAAATTGCCGGCAGCAAAAGTCGAGATACCGACAGCACCGATAAATTTACGGCGACTCACATTTCCTGTTTTCATGATTTCGGATTGTTAAAAAGGTGGATTCCTACGATTTTGAAACGGTTGCCAATACCTTGAATTACCAATGCTCATTGTCACTCTTGCGGCCAGCGCGGAAAGTGCGTGGCGGGGGTTTCAGGTTTTCAAAAGATACTATTTTCCGCCTTGCCTTTCCTGCATTCACTGTCACACCACCGCCACGCACGAAATCTCCACGTTCACATCTTTGGGCAGGCGGCTCACCTCCACGGTTTCGCGGGCGGGCGGCAGTTCGTCGAAATAGCTGCCGTACACTTCGTTGATGGCGGCAAAATCGCCGAGGTCTTTCACGAAAATCGTGCATTTCACCACGTTTCCAAAGTCGGTTCCGGCTTCGCGCAGAATGAACCGCAGGTTGCGCATCACCTGGTGCGTCTCAATGACAATGCCCTGGCCGGTGAGCAGGTTGCCGGTAGCCTGGTCCAAGGCAATTTGCCCGGAAACGTAAACTGTATTGCCAACCTGCACGGCCTGGCTGTACGGCCCGATGGGTGCCGGGGCATCGGCGGAATAAATGATGGTCTTAGTCATAAGTTTGGGGTTTTTGGAAGGATATTGTTTTAAAAACTCCCCCTTCGGGGGTTGGGGGGCCACTTTTTCACGTTCCCACCAGCGTTTGTTCGGTGATGTAGTCCACAACTTTGGTCAGGTCGCCGGTCTGTTCGTAGACGGCCAGTTGGCGGTCGGCTCCGGTGCCGTTTTCCAGCATCGTGTACACATAATTGATGGCCTCGCGGCTGCCCAGTTCGTCCACCACATCATCCACGAAGCCGAGCAGTTCCAGAATCAGCGCGTGGGTGTCCACTTCCTCTTCCTTGCCGAAGTCAATCATTTTGCCGCCGATGCCATACCGGCAGGCGCGCCACTTGTTTTCGTTGATCAGTGCCCGCGTATAAATCATGAAATTGAGGTTTGCCATGCGCAACTTGTAGAGTTTGGCAACCAAGGCTTGGAAAATGGCCGCAATCGCGATGGTTTCGTCAATCAGCATCGGGATGTCGCAGATGCGGAACTCGATGGTGTCGAAAAACGGGTGCACGCGCAAATCCCACCAGATTTTCTTGGCGTTGTCAATGCAGCCCGTCTTGATGAGCAGGTTCACGTAGTTCTTGTAATCGTCATAACTGCTGAAAAAATCGGGCAGGCCGGTGCGCGGAAACCGCTCGAACACCTTGGCCCTGAACGACTTGAAGCCCGTATTGCGTCCTTCCCAAAAGGGCGAGTTAGTGCTCAGCGCATACACGTGCGGCAAAAAGTAGCGCACCGTGTTGGCAATATGGATGGCCATGTTCTTGTCGGCCATGCCCACGTGTACGTGCAGCCCGAAAATCAGGTTTGAACGCGCCGCATCCTGCATTTCGTGTACAATCGCATCGTAGCGCGGGTTGGGCGTGATGAGTTGCGTGGACCAGTGCGAGAACGGGTGCGTGGCCGATGCGCCCATTTTCAGGCCCAGACCGCCCGCGATTTCGGCCACGGTGCGGCGCAGGCGGGTCAGGTCTTGGCGCGCCTCGTCTATGTTCTGGCAGATGTTGGTTCCCGCCTCCACCACGGCTTGGTGCATCTCGGCCTTCACTTGGTCGCCGAGCAGGCGCGAGGCGATATCCACGATTTTCTGGTCGTGCGAGGTGAGTTCGCGCGTCTGCGGGTCAACAATCATGTATTCCTCTTCCACGCCGAGCGTGAATCTGGGCAGTTTCATTGGCGTTTGGCGTTCAAGAAAGGTGGGTTTGGGCTTTTTGAAACATACTATTTTTGTCATTCCGACAAAGGAGGAATCGGGCCTTCACTTGCGGGCAAGTCCGGGCTTTGGTGCGCGATTGGCATCGGATTCCTCCTTCGTCGGAATGACAAAGGGGGTTTGGCGATTTCAAAGGATACTATTTCTTGCGGCCTGTTTCCTTCACATTTTCAGCGGCTTGCGGGCAATGGACTGGGTCATGAACGTTCCCCAAGTCAGGTTGTCGGTGTCGGGCTTGAATTTTTTGGCGCGTTCCACGGCCATGTTGGCCGCCGCCTCCACCACCCAGTCGAAGTTTTCCTGGCCCACCGAGTTAATGTCAGCATCGGGGGCCGGGTTGCAGAAGTCAATGGCGTACGGGATGCCGCCGCGCACCGCAAACTCGACTGTGTTGAAATCATAGCCCAAAGCCTTGTTGAGGGCGACCACGTATTTTTCCATGGTGGCCAGCAGCTTTTTGTCGGCGTTGAACTGGCCATGCACGTAGCGCAAATGGTGCGGGTTGCGCGGTTCGTATTCCATGATGCGCACGTTGCCGCCGCCAATGCCGTAGCACCGGAAATACGAGTCGAACACGATTTCCTCTTGCAGCATCATCACCAGTTGGCCGGTTTCGGCGTGGGCGTGAAACAGTTCCTCGGCCGAGTGGATTTTATAGACGCTTTTCCAGCCGCCACCCGCGTGCGGTTTCATGTAGGCCGGAAAACCGATGTATTCAAATATC
The DNA here is from genome assembly GCA_043789005.1 of Sphingobacteriales bacterium. Lineage (GTDB taxonomy): Bacteria > Bacteroidota > Bacteroidia > Cytophagales > 172606-1 > Xanthocytophaga. Next base: position 14,885 of record JAYWIH010000192.1, read on the forward strand.
CCATGCCAGTTGATGGGGTATTTCAGGTTGCGGAACGAAGTCTCGAACGTATCCGACGGGCGTTCGAAAGACGGCAAAATTACGGTTTTGGGAACCGGAACACCGATTTTGACGGCCAGCGCATTGTTGAAAAACTTCTCGTCGGCACTCCACCAGAACGGGTTGTTGATCACGGCCGTGCCCGAAATGGCGGCGTTTTTCAGGAAACTGCGGTAAAACGGCACGTCTTGCGAAATGCGGTCAATGATTACCGCGTACTCCGAAGGTGCGCCTTGCTGCACCATGTCCACACTCACGGCCTCGGCCTGTATGTCCTTGATGCCCAGACTGTTGATCTTGTCAATGAATGCCCATGGAAAAGTATTTTCCATGCCGAAGAGTATGCCGATTTTTTTCATGGTTAGAAAGAGGAAATAAAAAGCCCCGGCTATAAAAGGGGAGTGAATGATTGAATGAATGATTGTGCGGGACTGTTCTGTTTAAGGAAAAAAAAACCTTCAAAAAGCCTCCCAGCCCCCTCCGAAAGAGGGGTTTTTCTTTAGAGTTGCTATCGGTTGATAATCAGGTAGTTGATGGTTTATTTAAACTGCATTCTTATCCGTGCAATGCACAATCTCTGTTTGTTTTGACAAAAAGGGGTTTTGCGTTTTGAAAAGATACTATTTTCTGGGTTCGGTTTTATTGAAAAAAATTATAACTTGTTGATTATCAGCATATAACAACTCTTTTACCTAATCAGCGACAAATAATGCGGGAACATCTGCCTCCACACGGGCCAGTCATGCAGGGCTTCGTGCCGGATGTCGAGCCAATGATGGATGCCCTTGTCTCCGAGCAACTTAGCCATTTTCACATTTGCGTCCAAACAGATGTCCCACGAACCCGTTCCCAGCGTGATGAACAGGTCGCGGTAGCGGTCATCCCAAGCATTGGGCAGGTAATCCGGCGGGTTGTTGAAATACACATGGTCGTCGTAGTGGCCGCCCGCGTAGTGCCGGATGTCGAACACGCCGCTCATGTTGAATGCATATTTGGCCCGGTCGGGGTGTTTGAGTGCGAAGTTGGTGGCATGGTACGCCCCGAAGCTGCATCCGGCAGTGGCCACGCGCGGCACGCCGGTTTCCCAGGCCGCCCAGGGCACCAGTTCGTGATACAGCATCTGGTCGTACCAATGGTAGTTTTTGGCGCGTTCCGCCGGATGCACGCCCCGGTTGTACCACGTCAGCGCGTCGAAACTATCGGGGCAGTATATTCTCACGAGTCCGTTTTCCACAAACCACCGCACCGACTCAATCAGGCCCTGGTCGCGGTTCTCGTAAAAGCTCCCGCGCGAAGTCGGGAACAAAATGACCGGATAGCCACGCTCCCCGAACACCAGCATTTCCACGTCGCGGCTCAGGTTGGGCGAATGCCATTTGCGGTATTCCTCTCTCATCGGTTTCTTGTTTTGTCTGGTTTTCGTTTGTGGCCGCCATTTGCGGAAAATGGCCGGATAAAAATAGTATCCCTGAAAAGAGCCAAACCTGCAGGCTGGCCTCCGGCGTTTTTTTTCGTTTTCCGCCGCCTGCGGGCCACGGTTTTTGCAACCGCGTGAATATTAGCACTTTTACCGGAAAAAATACCCGAACCTTACAAATATTCGATTTTTATGCTTTCAGCAGTCATCTTTCTCGTTTTTTCGTCCTTTTTTTGCGGTTCGCCTTTCCACAAAAACATGGAGCAAACCGTTGCGCGCACCGTTCAGGAGCATTACCAAATGCAAAAAATCAAGGGATTCCCGTCGAAATATTTGAAGAGGGACGTTGAGATTGATATTTTCCTGCCACCCGGATATTCGGAAAACAGCGGGAATTATCCGTTTTTACTCCTGAACGATGGGCAGGACAATGAAGCCGTGCGCCTCAAAAGCACCTTGGACTCGCTGACACGGCTGGGCAGAATCTGCAACATCATTGCCGTGGGCGTGTATGCCGGCCACGACCGGATGCACGAGTACGGCGTGGCCGCCCAAGCCGACTACAAGCAGCGCGGCAGCCGGGCTGCTGCGCACACGGATTTCATTTTGAGGGAACTCCTACCCTACTTGGCCAACACCTACCGCATTGACAGCCAAGGCGGTGGCAATGCAATAGCCGGTTACTCGCTGGGTGGCCTGTCGGCGTTTGACTTGGCGTGGAACCACCCGGCGGTGTTTGCCAGGGTGGGCGTGTTTTCGGGTTCGTTCTGGTGGCGCAGCAAAGCCTACGAGGATGGCTATGTGGACAACGACCGGATCATGCACAGCCACATCCGCGCGGGAAAGCACAGGCCGGGCATGAAGTTCTGGCTGCAAGCCGGCACGCACGACGAAACCGCCGACCGCAACCGCAACGGCATTATTGACGCGATTGACGACACGCTCGACATCATTGCCGAACTGACCCGCAAAGGTTACCGCCCGCAGGACGACATTGAATATTACCAAATGGAAGGCGGCCAGCACAACCCGCACACGTGGGCGCAGGCCATGCCGGTGTTTCTGGAATGGGCCTTTGGCGGAAACCGGTAGGAAAAGCCGGGCATTGGAGAGCTGAAAATAGTATCCTTTAAAAAGGCCAAACCTGCTTCGATCCATGAACTGCTTGATTGTCAATTCACAACAAGTCTATTAGACCTGTTGCTTAAATAAACGCATTTGGATAGACAGGAACAGGCTTCCAAAGTCCGTTTTCGGCCCCGAAGCCATTTTGCGTCGTTTTACAGCATAAAAACCCCTTTTCCGGCTCAAAAACGCAGTTTATTTAGGAAAGAGGTCTAATAAGTATCCGAAACAGGTATAAAGTGTAATTAGATTATTATCAAGCATTGTTTCATCGCAACAAGTATAACAAGCAACTAAAATGACTTTAGAAGAAATAATAAATTACAGACGTTCTGTAAGACACTACAAGGATACGCCGCTTGATTCGGAAAAAGTAAAACATTGCATAGAGCTGGCAACTTTAGCACCCAACAGTTCCAATATGCAACTTTGGGAATTTTACCACGTCACAAATCCAGAAACCCTGAAAAAACTATCCATGGCCTGTTTGAATCAACAATCGGCAACTACCGCCCAACAAATGGTGGTTTTTGTGACAAGGCAGGATTTGCACCGGAAAAGAGCAAGAAAAATGCTTGTGATGGAAACGCAAAATGTCCTGAAAAACAGTCCGACAGAGAAACATGAGAAAAGAATTAAAAGCTGGAAAATGTACTATGGAAAAATAATGCCATTTTTATATTCGCGCTTTTTAGGGATTTTAGGTGTTTTCCGTAAAATCACAGTGAATGTTATCGGGATTTTCAGAACAATCACTTATCAAGTATCTGAAAACGATATGCGGGTTGTAGTCCATAAGACTTGTGCTTTAGCAGCCCAAACGTTCATGTTGGCAATGGCCAATGAAAGGTATGACACTTGTCCGATGGAAGGTTTTGACAGCAGGAAAGTGAAAAATATCCTGAAATTGCCTTTTGGGGCAGAAATAAACATGATTGTTTCCTGCGGAATCAGAGAGGAACAAGGAGTGTGGGGAGACAGGATGAGAATTCCCTTTAACGAAGTTTACCAACGAATTTGAAAAGCCGAAAACCTGCTGGCAACGGCATATTCACAAAAGGCCGACCCCGCCTTCCCGAATCCCCGCAAGCGGAACGTTTCCGGCACGCACCGCCCTACCAACTCACCACCACATCCGCCTTGAAAAGCTGCCGGTTGCCGTCGGGGTTGAACACCGCCAAGGCCACCACGTAACGGCCCGAACGCACTTTTGCGCCGTCCTGGCCGGTGCCGTCCCACGTGAAAAACCCCTCCGTTGCCAGCGACACATTGTTTGCCAACTGCCTGATTTGCCGCCCCGCCACGTCAAACACCGTGACCGTGGCCAGGTTGCCCCGCGTGGCGAATTGGTAGTGCAGCGCGGCAAAATCATGGTAACCGTCCTCGTTGGGCGTAATCACTTTGGGTTCGATGCGGAAACCCGGCGCGGAAACCGTTTCAACGGTTTGGGAGTTCAGGTAGCCGGGCGTGGCATAGCCTTCGGTAGCGGCCGCCGAGTGCCACGAGGCGGCGTTGCGGGTGGGTGCGCCAAACGCAATCCGTTCCAGCGAAACGCCCTCCTTGTCGGCCAGCATCGGGAAATGGAAATCCTCCGAATAGTCGAACCGGTCAATTGTCCGGCCTTGGCTGTCGAGCAATACCACATTGCCGGCATCGTCGTAATACGTGGGCAGCGGCATGGCAACCACCGTTTCCGGCCTGTATTTCGGGTGGTAGGTAGCCAGCAGTTTCGCGTCCGTGGTGAATACGGCGTAGGTATTGGGCGGCAGCAGCCGGTTGGCGGCGGTGCAGGTTTTGCGGTTTGCCACGAGGCTGTTTTCCACATTCGCCAACTGCCAGTCTTTCAGGTTGATGTACTTGTCCGACCGGTTGTACACCTCCACGAAATCCACGCCGCCCACCCTCGGGTTGAACAGCACTTCGTTGATGACCACATCCATCGAGTCGGCCGGTTCGGGCAGCGCAAACCGGATTTGCTGCGTTGCGGCCACATTCTGGTTGCAGTCCCTGATGTTTTGAACCGTCAGCGTGTACACGGTTTTGGGTTGCACGCTGGCCGCCAAGGTCAGCAGCACTTCGCGGCGGGCGGGTTTGGCGATTTCAAAAGATACTATTTCCAGGGCCGGTTCGGCACTGTAATTCAGCGGATTGGCCAAGGAAACCGTATCCATTTTCTCATTGAAAATCACTTTTACCCGGTTCAATCCCAGCACTTCGGCGGCCAACAACAGGGGCGGCGTTTGGTCGGGTTTGGAAGCCGCCACCGAATTGGGTTTGCCCGGCGTGCCACCCGCACCGGCCACGGCGGCCGCCCAATTGCCTTCCTCACCGCAGGCGTTGGCCGCATCAATCTGCTCCAAAGACCAGCCGCCGTCGGTTTTGTCGGCATCCCGGTACCAGTTATCCGAGTACGCCACTTGATCTATCACTTGGCCGGCCGGATTACGGAGCGTGATTTCATCACCGGCATTGTTGAGCGAGGGGAAATTGCTGAGGCCGACGGTGAATCCGAACGGCTGGAAATCGGCCACAAACGCATTGGCGCACAGGATGATGTGACTCTGGGGCGGCACGTTCTCATCCGGCAAAACGGCTTTGGTGCCCGGATCGCCGAGGGTGCAGTTTTTCAGGTTAATCACGCGGTCAGTGGGGTTGTGGAGTTCCACAAACTCCGCCGGGGGCAGTTCCACGCGCGGCGACTCGTCGGCAAAAATCTCGTTGATTACCAGTTCGCGAAAGCCGATGACGGGCGGCACAGGGGGTTTGGGCGTTTCAAAAGATACTATTTTAAAATCGTCCAGCGCGAACCGCTGGCGGTTGACAGCCGTGAAATAACACGAAACGCCAAAATACGCACCCGCAACAAACGCATTGTCAATGGCCGACCCTTCGGTAACCCATTCGCTTTCAGTGGTTTTGCGCGAGAAAAGCCGCCAGTTTCCGGCACTGCCGCGCACCACCCGGATGCGCAGCGCAACCGGGTTGGCGGCGGCGCGTCCGGCAATGCCGTCAATGATTTTGGTGCTGGCCGTGCCGTTTTGCCGGTACAATTCCACGCCGTCGTTGCTGCCGGTTTCGCCGATGCGGATGTAATAGCCGTTCAGCGCGGTTTTCAGGTTGGCTTGGTTGCTGGCCAGGTACACGCGCAGGTAGTTGCTGCCGCTGGGCGCGAAATTGAGCGTCACAGAAAACTCCCACACCGTACTATCCGTTAATACACAGGGCGTTGAAAGTGAGATGACCGAGGTGGCGTTCGGCCCGGCCGACTGCAGTTTTCCGTCGGGCGTGATGCGGAACAGGGCCGTGTCGCCCGTCCAAACCGGGTTTTGCGTGAAGTTCCCATCCGAAAAATCATCGGCAAGTTGGGCTTGGGCGGTTGCAAAAATCAGCAGGCAGAAAAACAGGGGACAGGAAAATGACGGTCTTTGCATGGAAATGCTGGTGGAAACATCAAAAATACGGGGGTTTTGCCCCTTGTAAACATATTATTTCGGCTGGAAACCAACAGTGTAGTCAAATCCCCCCTTCCACGTAAAATTAATCCGTTTTCATCGGTGTTGAATTCACAATTACCTTTCTACTTTTGCGTTTGCTCACATTTACATTCCCCCATTTAATTTTCCATTTGCGATGAAAATAGCCGTTGTCGGAGCCACCGGGCTGGTGGGCAGTGAAATACTCAAAGTACTCGAAGAGCGGAACTTCCCCGTGACCGAAATGATCCTTACCGCTTCCGAAAAATCGGTGGGCAAGGAAATCATGTTCCGGGGCAAAGCCGTTAAAGTAGTGGGCGTGGAAACGGCCATTGAAATGCGGCCCGACATTGCGCTGTTTTCGGCGGGCGGCGGTACGTCGCTGGCGTTGGCTCCACGGTTTGCCGAGGTCGGTACGGTGGTCATTGACAACTCGTCGGCGTGGCGCATGGATCCGACCAAAAAATTAGTGGTGCCCGAAGTGAATGCCCACGTACTCACCGCCGACGACAAGATCATCGCCAACCCGAACTGCTCTACAATCCAGATGGTGGTGGCCCTCAAGCCCTTGCACGACAAATACACGGTCAAACGGGTGGTGGTTTCCACGTACCAGTCGGTCACCGGAACCGGCAAGAACGCCGTGGACCAACTGTTTGCCGAACGCGCGGGCCGTACCGGTGCGCCGAAAGTGTACCCGCATCAGATTGATTTGAACGTGCTGCCGCACATTGATGTGTTTCTGGAAAACGGCTACACCAAGGAGGAGATGAAAATGGTGCACGAAACCCGCAAAATCATGGGCGATGATTCGATCCGTGTCACGGCCACCACGGTGCGCATTCCGGTCATTGGCGGGCATTCGGAGGCGGTGAACGTGGAATTTGAATACGATTTTGACTTGGCCGAGGTGCGCCAACTGCTCGAAAACGCACCGGGCGTAATCGTGGTGGACGATGTGGCGAATTTCAAATACCCGATGCCCAAGGATGCGCACGGCCGCGACGAAGTGTTTGTGGGCCGCCTCCGGCGCGACGAATCACAACCCAACACGCTGAATATGTGGATCGTGGCCGACAACCTACGCAAGGGAGCCGCCACCAACGCCGTCCAAATTGCGGAGTATTTGCTGGCAAACGTGCTGAAACCAATGCCGGTGATGTGAACCGATTTCAGGAATTTGCTGGGAATTTGTAGCTGGGCAGTCATTTGCGTGCCTTCTCGAAATAGTATGTTCCGGAAACACCAAACCCGCCGGACTTGGAAAGTCCGGCCATGTCCGCAAAAATAGTATCTTTTCAAAATGCCAAACCCCACAACACGTATTTTTATTGTAAACTGCCGTCTGTGGACTGTGGACTAAAAACTACCGCTCAATGTCCAGTTCGGATCGGAATTTGGAACGCAGCACATCGTTCCAGGTCCAGCCGCCAAACTCCACGCCGGCCAGCAGCAGGCGGCGGCGTTCGGATAGCTGGTCGTAGTACTTGCCGGTTTGCCCGGCATCGGCCACCAGCGGCACACCCCGCTCGCGCAGCGCGTCCATGTCGGGCAGGGGCGGCGATTGGTCGGACGATTTGACGAAATCATCCTCTATTGTGAGCAGGTAGGTGGTCAGGGCTTTGCGCAGGCTGATCAGGCTGGGCCGGGCCGTTTCAGAAACGCACAGCATCAATATGGTCAGTGCCTCGTCCAGGGCGGCCAGGTTCACCGCCGACGACTCGCGCAGGCGCGAACTATGGAAATAGTGGATGATCGGGTAGGCCAAGTGGTGCTGGCTGTGCGAGAGTATCAGCGAGGCAAGTCCGGCGGTGTCGGTTTCCAGTTGCTTGAAGTCGCGTCCGTTCCAAGCGTTGAGCAGGATGGCGTGCGGGGTTCCGCCCAGCGAGGCGATGTAGAGTGCCAGTTGCCGCTTGGCGATTTCCGACGAGACCACTTGCAGCAGGTACGTGATGGCGATGGTGAGCATGGTCAGGCCCGTGAGCGAGATGGCCGCCGTAAGCAGTTTCCAAAAAGTGGTGCGGGCATAAAAATCGCCCATACCCAGTGTGGAAAGCGTGTAGCCGGCGTAGTAAAATTTTTCGCCTATCGTGGCTGGCAAATGGCTTTGCACGTTGATGACAGAGTACGGATCGGCGCAGAAAAGCAGCCCGTTGCCAATCCAGGCGAGCAGTATCCAAACCGTGAGCGTGAATACGGTGATGGTGACCCCGGCGTGGTTCATCAGCGGGTTGCGCCCCCGCTTGCCTCCCAGAAAAAATATCATCCGCCACAACTGCCGCGACAGATAACCGGACAGGAACCCATCGCCGTTGGTGGAAAGCGTGGTGTAAATCAAATCCGTGAAGACAACCACCAAAATGGCAATGCCGGAAAATGCGTAGAGGTAGCTCATACCCCGCCCAACCTGCAAAAACCGTACGCGCCAGCGGCAACCCGCAAACCGGTATTTTTGCGGCTGGTACGCAAAACAGTATGTTTTGAAAAGCCCAAACCCACCGTATCTTTGCGCACGCGTAATCCGGAAAAATGCCGCTCAAAACCCTGCTTTTCATAGTTGCCCTTGCCTGGCTGCCCGACTGGAACACCGTCAGCCGGTCGGGGGAGATACGGCGGTTCAAGGAACAGGCTTCCGAAGCATTCAGGAAAGGAAAATATGATGAGGCGTTGGTTTTCTACCGCCACCTGTACGACAAGCTCAATATCGGCGAGGAGGAAGTGATGGTAAACCTGGCACACTGTTATTTCACGCAGCGCAACAACAAGCAGGCCACGGCACTCTACCAGATTGCGTGCCGGTCGCCGAAGCCCAGTGTCCGGTCGCTGGCATGGCAGCAACTGGGTGTACTGGCCTACCGCAAACGCCGCTACGAATGGGCGGGCACGTGCTTTAAAAACGCCCTCAAAAGCAACCCCGCCAACGACGATGCCCGCTACAACTACGAACTGGTGCGCAAGATGGCATCGCCCGCCCGCCAAAAACCCGCCGCTCCGCCCCCACCGCCCGAACCGGATGCCCGCGACAGCACCCGCCCCGACGACGAGCCATCGCCAGAGCCGTACGGTGAAATGAACCTGTCCGAAGAGCGGGCGGAAATGCTGCTGGAAGCCATGAAAGACACCGAAAAGCAATACATCCGGCAGCAAAAGAAGAAAGGCCGCAAAAAGCCCCCGCCCGAAAGTCCGGATTGGTGATGCAAAACCGAAAAAACAGTACCTTTCAAAAAGCCCAAACCCTTTTAACTTTGCATTTCCGTTTTTCCACTTGGTTCCCATCCTCATGAAAGAAGTATATGTTGTGGCCGCCGTCCGCACGCCGATTGGCAGTTTTGGCGGTGTGCTGGCTGGTTTTTCGGCCACCCAACTGGGTTCGTTCGCCATCCGGGGCGCACTGGAAAAAGCCGGGATCCAGCCCGCGCAGGTGCAGGAGGTGTTCATGGGCAATGTGGTGTCGGCCAATTTGGGGCAGGCCCCGGCGCGGCAGGCCGCCATTTTTGCGGGTTTGCCGCCTGAAACCGTCTGCACCACCGTCAACAAGGTTTGCGCATCGGGCACCAAGGCGGTGATGTTTGCCGCCCAGAGCATCATGCTCGGCCTCAACGATGTGGTGGTGGCGGGTGGCATGGAGAGCATGACCAACATTCCGTACTACGTGGAAAAAGCCCGTTTCGGCTACAAGTACGGCGACGGGAAGCTGGTTGACGGCCTGCGCAAGGATGCCCTCTGGGACGTGTACAACGATTACGCGATGGGCAATGCCGCCGACATGATGGCCCGCGAAAAACACATCAGCCGCGAAAGCCAGGATGCCTACGCCATGGAGTCGTACCGCCGCGCCGCCGAAGCCACGCAAAAGGGTTTTTTCAAGGAGGAAATCGTGCCGGTGGCCGTGCCGCAGAAAGGCCGGGAGCCGCTGATGGTTGCTGAGGACGAGGAATACAAGAACGTCAATTTCGACAAGATTCCCGGCCTGAAACCCGCATTCGCACCCGAAGGAACCGTTACGGCCGCCAATGCCAGCACCCTCAACGACGGGGCCGCCGCGCTGGTGCTGGTGAGCAAGGAAAAAGCCGCCGAACTGGGCCTCAAGCCCATTGCCCGCATTTTGGGCTTTGCCGATGCCGAACAGGCTCCCGAATGGTTCACCACCTCGCCGTCGCTGGCCATTCCGAAGGCGATGAAAATGGCGGGCATCACCGCCCAAGACGTGGACTATTACGAGATAAACGAGGCATTTTCGGCGGTGGCATTGGTCAATATGCAGCAATTGAATCTGGACCATGCCCGCGTCAATGCGTTTGGCGGGGCGGTGGCCCTGGGGCATCCGCTGGGCTGCTCCGGCGCGCGGATACTGGTCACGCTGGCCAACGTGCTCGGGCAAAACGGCGGCACCATCGGCGTGGCGGGCATCTGCAACGGCGGCGGCGGCGCATCGGCACTGGTGATTGAAAGGGTTTGACGTTTTACGTTTACCGTCAAAAAGGCGGGTTTGGCGTTTCTGGAAGATACTATTTCCAACGGCAGACGCGCAACGGTAAACAATTTTCAACGCCAGACGGCAAACGGTTTTCAACGGTAAACGCTAAACGATTTTTAACGAAAACGACTTTGAACGCCCTCAAGGAAACCCATTTCCGTTTTGACCGCCAGACCGGCTTTTACCGGGGCAAAGTGCGCGACGTGTACTATTTCGATGACCGGATGGCCATTGTCGCCACGGATCGCATTTCGGCGTTTGATGTGGTGTTGCCGCGTGCCATCCCCTGCAAGGGCCAAGTGCTCAACCAGTTGGCCGCGCTGTCGCTGCAAGCCACCGCCGACATCCTGCCCAACTGGCTGCTTTCCGTGCCTCACCCCAGCGTGAGCATCGGCCTGCGCTGTGAGCCGTTTGCCGTGGAAATGGTGGTGCGTGGCTACCTGGCGGGCCACGCGTGGCGCGAGTACCGGGCGGGCAGGCGCACCATTTGCGGCGTGCCCCTGCCCGACGGCCTGCGCGAAAGCGACCCGCTGCCGCACCCCATTCTTACGCCCACCACCAAAGCCAAGCAAGGACACGATGAGGATATTTCGCGGGACGGCATTATTGCGCAGGGAATCGTGACCGAAACCGACTATGCGCAACTGGAAGCTTACGCGCTAGCCCTGTTTGCGCGTGGCACCGAACTGGCCGCCCGGCGCGGACTGATACTGGTGGACACCAAATACGAGTTCGGCAAACGCGATGGCAAAATATACCTGATAGACGAGGCGCACACGCCCGATTCGTCGCGCTATTTCCATGCGGACGGCTACGCTGAAAGGCAGCGGGCCGGGCAGCCGCAACGCCAGCTTTCCAAGGAATTTGTGCGCGAATGGCTGATTGCCAACGGTTTCCAAGGCAAGGACGGCCAGCAAGTGCCGCCCATGACCGACGATTGGGTGCGCACCATTACCAACCGGTACGTGGAACTGTACGAGCAAATGACTGGCGGGGCTTTCGTGGACACCGGCTCCGGGGCAACGGAACCGCGCATTGAGGCCGCCATCCGCACCGCATTCGCCTGAGTTGCCGGGTACGCCACCGCTGCGTCCGTAATTGTCAAGAACAAGAGCCGCTGCCGCGCGTTTTGAACGCGTGGCAACTGGCTCCGCGTTTGCAATGCGATTAGCCGAAGGCCAAAAAAACCGCGCCGCAAAACAGTATGTTTTGGAAAGGCCAAACCTGCCTGCCGCCCGCGTTCCGCCCGGTTTTTTATTGGCCCGGAAAATGCTACTTTTGCAGAATGTTTTTTTTGATGACGGAGTGCGGCGACATTCCGGAAAGCATTCATCCCAAACAAAACCGGCAATGAAATTCACGATTGACAAACAGGAAAAACACGTCATATTCCAGTTGCACGAAAGCAAACTGGACGCAACGCTGACCCCGCTGCTAAAAACCGAACTGCTGACACTGAACGCCGAAGGCTTCCGCAATGTGATCCTCGACCTGTCGGAAACCAAATACATGGATTCGTCGGGCCTGAGTGCCGTGCTGACCGGAAACCGGCTGTGCAAGGAAGCGGAAGGGCTTTTTGTGCTGACCGGCCTCTCGGATCACGTGCAGAAGCTCATCAGGATATCGCAACTCGAAAGTGTGCTGCACATCGTGCCCACCCTGCCCGAAGCCATTGACGCGGTTTTCTTCCACGAGCTGGAAAGTGAATTTGGCCGCGAAGGCGCGGAATAGCGTTTGCCGGATACGAACCCGGATACGTCCCTCTGCCGGAAAACGGTATGTTTCTAAAAGCCCAAACCCGCTTTTGTCATTCCGGCAAAAGAGCAACCCGGTGTCAACCGCGCATCAACGTCCGGGCTTGGCGCAAGTCGCCGCCCGATTCCTCGTGCCTCGGAATGACAGAGCAAAATAGTATCTTTTGAAAACCCCGAACCCGACCCTTTTGCCAACGGCAAACGCAACACGGTAAACGCGCAACGCACTTGTCCTTCACCCTCAAGATACTGGGCAGCAGTTCGGCCACCCCGGCACACGGACGGTTTCCCACGTCGCAACTGCTGCAAGTGGAGCAGCACCATTTCCTGATTGATTGCGGCG
>JAYWIH010000193.1:0-6676 GCA_043789005.1 Sphingobacteriales bacterium
TCTTTCAAAAACGCCAAACCCGCCCGTTCTCCTGAACGCTGACTGCCGGTTCCGGTCTGACACGCAGTGTCCGGCCTGCGTTCAGTTTTCATCCCCGCAATCCTCAATTCCGGTAAGTAAGTCCCGGTTCCGAACAGTGTTTTCCGGAAATGCTGAGTTTCCGTTGCCGGAATGACAGGAACATTTTTTCGGTGGATTGCCGACCGTGGACAATGAACCAAAATAGTATCTTCCGAAAACCCCAAACCTGCCCTTGCCAGACGCGGCATTTTTCGGCCTTTCCGGCACGCCTCCACAAAAGAATTGCGGGCATGGTTTGGCGGCTTTCGGTAAATGTTCGTAGATTCGTAAGGTTATCAGGGAAATATTGTTTTGATTACCGGCCAAAAGCATCCTTTTTCCACCATACTGTTTTTCTGCGCCTATGAAATCCTTGCAAACATTCTGCTTGCTGTTGTGCGGCCTGCTGTCCGCAGGTGTGTGGGCGCAAAAAAAAGAAGGCTCCCGGCCGAAAGCCTTTGAGATAGAAAACTTGGGCGACTCGGTCAACAGCAAGTACGAGGAGCTGGGGCCGGTGATGGCTCCCGATGGCCAGACACTTTATTTCGTGATTGACGGCAAACCCGGCAGCGTTTTCGGGGATGACGAATCGCAGGAAATATGGTACGCCACCAAACGTGCCAAGGGAGGCTGGAGCACCGCCCAACGAATGCCGCAACCCTTCAACATGGATCAGTTCAACTCGGTGGAGAGCGTCACGCCCGATGGCGGCACACTCATTATCCGGGGGGCTTTCAAGAATGGCCGTTACAAGGGTGCGGGGTTCTCGGCCTCCAGCCGCGCCGCCGGTGGCTGGTCGGCACCGCAACAGCTTGAGATTGAGGGTTTTCAGGAAATGAACAAAGGCGTTTATACCAACGCTTTTTTGGCCACCAACGGCAAGGTACTGCTGCTGGCATTCAGCGAGGTAAAAGGCAGCGAGAACAATGACCTGTACGTGAGCTTCCTGAAAAGCGGCAGCAAATGGTCGCGTCCGCAGACACTGGGGCTGTCCATTAACTCACCTTTGAGCGAGGACACGCCTTTTCTGGCTGCCGATGGCAAGACGCTTTACTTCAGCAGTGACCGTGCCGGTGGCTCGGGCAAACACGACATCTACCTCACGCGCCGCACCGATGAGAGCTGGCAGCGTTGGTCGGCACCGGTCAATTTGGGCGCACCGATCAACACCGCCGAATCGGACACGTACTACACCATGGATGCCACCGGCGAATTTGCCTACCTGATTTCGGAAGCAAACAGCCGGGGGGCGGGCGACATTGTGCGCGTGAAACTGAAAGAGGAGTTCCGGCCCGATCCGGTGGTGCTGGTATCAGGCAAGGTCTTCAACTCCAAGACCAACCAGCCGCTCGATGCCATGATCAGTTATGAAGCCCTGCCCGACGGTAATGAACTGGGCGTGGCGCGTTCCAGCCCCGGCACGGGCGAATACAAGATTGTGCTGCCCTATGGCAAAAACTACGGTTTCCGCGCCAAGGCTCCCGGTTTCATTTCGGTTTCGGACAATATTGACCTGACCGGCCTCAAGCCCGATGCCAAGGCAACAGCCATGCTCATGGACACCACCCTGCGCGAAGTGAGCATCATGGGCAACAAGACCGCGCAGATTGTGGCTGTAACCGGCGGCACTGATGACCGGGCACTGACCTCGGACGACACGCCGCTGCTGCCCGCCACCCTGGCGCGCGACACAACCGTGAGCCTGGGCAAAATCATCAGCCGCGACCTGTATTTGGTGCCGATTGAGGTGGGGCAGGTGGTGCGGCTGAACAACGTGTTTTTTGATTTCGACAAGGCGGTACTCAAAGACGAGTCATCGCCGGAATTGAACCGCGTGGCCGAATTCCTGACCGAGAACCCGAAAGTGATCATTGAAATCGCGGGCCATACGGATGCAATGGGTACCGATGTGTACAACCTGAAACTGTCGGGCGACCGGGTGAAAAACGTGAAGGAATACCTGTTTGGCCGGAAAAACATTGCCGAAAACCGCATCGTGTTCAAAAGCTATGGTGAAGCCGTGCCCGTTGCCGACAATGAAACCGAGGAGGGCCGCGCCCTGAACCGCCGCGTGGAATTTAAGATATTGAAGAACTGACGGCCAACTTGCCTTGGCCCGGATCCGCGAGGCAACCATATCCGTGCGTGCAACCTTGCATACCCAAAACCCCGTATGTGTCATTTGTTCGGACACGTGCGGGGTTTTGCCGTTTATTGATTCCGTGGCATTGCAAACTAAAAGGCAAGCGGGAGCATCCTGCAAAAATGCACCGAAACTTACCCGCCCCCAAAACTTAGCACGGAATTTGTAACTTTGCCTCACAACTGTCATCACCTGAAAACAGCATGGTTGCCATGAAAAAAGCCTATCTTTTTAGCTTGTCGCTGGTTGTGGTTGTGGTGGTTGGCGCGTTTCGCGGTTCCGACCCGCAACGCCGCGTACCCAACGAGAGTTTCGGGCCGGGCGAGGTGCTCCGCTACCGCGTCCATTATGGATTCATCAATGCCGGTGAAGCCGAAGTGAAGGTTTCCAACCAGATACACAAGGTCAATGAAAGGCCCTGCTACGAAGTGACCGCTTTTGGCAGGTCGGTAGGGGCTTTTGATTGGGTGATCCGCATCCGCGACACGTGGAAATCGTACATTGACACTTCGGCCCTGGTGCCGCAGCGGTTCCAGATCAACGTGCAGGAAGGGAAATACCGCAAGGAGGAGACCGTGCATTTCAATTACCATGACCGGATGATCCGTTCGGAAGAGAAAAACGAAACGACCAAGCAGTTTGAGATGCCCAAGGGCGTGCAGGACATCATCAGTGGCTATTGCTACCTGCGCACCATTGATTTCGCTCAGTTGCGCCTGAACGAGACCGTGCCGATCCCCGCCTTTTTCGATGACAAGCTGTACGACTTTAAAATCCGATACCGGGGCAAAGAAGAGGTTTCGACCAAGTTCGGCAAAATCCGCTGCATCAGGATAGCGCCGGTGATGCCCAAAAACGAGATGTTCGACGGCGAAGGATCCATCCGGGTTTGGATAACGGACGACAAGAACCGCATACCCGTAAAAATAGAGGCCGATATGTTTGTCGGTTCCATTGCCATGGACTTGAAGGATTTCAAGGGGCTGAAACAAAAACCGGCCTTCCAATAACCGCAACCGTTCCGTATCTTACACCCGAAAAACCCCAATTGATGTGTACCATGAAAAACTCACTGAAACTTACCGCCATTACCGCCATCTTGCTGCTGGCTGTGGCCTTCACCAAGCCGGGCAAAATCCCCTCCGTTGGCGACAAGGCTCCCGAAATAGCCCTTTCGGCACCGAACGGAACGGTAATAAAGCTCTCATCGCTCAAGGGCAAGGTGGTTCTGATTGATTTCTGGGCTTCGTGGTGCGGCCCCTGCCGCAAAGCCAATCCCGGCGTGGTCAAGGTGTATGAAAAATACAAGGCGCAGGGCTTCACGGTTTACAGCGTTTCGCTGGACCAGAACAAACAACGCTGGGAGCAGGCCATTGCCAAGGATGGGCTGGTATGGGAAAACCACGTGTCGGACTTGAAATTCTGGAACAACAAGGCCGCCGCCGACTACGGCGTGGAGGCCATTCCGGCCACATTTTTGATTGACAAGAACGGAGTAATCATAGACAGCGACCTGCACGGCAACTCACTGGACAGCGCGGTGAAACACGCCCTGAAAAAATAGTATCTTTTGAAAAGGCCAAACCCGGCACGCAGGGGTTGGATTCTGGTTGCCGGAAAGCAGGGCGTTTGGCCGTGTTTTCCGGCATTTTTCTTTTAAGAAAGCACGTTATTTTTCGGTCAAGGGTACAAAATCAAGCCTTTGGCACGCCAAATCTTTTGAAAACCGAAAACCTGCCTAACTTTACCTGCCCGAATTCGGGATGCGGAACCCAAAGCCGAAAAACACCATGATTGTGAACCAAACGTACAAAGTGTTGATTGTGGATGATGAAGCGGACATTACCGAAATCCTCCAGTACAACCTGATCAAGGAAGGCTATGAAGTCCGCACGGCTTCCGATGGCCGCAAAGCGTTGGAAATAGCCAAGGAATTTGTGCCCAGCCTGATCCTGATGGACATCATGATGCCTAACATGGATGGCGTGGAGGCGGGCCGCCGCCTGCGCGAAATGCCCGAACTCAGCGGCACGTTCATCATCTACCTCACCGCCCGCTCGGAGGAATACTCGGAAGTGGCCGCCTTTGATGTCGGTGCCGACGACTACATTACCAAGCCGATCAAGCCCCGCGCCCTGATGAGCCGCATCAACGCGCTGTTTCGCCGCGAATCCAAGAAAACCAAGCAGGACGACAAGGTGAACGTGGGCGAACTGACCATTGACCGCAAAAGCTACACGGTCACCAACAATGGCCTGCACATTACCCTGCCCAAGAAGGAATTTGAACTGCTGTACTTTTTGGCGCAAAACCCGAATAAGGTGTTCAGCCGCGACGACCTGCTGCAAAACATCTGGGGTACGGATGTATATGTGCTGGCCCGCACCGTGGATGTGCACATCCGCAAGGTGCGGGAGAAGATAGGGGAGGGCCACATTAAGACCGTCAAGGGTGTGGGCTACAAGTTTGACTTGCCCCAATGACGCGTGCCGCCTTTCGCGGTCTTGCAATCCGAATCCGCAAAAGGGCGGGCCGGGCGAAAATAGTATCTTTCAAAAAGCCCAAACCCCGCCGTCCGAACCTCCGGCCTTGGTTCGGTCATCCAATCGGTTGACCCAGGATAGCCCATTCCGCCATCAGCCAAAAACGCCAGACCCGCACGTTGCCTGTTTTGCCGCAACAATGGCAGCCGAAATAAAATAAAACACGGTTTCCAAACGTCTGCCATTCCACTGGCAACACGCCCCTCAAAACCAATGAGATTTCTTGGAAAAACGGCCGTGGCCCTGGCAATAATCCTGGTTTTGCTGGCCGTGGCAACAGTCGCATTCATGCAGCAGAAAACATTTGGCAAAAACCCGTCCGGTGCAAGGCTGGACAGGATCAGACAATCGCCCAACTACCGGGATGGCGCGTTCCAGAACCCGGTTCCCACGGAAGTGACGCTGAAAGGCGCGTCGTTTGTCAAGATGACAAAGGATTTTTTCGACAAGCCCGCCAACACGGCCCCGCCCAAACCGCTGCCTTCGGTCAAGACCGATTTGCGGGCGTTATCCTCCGAAAAACCCGTGATTGTGTGGTTCGGGCATTCGTCTTACCTGATAAAGTCCCAAAACCTGAACATTCTCGTGGATCCGGTTTTCAGCGGCAGTGCCTCGCCGGTTTCGTTTTTCGCCAAGTCGTTTGCCGGTTCAGATGTGTACCAAGTCGCTGACTTGCCGCCCATTGACTTGCTCATCCTCACGCACGACCACTATGACCACTTGGATTACCGGACGGTTTTGGAACTGAAATCCAAGGTCAAAAACATCGTCACGTCGCTGGGGGTGGGGGCGCATCTGGAACACTGGGGCATTGACCCGGCCAAAATCACGGAGCTGGACTGGGGTGAAAGCAAAAAAATGGCGGATTCCGTTGAACTCACGGCCACTCCGGCGCGGCATTTTTCGGGGCGGGGCTTGGTGCGGGGCAAAACACTGTGGTCGTCGTTTGTGGTGCGCCTGCACGGTTACCGCATTTTTGTCGGCGGCGATTCGGGCTATGGCGAACACTTCAAAAGCATTGGCGGGCAACACGGCCCGTTTGACCTTGCCCTGCTCGAATGCGGCCAATACGGCGTAGACTGGCCCTACATACACATGAAGCCCGAGGAAACGGCCACCGCCGCCCAAGACCTGCGTGCCCATGTGTTGATGCCCGTACACTGGGGAAAATTTGCGCTGGCCTACCATGCTTGGAATGAACCGATTGGAAAACTGGTGGAAACCGCCGCCGAAAAGGAACTGGTTCTGGCTACGCCCATGATTGGCCAGCCCGTGGCCTTGGGCGGAGAATACCCGCAACAGCGGTGGTGGGAGTTTTGACAACCGGGTGGTTTCGTGCCGGAGGCGGTTTTTTAAGATAGTATGTTTTAAAAACGCGAAACCCGCTTCTGCTGCCTAACGTACGCCAGTTCATCTCCTTTGTGCGGGTGGGAGGTTTGGGCCTTGCAAAAGATACTATTTCAACGGGGTTTTCCTGTCCGGAAAACCCCAAAACTTCACATATCCTTAACCCTGCCGTAACACAAGCCCGGTGCGGCTTGCCTACCTTGTCTGTGTACCAAACCGGGCAGGGAAATGGATTACGGCAGGATTGTTTTGACGTTGGTGAGCGGGCTGGTGGTGTTCCTGTTCGCGATGAACTACCTTTCCGACAACCTCAAAGCTCTTTCCGGCGACCGGATGCAGGGTTTTCTGGACAAGTTCACGCGCAATCTGGTCACGGGCATCCTATCGGGAACCGTGGTCACGGTGCTGCTCGATTCCTCTTCGGCCGTCATCATCATGACCATTGCGCTGGTCAATGCCCGCGCCCTCACGTTCCGGCAGGCAATGGGCATTGTGCTGGGAGCCAACATCGGCACCACCATTTCCAGCCAGCTCATCGCCTTCGACATCGGGCAGTATGCCGCCATACCCATGGTGGTGGGCC